>JABCZY010000007.1 GCA_013289395.1 Bacteroidota bacterium
ACATGAGTCAGAATATCTTGTAAAGTATTCTGAAACTTCTCACCTTTCGAATTGGTATAATTAAGTGTCTTTCCTAAATCTTCTTCAGTAAGATTATTACAATAAGCAAACCAGAGATCGCTTAGTTCAGCATACATCTTCAAGCATTCATCAAACGTTTTCTTTTCCCAGGGAGTGTAATTTATTTGTTTGTTATTTGACCTTGAATACCATATTAGCTGAGCCATTAAAATATGTGCCATCCATTCCACACATTTCTCATCCTGCACCGGTAGCTGTTTCATAGCATCAAGCACTCTGCCTGTTGCCCATTTTTCGTATTCGAAAAGAAGAGTATAATGTTTTTTCATATTGTAATTATTCTAAAACTATAGCATCTGCATCCATTCCCTGAGCTTTAAAAACAGAACGCACTTTCCAGCCATAAAAAGCCAGGTATGCAAAACAGAATACAGGAACTATATAAGATATGTGGGCTCCGTAATTATCTACTATAAGCCCTTGTATAGGTGGAATAATAGCACCTCCCAATATCATCATAATTAATAATGAAGAACCTTGTGTAGTGTACTTACCCAGCCCTGCAATAGCTAGGGAGAATATACATGGCCACATTACCGAACAATATAGTCCACCACTGATAAAGGAAAACAATGCGATATTTCCTTTGGTCAAAAGACCTAGTATCATTAATGCACCAGCAATGCAACTAAAGAGGATTAAGGTGCGTGCGGGTTTTTCCTGGCTAATAAAGAAAGCTATTATAGCCAGTACCAGGTAAGGCAGGTAAAAAGTGTAATCGGAAATATTGCTGTTCCGTAAATAATTAATACCACATATTACTACGAAAGCAACAAGCGGAACAATGGTCATAAAAAAGACCCTCACTTTTTTCGAAAGATTAAATATGGTCAATGAACCTCTCCATCTGCCAATCATTAGGCTACCCCAATAAAGTGAGATATAAGGTGATATTTGGCTTGCAGTAATTCCTTTTATTTCGGGTAGTTTTAAAAGTGCGCCCAAATTACTTTGTATGGTTACTTCAACCCCTACATAAAAGAAAATAGCAAGCATACCTAATGTCAACTGAGGATATTTAAGTGCTTCAGGTTTACGTTCAGGTTTCTCTTGTTCAGTTATTGCAGGTAACGATGAAAAAGCAAGTATGGTTGCGCAAAGTAAGAACATGCCGCAAAGTATGATGGATGGAATTTTTACGTTTGAAATATCAGCAACCGGAGTATATGAACTGCTTATTTGCCCAAACAGTGCAAGGCTTAACAGCACGGGCCCGATGGTTGTGCCAAATGAGTTTATTCCACCCGCTAAGTTCAACCTATGTGAACCGGTAGATGGAGAGCCTAATGCAATTACATAGGGATTAGCTACTATTTGCTGAATGGTAAAGCCAAGCCCTATAATAAACATGCATGAAAGTAACATGGGGTATGAATGCATATTGGCTGCCGGAATAAACCCGATTGCTCCTATTGCGGATACCAATAGTCCAATGATAAGCGATTTCTTATATCCTATTCGTTGAATAGGGTCTTCATACGAAATTGTTATGAAGAAATAAATAGCAGAACCGAGAAAATAGGCCACATAAAATGCAAGGTCAACCAATTGCGATTTGAATTGCGATAGCGTAAATATTTCTTTAAATAAAGGAATAAGTATTCCATTGGAAGCAGCTACAAATCCCCAAAAGAAGAATATGCTGATCAATATTGCCAATGAGGACAAGCGCGAATTTTTCATTCCTGCATTTTAATGTGTAAGAGTAAAAATAATTAATTCCGTTTCCCACAATTGGCAAATCATAATATAGATATAACCTGTTGTATGTTTAAAACCACTATTTTGGCATTTGATTTCTTACCCATGGCAGATAACAAGAAAACAGCAGCATTAGGATTTATATTCGTTACATTGTTTTTAGATGTAATGGGGCTGGGAATTATTATTCCTGTTTTTCCAAAGCTTATTGCTCAACTTATACACGGAGACCTGAGCACTGCTGCCCTATGGGGTGGATGGCTGGTTTCAGCATTTGCAATAATGCAGTTTTTGTTTTCACCAATTATGGGGGGCTTAAGTGACAGGTACGGACGCCGACCTGTTCTATTACTTTCATTACTTGGTTTTGGACTCGATTATTTTGTAATGGCTTTTGCTCCAACAATCTGGTGGCTGTTTGCTACACGCGTAGTAGCAGGTGTGATGGGTGCAAGTTTTACTACGGGTACAGCCTATATTGCAGATATAAGCACACCTGAAAAGCGTGCACAGAATTTCGGATTGATAGGAATGGCATTTGGTCTTGGATTTATGGTGGGCCCTGCCTTGGGAGGCATTTTAGGAAAGATAGGTCCACGTATTCCATTTATTGTTGCAGGCTGTGTTTCATTACTGAATACCTTATATGGTTATTTTATTCTTCCTGAATCGTTGCCAAAAGAAAACCGTCGTAAGTTCGATTGGAAGCGTGCGAACCCTATTGGCTCATTGAAGCAATTAGGTAAGTATCCTGTTGTATTGGGTATGGTTGTTTCTATTCTTTGCATTTATATGGCTGCACATGCTGTGCAATCTACATGGACATACTTTACAATGCTTAGGTTTAATTGGGATGAAGCAACTGTAGGCTATTCTCTTGCACTTGTAGGGCTCTTGGTTGGTGCCGTTCAAGGTGGACTTATACGTATTGTAATTCCTAAAATCGGGCAGAAGTGGTCGGTGTATGTAGGCTTAATGTTATATACCGTAGGCTTAATGCTGTTTGGTTTGGCAAATCAATCGTGGATGATGTTTGTTTTTTTAATACCGTACGCTATGGGTGGTATTGCAGGCCCTGCATTGCAAGGAATTATGTCAACCCAGGTGCCTGCTAATGCGCAGGGAGAATTGCAGGGTGGTTTAACAGGGCTTGTGAGTTTGACTTCTATTTTTGGCCCAATGCTAATGACAGGACTATTTCATTACTTTACAGGTAAAGATGCGCCGGTTTATTTTCCGGGTGCACCATTTTTTATGGGTGCCTTGTTGTGTCTGGCCTCTTTGTTGTTTGCAATGCGTTCACTAAAGAAACATCTTTAGGTTTCACTTCTCATTTTCCTTACCACCTCGCTTAACTGAGAAATAACCGTTTCTATTTCTTCTTTAGTTGTGTATTTGCCCAAGCTGAAACGTATCGAAGAATTTGCATATTGTTCCCTGCCCATTGCTTTTAATACGTGCGATGGCTCAGGCAATGCGGAAGTGCAAGCAGAACCCATTGCCATTGCAATATTAGGTAGTTGGGCAATTAACCTGTCGGCTTGTATGCCTGCAAATGCAAGGTTGGTGACATGGGGTAACCTATGTTTTTGGCTACCATTCACAAATACATTGCCAAGGTCGAGCAGGCTTTGTTCTAAAAAGGTACGTAGTACGGAAAGCCCTTCGGCATCGTCCCACATTTCAGCGCCAGCAATGGCACAGGCTTTTCCTAATCCTACAATTCCAGGTACGTTTAGAGTGCCTGATCGTATTCCTCTTTCCTGTCCGCCACCATGTATTTGAGGAGTTACCTTCACACGTGGATCTTTTCTGCGTATATAAAGGGCCCCGGCCCCTTTAGGCCCGTACATTTTATGTGCTGAAATACTCATCAGGTCAATTCCTTCTTCCTGTACATCGAGCAGAACTTTACCTGCAGCCTGCGTAGCGTCGCAAAACAACAGACTTTTTTTTGCATGAACTATTTCGGCAATTTTTTTTATCGGGAATATTGTACCTGTTTCATTATTTGCATACATGGCACATACTAAAACCGTATCTGCCCGTATTGACCTTTCCAGTTGTTCAAGGTCCGGCAGGCCCTCACTATCAACCGGCAGAATATCTATCTGCCCGCCACGTTCACCAACATATTTACAGTTATCAAGCACTGCATTGTGCTCAGTAGCAAAAGCCAAAATATGCCTGCCTTTAGTGGTATACGATTTATATACACCTGTAATGGCCAGACTAACCGCTTCGGTTGCACCTGAGGTGAAAATAATTTCCTGCGGATCGCAATTAATAAGGTTACTTACCTGGGCTCTTGCTTCTTCAACTGCCCTGTTGGCTGTCCACCCTGCTGCATGTGTATGGCTTGAAGCATTTCCGAATTTATCAGAGAAATAAGGAAGCATAGCATCAAGCACCCTTTTATCAACCGGAGTAGTGGCGTTATAGTCAAGGTATATCAGCTTATTACTCATTTGCTCATTAGTTCCTTATAAGATGGGATGGCTTTAAGTGCCGCATAATCGCCATTCTCCAATGAGGCGCAATATATGTTTATTCCATTGGTAACCAGCAGTATTTTTACCTGCATAACCAAATTATAACGCACCACCTGGTCAAAAACTTCCTGTGTAATAGGAACATCAAAACTTTTGCATTCAACCATTAAAATGGGCGCACCGGTATTACTGCAAGCTACTATATCAGCCCGTTTACTTAATTTATTATACGTGAATTCCTTTTCAACTAACAATAAACTAAGGGGGTATTCCTTGTGTTTATTCAAATATTCTATCACATGTTGGCGTACCCATTCTTCAGGTGTTAAAACCACCATTTTTTTGCGTACAGGGTCGAATATTCTAGGCTGTCCGGCCTCCTCTTCAATGCGGAAATCACCAGCAGGGAACGTAAGTTGAGGGAAATTAACAATGCTACCCATATAAAAAGATGAAATACAAAGTTATGAATAGAATAGAAAGGCGTAATTTGGCGGTAGAATTATGGCATTATCCTATAAAGACATATTATCGGACTTAGAAAAGAAGCTCTATCACCCTGTCTACTTTTTTTGTGGTGAGGAACATTATTACATAGACCTGCTCAGCCAGTTTATAGAAAAGAATGTACTTGACGAAGGCGAACGGGAATTTAACCAGATGATATTTTATGGCCGTGAGAATAGTATTGCAACCGTGTTAGATGCTGCTTACCGGTTCCCGATGATGTCGAACCACCAGGTAATTATTGTAAAAGAGGCACAGGAAATGCGTGATCTGCTTACAGGTGGCGGTGAGGATAAAAACATGCTGCTTACCTATTTAGAAAAGCCTCAGAAGTCGACCATACTGGTGTTTTGCTATAAGTATAAGAAGCTTGATATGCGTACTTCGGCGGGTAAAAAGCTGTCGAAGAATACCGTGTTTTTTGATTCCGCTAAACTATACGACAGGCAAATTCCGGCTTGGATAGAAGGGTATATAAAAGAGAAGGGATATATAATCGGCCATAAGGCGTTGGCTTTACTGGCAGAATATTTAGGAAGCGACCTGAGTAAAATATCGAACGAATTAGGTAAGCTGATGATAAACCTGAAGCCACCTGCTGAAATTACCGTTGCTGATATTGAATCGAATATAGGGATTAGTAAGGACTACAACATATTTGAATTACAGACAGCCCTGGGCTCTAAAGATATGGGCAAGGCTTTGAAGATCGTGGAATACTTTGCATCCAATACTAAGGACAATCCTTTTGTGTTGAGTGTTGTTTCGTTGTATAATTATTTCAGTAAGCTGTTTATTTATCATTCCTTGAAAGATAAATCGAGGAACAATGTGGCAGCTAAATTGGGTGTATCTCCATTTTTTGTGCAGGACTATGAAAAAGCTGCACGGGTATACAGCCAGTCTACCTTGCATAAAATATTTCATGTATTACGTGAGTACGATCTGAAATCGAAGGGAGTAGGGAATGCTACCACTGACGAAGAAGAGATATACAAAGAGTTTATTTTAAAACTTATGTATGTTGATGCTATTCCGCAGACAGAGTTGAAAGTAGTGTAACTACTTTATTTCTATTTCATCAATAAAAATAAACGCGCTATCTGGGTAGCCGGGGTGCCATTTAGGTAGTTGGCCATAGTTTTTCGCAAAGACCTTTATATACCGCGCTTGTTGCGCAGGAATTTCTTTTCCGAATGATTTTATGGTGGGTGTTTCCATTGTATCTGCAATGGTATTTACAACATGTGCAACAGGGATAAAGTGTATGCTATCGGTTGATACAGAGAAATCAACATAGGTAGGCATATATATATAGCTCAAAGCATCTTGCAAAAATTCTGCACTCACATTTTTAACTGTTTCTGTTTTACCCAGATCAACAACCGCCTCAAAATCCTGGTACTGGTAACCCTGCCATTTGCCTAAGTGAAAATCAGTACTGGCATGTTGGAAATCAATTAATGCTTCAGGTCCACCTGCAGTATATTGCCTATTGGGTGTAGGTTTAATTTTTATTTTTCTGCCTTTTGGGATTTTGATGAAATGTGCATCCATAAGAATGTAGAATCTTGGGAATGTTCCACCTTCTTCGAAATTTGAACTTAGTTTTCCCTTGGGTCCTCTTTGAGCATAGCAACTTATACTGTCCGTTTTGCTTATATAAAAAGCCGAATCATAAGGTATTGAACCTTCTGTGCCCTCTACTGAATCAATATGACATGATGAAATCTCGAGCCTGTCATCTGGTGAATATCCTTTGGCAATTATTCTAACTGAATCAGTAAACAATACATTATCATATTCTAAATATGGTATCGGCACAATACTTTCACCTTTAGGAATAGAATCTACTGGTACATTATTCCCCGTTCCCCAGGTTGATAGTAAATTAGTCGTGGTGAATGTATAACTCAGTGTGCCGCCATTCATTAAATCAGTATAATGTAAGAAAGAGCCCATATGGTCTTTGCCATTTAATGTTGCAGCCTCAATATCACCTGAACTATTTTCAAGATTAGCAGCAATAATTGAAAACGTTTTTCCATTCTCTAAGTGTATTGTTACAGTATCAAACAGAGGAGTAGTTAACTCAAACTGCCCATCACCCGGGCAAACCTGGTACAAACCCATGGCACTCATTACATACCAAGCAGATAGCGCACCACAATCATCATTACCACAAATTCCATCGGGCTTAGCGGTATAAAAATTTTCTATTTCATGCACATATTGGGCAGTTTTCCAAGGCTGTCCAACGTAGCTATATAAATATGCCATATGGTGACTTGGCTCATTACCCTGTGCATATTGCCCTATCATTCCTGTAATATCAGGCTGCTGCCTGCCATCCATTTTCGATGAAGTGGTAAATAGAGTATCTAATTTCATCGCCAGTTTTTCTTTGCTGCCATACAGATCTATCAATCCACTAATATCTTGCGGAGTGTAAAAATTATATTGCCATGCATTGGCTTCGGTATAATTAAATGTTACTGCCTTTGGGTCAAATGTCACACAGAACCTTCCATTCTCACGCCCCTGCATAAAATCGTTATTGGGGTTGAACACATTCTTAAAAGCCTGCGCCAATTGTATGTATCTTTTGTAATCATCCATCTTGCCCAATGATTTTGCCATTTGCGCAATGCACCAATCATCGTAAGCACATTCTAATGTTTGTGAAACCGATTCACTGCTTTTATCAGCCGGTATGTATCCATATTCTCTCATTGCAGGTAAGCCCCTGCTATCTGCATCGGCGCTATGTTCCATAGCTGCCAATGCTTCGTTTGCATCAAAGCCCCGTATGCCTTTTTGATATGCATCATTAATTACCGATACCGAATGATACCCTATCATGCAATTGGTTTCGTTAGCAGAAAGTTCCCACACGGGTAGCATTCCGCCTTGCTCATATTGTTTTAAAAATGTTTGAATAAATTGCCTGTCAATATTTGTATCAATAATTGTTAATAGCGGATGTAATGACCTGTAAGTATCCCATAATGAGAATACGGTATACATATCAAAGCCTTTTGCTGTATGGGTTTTATTATCCCGTCCACGGTATTGGCCGTTTACATCGGTATATAAACTAGGGTGAATAGCAGTGTGGTAAAGTGCTGTATAAAACTTTGTCAGCATAGTATCACTCTTTGATGATACTTCTATTTTATCTAAGTAATCATTCCATGCCTTTTGTGTTTTCTTCAATGTGCCATCAAAATCCCAGCCAGGTTCATCATGCTCTAAATTCTTTCTTGCATTATCGGTACTTATACCTGAAATACCAATTTTAACAAGTATAGTATCGGACTTATCAAAATCGAAACGGACTTTGATATCCTTCGAAACTAGCTTATAACGTTCCTGAATGTCTTTCGCACTCATTGAACTGACTTTGGGTAGTTCGCGTAACCCAAAGCCACCAAGTTGAGAATTGTCAATAAACTCTGCTATGTCTGAGATAGGCTTTGAGAATCGTATATCAAAGTAGATCCATTTATTTTTCGTCCAGGCTTTTGTTTCTCTATATCCGCATATTTCTGTATCACTAAGACATGTATATTCTGAATAAAGTACTTCATTTCTGTGCTTTAAATCGAGCATGATAGAGCAGCTATCTCCTGTAGAGTATATGTAACGGTGCATACCTGCCCTTTCGGATACAGTAAGGTCAGCCTTAATATCGTTATTTAGTTTTACTGAATAATACCCTGCCGATGCTTGCTCATTTTTGTGGGAGAAAGTAGAAAAATAAAAACTAGGATTGATGATATATGAAAATGTATCTTGGGCTTCATAAGGCCACTTATTCCATGCTGTTGGCATTAACAAAATATCTCCATAATCTGAACAGCCTGTACCGCTTAAGTGTGTATGTGTAAATCCGTAAATAGTATCATCGGCATAATAGTAGCCTGAGCAGCCATCCCAACCCGATGTGCGGGTATCGGGGCTTAATTGCATCATTCCAAAAGGATAACATGCACCTGGGAAAGTATGTGCATGCCCGGCAGTACCAATAAATGGATCAACATAATGCTGCAGATCTTTTTGGGCAAAAGTTGTATTGAATAGAAACAAAAATAAAAGCGTAATCCAAAACCCGACCTCACCCTGGCCCTCTCCTACAGGAGAGGGAAACAAGTCTCCCCGCATGGGGAGATTTAGAGGGGCAAACGTTAAGGAATTACTTCTCACACTATGTATTATAACACGAATGTACGGAATAAATCAGGGAAATTATAGCCAGATAAAACATTTGCCAAAAGGCACGAAGACACAAAGTATGGCAGTGTATTTCTTTGTGTTCCTTAGTGACTTGGTGTCTTTGTGGCGGAAGTTCTCTATTCTACAGCCCTGCCTGGAAGTGTATAAAAAGCCCATGTTGTCCAAGGGCATTAAAGGAGTATTCGAATCTCCAGATAAGATCGTAGTAGGCAACAAGGTCAATACCTACACCATTACCCCACATTTGCTGATTAGCAAGAAAATCATTAACTACATAAGGCGAAGGTGAAGTTAAATATCCCCAATCGGAAAAAACGGTAAAATACAATGCATAGTATGCCTTGTTAAATTGCTTTACACCAAATAATGGAAGTGTTTGAACCGGTACATTCAGAAACCTGAATTTAAGTTCATTCTTAACCAAAATAAAATCATTACCATCAACTACATAATCTTCATATCCTCTTACCAGGTCATTTCCGTAGCCCATTCCATGCTGAATATAATAAGGTTGCGGAACATTATTGGAAAGCTTACCTTCAACCATTGATGCAAAAAAGAAATACTTGGAGAGTGCCCAGTATTTATGTAAGGAGGTTTGCACGTAAATAATATTAAACGGGTGATTAAGCAAGTTAAGCCCGAAATCATTAACACCAAAGTCAATATAATAGCCGGAAAGCGGGAAAGGAGAATAATCACGAACATCGCGCCGGAAATAATATTTTACACCAAAAAAATTTGTGGATGTTTGATTGGACGGAAAATAATCGGTTGTAAGTTTCAGAATAGTATCATTAATAGTACATGAGTGAAAATTTACTTCTAGGTAATGCATATTGTAAAACCCTTGCCGGTAACTGTAATCAACTCTTGCTGTATATTCCTGCCGTAAAACATTCTCCGGTGTATTCAGAAATGTGAGTATACCACCTACAGATGTATAGGCAATATCTTTATTCTGTGAAGAAGTTGCTGAGAATTGCAGCCCACCTTTTTGTTGTTTATCAAGATAAGGGATGGAATAGCTTAATCCGTATTGTTGGGTATAACCAAGTTGCACACTTGCTTTCAATACTTGCTTTAGCCCGAGTGTATTATTGTCGGCCAATATCAGCCCATAATCAACTTTATTAAGGCTGCGATGATCCTGTTGCCACCACACATTAAAATTGCGTTCTTCTATTTGTAGTATTGGTGCAGGCCATATGTACCACTTCTCAACAACTGTTATCGATACGCCTGTTTGCCCGGTTGAAAGATGAACCGTATCAACTGTTACAAAGTTGAATAAGGAAGTGTTCATCAGGTTATCTTTCGAACGTAAAGCAATGGTGGGCCATTCGCTCACACGTATGGTATCTCCCTTATCGAAGGTAAGTTCCCTATGAATGATCGAGGTTCTTGTTTTGTAATTGCCGTCTACATAAATATCGTATACAACAAATTTCTTGTTCGATGTAGAATCAGTATTCTGGCAAAACGCAGGTGAAACTGAGCCGGCAAATAATAATGCAAGAAATAAGTGGCGTACGTAAAACTTCATTACCGTTTAAATATTCAGGTAATGCATCAATGCATCGTAGCGGTCTTTTATACCTGTATTTTGTGTGCTCTGCGAAAAAGAAGCTTTAACTGTGTAACTGAACCGTTCGAAGGTTTGCAACACAGCAGAAACATCCTGCACGCTTAACTTAATTGTAACATCAAGTTCAGTTGAGTTTTCCCGCGGTGTAAGGAAAAGGCTTAATATCTTGGCCCCGTTGGACTCGGCTATCTGGGCAATTTGTGAAAGCGAATAATCATGTTGGTGAAGTTCTAATACTATTAAACTTCCGGGTTCCTGTGCAGCGCTGAGTTGGGCAAAATAGTCAAGCATTTTTTGCATAGTAACCACACCCACGTAGTGTTCCTTGGCATCGATTATGGGTATTACCGATATCTTAAGTAATGAATACATCTTCAGCACATCGTATGCATGTTGATGCTCAAATACAAATGGTTTGGTAAGCGTACGGCGTATTTTACTTATATGGTCAGTTGCAGAAATGTGGTCGAGTATTTCAGCATCTGAAACAATACCTACATAATGCGTTTTATCAATAACCGGCAGATGAGATACTTTAAATTCATCCATCCACTCCAGCGCTTTTTTCGCTTCATCACCCACCTTAAGTGGCGGTATATCTGTACTTATAAGGTCTTTCGCTAGCATGTTCTGTTACTATATCTGAGTCAAAGCTACAACTATTTGTTCATATTGGCTAATTAAAAGAAAGCCCTTACCTGTGCCGTACCTGTATTCACTAGTTTTGAGCCCTCGCTATCACGGCCTGTATACGATATATTTAACTGAATGTTCTTCGATATATTGCACTGGTAGGTCGCTCCCCAGGTGTAATTATCACCTATATTCAAGCCCTGCAGCATTTCCAAGCCAAGGGGGCTGTTAGCCAGTTCATTAAACTTAATATTTATATAATTAAAATTAGCAAGCAAACTACCCTTATTCAACACATTGTATTTTAATTCAGCACCATAGTTTTGTTGTAACGATTGCCCTCCACCTTCTGAATATGAATTCAGCTTGTCGGTAAATGTATACAGTACTGATATTCTGAAACTGGTGCTGGGCTGGTAGCTGAGTTTAGGCTGGCTTATGTAATACAGAATATTGAAATTATTACTCGTGAAGTAATTTGAATTACTAATGTCATTTCCGAATTTCTCATCATCTTCTATCATCCATTTGGTGCTATAATTAAACCGGCCATGCAGTTCATTATATTTATTCTCCCTGGCTTGTGTGCCGGTTTCCTGTAAGGTGGTTTTATTTATTGCATCGTTGTAACTGTAATCGGCGCCAAATTTCGGGTTAAGCTGGTTAAAGAAAACAGTATTACGTATAGTAGTATTAAGGCCAACAAGGTTGGTGTCGTTTGCGTTTTGCAGAAGAGGATTATAGACTTGCGCCACATTGGTTGATGTACTTTTTTTATCGGTATGGAATGCCAGTTGCTCTGAGAAAAGTGCAAAGAAGGAGCGGATATCTTTTGTGTTTGCCCAAAGAGCGGCAGGCCTCAGGCTGAATGTTTCGGTAAGCCCACTGGTGTATGTTTTAATGAATTGGTTGGTTGGCGTATAAACTTTTATATAATCAGCCTGATCTGGAAATGGTGCAATGTAAAATTCGTTCAGTTGTTTTATTCCATCCCCGTTAAAATCTGTCCACGCATAAATTCCCTGGCCTTGCGCAACCTGCACATAGGTGTAACTTTCTTTTGGCTGCAGGCCAGATCCAGCCTCGTAATAAGTACTGCTCATAATAAGTCCATGCGCAGCGTTCAGGTCATATTGTGCCTGCCCGACAAGGGCATTTACCGGTTGCTGACCTTGTGCCAATGCGCTATCATAAACTGAAAGTATATGGTATGTTACATTTGCTTTAAAGCGGCTTTTCGGGTTTTTGACGATGTTCAGGTTCAGCGAAATATTTTTAGAGAAAAGAGATTTCACCATTTCATCTTCAGTCGGAGCAAAGTCTGTTCTCTCCTGATAGTTTATACCATAACTTAACTTACTGGTGTCGGCAGAATGAATGAAAGTATTCCACTGATAATATTTAAAAGTTGAAGCCTGTTCAAATAATGATGTTGAATTTGTGACAATACTATCTGTACGTCGTGATCGGAAAATATCATTCTCGGTGCCTTCGCCTGCACCTACCACCCAGTGCACGATTTTATAGGACAGTGTACCAAATTCCTTATAATAATTACTCTTATTATCGACCGATAAGGTGTTTAGTAAAGCTCCGTTAAAATCGGCTGTGAAATTCTTTTCGCTGGCTTTTAAAATAGCAGTTTGTCGGGTTGCATTATAATTCCCTCCTTCCAGGAATGCCTGGAATCCGTAGCCAAACAGGTCTCTTTTATTACCCAAACTTATTGTTGTACTAAGTATATTCTGGTCAGCATAAATACTGTCACTTGTTCTATTCCAGTCTCGTGAAAATTCTACCGGGCGATATCGCTCGATCGGCGAAAAATCTTTTTGTACTCCTTCATATCCTACATCAGTTGTAACACGCCATGCGTCTTTTTTATGTTCAATGGTATCCTGCAGGAAACTAATGTTGTGAAAATTAAGTTTCCCTGCAAAACCTACATCCTGGCCCTTATCCAGTTTCGAAAAGGTATTAATATCATTGTTCGACACGGCAGTCTCAACCTGTATGCTTGAGCCAGCCGATAATTTGTAATCGCCGCCAAGTGTTATCATTTGTTTTTTCTTCGGGGTAATGAGTAGCACCTGTGCAATATAATTTCCCTGCCTTACTCCGCTAATGGGCGCAACCCATTTAAATACTCTTCCATTAGCTGCTGAGGGTATTTCAACATAATCGCCTTGCCCCTGATTAACTTGAGAAAAACTTAACCTGTAATGTGCTTTCGTTGAGTCTACAGAGTAAACATAAATAGTATCGTTGAATCCCAATGCAACATTAATTGTATCTATTTTCCGATAGAGCACTTCTGTGTTATTAAATGCTATACTGTCTGCTCCCGGTACTAAAGCATTTTGAATATGGTTTCCTACCGAGGCCATTAATTGTTCCTGAGGAAATGTAAGCGATTGCTGAAGTGGTTGCGTTTTTGCATCCTGTTCAGAATATAAATTGAATCGCAGGTTAAGTTTATTGTTATGGTATTCAGTTCCTGCAAAATAGAGTGAACGCAGGTATGTTTGATCGCTATATTGAAATTCTACTACAATGCGGGTGGTTTGTAGAATAAGGTGCTTTGGGGTAAATGTAATTTGTGCGGCGTTGTAATCAATTGTATAGTCGTTGTTCTGTCCGCGTAGCATTAATTGTCCATCTAAATAGACTTTCTCAGTACCTGAAAGCACAACAATAAAGTTCTCATTGTCGCTACCTGTCAGACGATAGGGGCCCATATTCCCATCTATAGGCGTAACATTATTACTGGCGAATTTACCTTTCGATATTGCTCCTCCACCTGTTACTCTCAGGTAGGCGGCCTTATTGCTATCCTTTTCGGGCCCAACAATAAAGCGTGTAGAGAACATTCCACCTTCAGCTTTTTTATAATATTTCATAAAATAACCGCTAGGGCTGCTCAGTTCATAGTCACCTGCAATAAGGCTTGTATTTTTATTGTAAAGCTTTATAAATACTTTATCAAAGTCCTGCAATGTCGCAGTGTTCCCCTCGGGTTGAATAGGGAGGCTATTATCGGTAGCTGATACCAAAACATTTACATTGTTACTCAGTTTACCGGCAAGTTGTAAATTAAGCGCAGAGTTTACGGTAAGGTTTTGTGCATTGCCAAATGTAATTCCTCTTGAAATATTTCCGCTCTTGTCTAATGTGCCAAGGTCAAAAGGGTCGTTGCTGTTTTTGTTTTGATCTACCTGGTATATGAAACCTTGTTGTTGCCCATACTTAGTAGGATGCATGATGTTATTATCCTTATGCTCGTGCGTTTGAGTGAGCAAAAAAGGAAAGACCCTGTATGCACAGTATATACTATCTGAAGTAATTCCATTTTTTTTCAGCGCTACTGAGTTCAACACAATTTTACCTTCAGCAGGCTCAAGTGTATAATAAGTACTGTCGAGTATTTTGCCATTGGCAGTTATTAAATGCACCGATTGTGGTAATATGCTAAGGGTGTCAATACGTATTGTATCATTCCCCTTTACTGAAATAGTTTTTTTGCGCTGGTTGGTTAACTGGTTGAACGGAATAGGTTTCGGAGGAATGATAGGTACTCGGTATGTGCAGTAAAGTGTATCAGCTTTAACAGTATTTTTCTTCAAGCCCGCTAAGTCTAATGTTAGTCTCCCTTTTATAAAGTCAACTTTGTAAAATAGGCTGTCTAATTTTTGTTTGCCATTTAAATGGAGTGATAGCGAATTGGGAAGTATACCTAGCGAATCAATTCTAATTATTGTATCGTGTAAAGACAATGTATCTTTTAAATGCAATGCAATAGCTTTATTGCGAAGGTTGTTTTGCTGTTGAGCATACCCTTGCAGGGAAATAATTCCTAAAAACCCAATTATCAGAAGGGAAAGCTTTCTCACAATCAAAAACTACGAATATCGTAAATAACGCAGAATTTATATTTTTGTTGAGTTTAGCAATACACCCATGAAGAAAATAGTAACATACAATGTGAACGGTATCCGTTCTGCCATGTCAAAAGGTTGGCTCGACTGGGTAAAAACAGTTAGCCCCGATATAATATGCCTTCAGGAAATAAAAGCGCTTAAAGAGCAATTGAATCTTGATGATTTTACAAAAGCGGGGTACCACAGTTATTGGTATTCAGCTGAAAAAAAAGGCTACAGTGGGGTTGCCATACTTACAAAAGCGAAGCCCGATCATATAGAATATGGCTGCGGATTTCATGATAATGAAGGAAGGGTAATAAGGGCAGATTATGGCGATGTTTCTGTCATTAGCGTATATATGCCTTCAGGCACTTCGGGTGATGAAAGACAGGCATTTAAAATGCAATGGATAGCTCAGTTTCAGGACTATATTGCTAAACTAAGGAAAAAGAGGCCAAACCTTATCATTGCAGGTGATTATAACATTTGCCACAAACCCATTGATATTCATAACCCGGTAAGCAATGCCAATTCATCGGGGTTTTTACCTGAAGAACGGGAATGGATAGATGGTTTTATGAAGACCGGATTTATTGATTCGTTGAGGCAATTCAATAAAGAACCCCATCAATATACCTGGTGGAGTTTCAGAGCAAATTCGCGGGCCAATAACAAAGGTTGGCGGATAGACTACCAGCTGGTGAGCGAGCCGTTCGGAAAAGCGCTTAAACGTGCAGTAATACTAGCCGATGCAAAACATTCCGACCATTGCCCCATGCTTATTGAAGTGGACTTTTAGTGCCAAACAAATTCGTTTTATGGTATTTGCGAAAGTTCTGTGTCGTCAATTTGGATATTTTTTTTACTTTTGAACCTTAGACTTATACCCACAGGAAGTATAAGGAGATAGGATAAACGTTTTTTCTATATTTAGTATGAAAATAAAATTGATACCGGTTATCGCGTTTGGCTTGCTGCTGGCAGCTTGCGGAGGATGTGGAAATGACCACGGGAAAACAAATACGCATTTAGCTAAGGGCGGAGTTTATTACGGAGGTGTATTTCGTCTTAATTGGGTAATCGGTTTCAGAAGTCTTTTCCCTGATAATGTGGGTGATATACCTGCTCATAATATTGCTAACCAGGTTTACGAAGGCCTTGTAAAACTTTCTTCAAAAGATCTTACTAATACACCTTGCCTTGCTACACGTTGGGAAAGGAACGATAATGCTACAGTCTGGACCTTCCATATCCGTAAGGGTGTTAAGTTCCACGATGACCCTTGTTTCCCTGACGGTAAAGGCCGTGAAATAACTGTTAAGGATTTTAAATGGTGCTTTGACCAATTATGTACTGCTGGCCCGCAAAATCAACAGTTCGAAGTTACATTTAAGAACCGCGTTTTAGGAGCTGATCAATACTACCAGCTTTCAGCAGATAAAAAACCTTTACCGGCAGATGGTGTTGAAGGAGTTAAGGTGGTTGATGATTCTACCCTAAGGATTACATTAAGTGCGCCATTCGGAGGTTTTTTAAATTTACTTACTGAGCCAGGATGCTGGTTATACCCGAAGGAAGCGCTTGATAAATACGGAATTGATATGCGTATCCATATGGTTGGTACAGGTCCTTTTATGCTGAAAGAAGCTAAAGAAGACCAAGCTGTTGTGTTGGTGCGTAACCCGAACTATTGGGGAGTTGATCAGTACGGCAACCAATTGCCATATCTTGATGCTATTCACTACTCTTTCGTTCATGAAAAGAAATCGGAATTACTTGAATTCCAACAAGGTAACTTGGAAATGATGTACCAGATACCAATTGAGATCATTCCTCAGATATTGGGTCAAATGAATTCAAGTGAAAGTGGCACAGGAAATAAGGTAGACTATACCTTAGACGTAAAACCGGCTATGAGTACCTATTTTTACGGGTTCCAAACTCGTGATAAACTTTTTAGTAATAAATACCTGAGACAAGCATTCAATTACGCAATTGACCGTGATAAGATTGTTAACTACACATTACAAGGTGAAGGAATACCGGGTACATATGGTATCGTTCCTCCACAGGCTTTCCCAGGGTATGATTACAAGCAGTTGAAGGGCTATAATTTCGACCCTGATAAGGCAAGGGAATTATTAGCTAAAGCCGGTTACCCTAATGGTAAAGACTTCCCTGAAATAACCCTGCAAACAAGCAGTGACGGTGGACAACGAAATGTACAGATCGCTGAAGTGCTTCAAAAAATGTTAAAGGAGAATTTAAATGTAACAGTGAAGATCAATGCTGTTCCATTCCCTCAACATCTGGATGCTTTCCTTCGCGGAAAGGTTCCTGTGTTCAGAGAAGAGTGGGTAGCTGATTATCCAGATCCTCAAACATTCCTAACTATGTTCTGTGGTGCTAACGTGCCTAGAGATACTGATGCAATGGCCTATACAAATGCTTGCAGGTACAATAATCCTGAGTTTGATACAGTTTTTGCTCATGCCTTACTTGCTGTTAATGATAGTGTTAGGTATAAATTATATGCTCAGGCCGATCAGATCGCATTGGATGAAGCGCCTTACTTATGCATTTACTACGAAGAAAACTACTATTTGTATCACAACTATGTAAGAAACTTTTATGGTAATTCAATGGATTATCTCGATTTTGGTAAAGTGTATATAATACCTGCAAACAAACGGGTGTCGAATAATCCGAATCCTTCTCCTGCAGCAAATTAAGGGTATTTTAGTTGTGGTGCGTCTATATGTATAATTGGTGGAGTAATAGCTGCCTTTAAAAAGAGTTTTATGCCGATACTGATTTTCTTCATTGCACACTGGTTTCTTTCCCTCTTCTGTCAAACCTTCTTTCTGCATAGGTATGCTTCGCACAAAATGTTTACCATGAGCAAGGGATGGGAACGTTTCTTCTATATTCTTACTTTTATTACACAGGGCTCATCTTTCCTTAACCCAAGGGCCTATGCTATATTGCATCGCATGCACCATACTTATAGTGACACGGAAAAGGATCCGCATTCTCCGCATTTTTTTAAAGATGTGTGGAGCATGATGGTACAGACAAAGAATATGTACATGCTGTATGTAGATAAAAAGGTAGAGCCCGAAGAAGCATTTAGAGGTAATTACCCGGAATGGCCTTTTTTAGATAGAATAGCTGATAACTGGTATACTCGCCTGTTCTTTGCTTCAATATATATAGCGTTCTATATTTCATTTGCGCCCTCGGCATGGTGGTTCTTGTTATTACCTTTTGAATTTCTTATCAGCCCGGTGCAAGGTGCAGTTGTAAATTGGTGCGGACATAAATACGGTTATTCTAATTTCGATAATGGAGATAAGTCAAAAAATACAAGCCCGATAGATATTCTTTTACTCGGCGAATTGTTCCAGAATAATCACCATAAAAGCCCCAACAGCCCTAACTTTGCGAAGAGGTGGTTTGAGTTCGACCCAACATATCCTGTAATGCGAATGTTGAATTCGCTGCACATTATCAAACTAAGAAGAACGAGTTAATTTAAGAAGGCTGAGAGTTTTCTTTCTTCGCCATTTCTTCGGTAATTTTTTTCAGCGTAATAAGCTCACGCATTTTGTCTTTTGCATCGCCTGCGGGGCTACCCAAATAAGATTTACCACCTTCTAATGATTTGCTTGGTGCTGATTGACCTAGTAGAATAGCTCCTTTACCAATGTGAATATTGCTTGGCACACCAACCTGACCCCAAAGCGTAACATTATCTTCAATAGTAACCACACCGGCAATTCCTACTTGCGCTGCAAACAGGCACATTTTACCAATCTGTGTATCGTGCCCTACATGCACCTGATTATCTAATTTAGAACCTGCACCAATGCGTGTGGTATCTGAAACACCTCTGTCAATAGTGCAGGCAGCGCCTATCTCAACATCATCTTCTATTACCACATTACCGCACGAAACCATTTTGTCAAATAGCTCGGGCCTGCGTTTAAAATAGAATGCATCACTGCCTATTACCGTTCCTGAATGAATGGTTACATTATTACCAATAACCGTTTCATCATATATAGATACGTTAGGGTGAATAACACAATTATCGCCTATCACAACATTTTTGCCGATAAATACACCCGGCATTATGCTGGTGTTCTTACCAATCTTAGCAGTTGAGCTTATCATTTCCTTCTGGCTAAAATCGTCAGGGTGAAAATGCTTGATGATCATTATATATGCACTAAAAGGGTCATCGCAAAAAAGAAGCGCCTTGCCTTTTGGGCAGGGAACCTTTTTATTAATGATTATAGTAGTGGCGTTCGATTGTAAGGCTTTATCGTAATACTTAGGATGATCGACAAAAACTATGTCTCCGTTAACTACCCTGTGTATTTCATTAAGTCCTGTAATCTGGTGTTTAGGGTCCCCATCAAAAGTAGCGCCAATAATGGCTGCTATCTGTTCCAGTGTTTGAGCAGGAGAAATTTTCATGACGGCAAATGTAGGGATAATGGGCTATAAAAAGAAATAAAATGCTCGATTATCAATACATTTTCTACCTTTGCAGCCGTCTTTCACATAAGCGGATGTGGCGGAATTGGTATACGCGCCAGACTTAGGATCTGGTGCCGCGAGGCGTACGGGTTCGAGTCCCTTCATCCGCACTTTACAAACCCTGAATACTATGTTGTAGTATTCAGGGTTTTTATTTTTTCGAAATATGCTAGCTAAATGTCGAAAAAGGGTATCTAAATACCGATAAAAAAGCCTACTTTCGCCCTCCATTTTAAAAGATAAATAAACATCATGGATATAGTAAAGGAAAGCATTGACGAAACCAATGCAGTAATTAAGGTAAAGGTTATTCCGGCTGATTATAAAAAAGCTGTAGACAAATCAATAAAAGACTACCAGAAAAAAGCGGTTATTCCGGGTTTTCGCCCTGGTTTAGTGCCTACGTCGGTTATTACCAAGCGTTTTGGTAAGTCAATATTAGCCGATGAAGTAAACCATATTCTTTCTCATTCACTTGATAATTACATAAAGGAAAATAAACTTCGCATTGTAGGTGAACCATTGCCACAAGCGAGCAATGTTGAACTGGAATTCGAAAAGGAATTTGAATTTGCTTTTGAAGTAGGTCTGGTGCCTGACTTTGATGTGCCACTTTCAACAACCCAAAAATTCACATTGTTCCAGGTGAATATTGATGAAAAATTTGTTGACGAGTATGTTGAAGAAATGCGTTTGCGTTTTGGAAACCTTACTCACCCTGATGTATCAGGTGAAAGTGATATTTTAATTGGCGACTTTGTTGAATTAGATGCAAATGGAGAAATATTGCCTGGTGGTATTTTCAAGTCATCAGCCATTAACCTTGGTAAATTCCCTGCCGGTAAGAGTAAAGAAAAATTCTTAGGCCGAAAGGAAGGCGATAAGCTTATCTTGAAGCTGGACGAAGTTACCAAGGACTATGAAGAAGTAGCTGCTATGATGAGCATTCCTAAAGATAAGGCTGCAAGTCTTACCTCATCTTTCCAGGTTACGTTGAAACATGTTCACCGTATTATTCCTGCTGAAATTAACCAGGAATGGTGGGATAAGATATATGGCCCGGGCAAAGTAAATAACAGTGAAGATTTCCGTGCTAAGGTAAAACAAGAACTTGTTTCTGTTTTTGGCCCACAGGCTGAGCGTAAGCTTCAAAACGAAATGGTGGAATACCTTATTGGAAACACTACCATAAAAATGCCTGAAACATTTCTTAAAAAATGGTTACACAGGGTTAGTAAGGAACCAATTTCAGATGAACAAATGAATATTGAGTTCGAGGTGTATGCCCAATCATTAAAATGGAGACTCATAGAGGATAAGATATTCAAGGATAACAATATGACAGTTACCCAGCAAGAAGTTATGGATTATACCCATGCACTTGTACATGGTTACTTAGGCCAGGGAGCAAACGAAGAACAGGTTAAAGCAACCGTTCAGCGCGTATTAAGCGATGAAAAAGAAGTAAATCGCATATACGAACGTCTGTATGACATGAAGCTCGTGGACCTTCTTAAAAAGACCTATACAATTGAAAATAAAGAATTGCCACGGGAAGAATTTGAAAAGATAATGGAAAACGTAAAGTAAAAAAATCACTACTTTTAAATCCTTAAAACCAAAGAATTATGTTTAAACAAGATGAATTCCGTAAATATGCTGTAAAGCACAAAGGGATCAGCGGATCGAACTATGATAGGTATTCTGCTCAATTCAACAATAACTTTACTTCAATGCCAACTAACTGGGTATCTCCGGTTATTATTGAAGAACGTCAGTTGAACATTGCACAAATGGACGTGTTCTCCCGTCTTATGATGGACAGGATCATTTTCCTGGGTGCACCTATTAACGATGAAGTTGCTAATATTATCCAGGCACAACTTTTGTTCCTTGATTCTGCCGATGCTAAGAAAGATATTTCAATATACCTTAATACTCCCGGCGGTTCAGTATATGCAGGCTTAGGTATATACGATACTATGCAATATGTTTCGCCGGATGTGGCAACAATTTGTACCGGTATCGCAGCTAGTATGGGTGCTGTTTTAATGTGTGCAGGCGCTCCTAAAAAAAGAACTGCATTACCACACTCACGTGTAATGATTCACCAACCATTGGGTGGTGCTGAAGGACAGGCATCTGATATTGAAATTACTGCAAAAGAGATCATGAAGTTGAAGAAAGAGCTTTATGATATCATAGCAAAGCACTCTGGCCAGACCTACGAAAAGGTATATAAGGATAGTGACCGTGACTATTGGATGACCGCACAGGAAGCCAAAGATTATGGCATGATAGATGAAGTGCTGACTAAAAGCAAATAAGTAACAAAGTATATTGTAGGAAAGCGTTCTGCAGTACTTGCAGGACGCTTTTCTCGCTTAAATAACGTATATTTACGTTCGGAAACACACAATGAGTAAGAAAGGAAAAGTGCTTGTGGCAATGAGTGGGGGAGTGGATAGCTCTGTTGCTGCTTTGTTATTGCATGAACAAGGCTATGAAGTAATTGGCATTACCATGAAAACATGGGATTATGCCTCATCAGGTGGTAACAAAAAGGAAACCGGTTGTTGCAGCCTTGATTCTATAAATGATGCCCGCCAGTTAGCTGTAAAATGCGGTTTCCCGCACTATATACTCGACCTCAGGGGAGAGTTTGGTGAAAGTATCATAAACAATTTTGTTGATGAATATATGGTGGGGCGCACACCTAATCCTTGTGTGTTGTGCAATACCTATATTAAATGGGAGGCTTTATTGAAACGTGCAGATATGCTGGAGTGCGAATTCATAGCTACCGGGCATTACGCCAGTGTGAGGAAGGAAAATGAAAGGTATGTTATTTCACGTGGCATAGATAATACAAAGGATCAGTCGTATGTGCTTTGGGGCTTAACCCAGGATAGCCTGAAAAGAACCATGTTCCCTTTAGGTAATTTCCATAAAAAAGAAATACGTGCATTAGCTGAAGAAAGGGGTTACCTGGAATTAGCCAATAAGAGCGAGAGCTATGAGATATGTTTTATACCCGATAACGATTACCGTTCGTTTTTGAAGAGAAGGGTAGGGGAAGATAAAATAAATGATGGTGACTTTGTATTGGCTGATGGTACTAAGATAGGCCGCCACAAAGGATATCCTTTTTATACAATTGGTCAACGTAAGGGCTTGGAATTAGCAGTTGGGCACCCTATGTTCGTTACCGAAGTTATTCCTGAAACCAATACAGTTGTGTTGGGAACGGAGGAAGAATTGAATAAACAAAGCATGACGGTAGGGCGCTATAATCTTGTGAAATACGCTAAGTTACCAGTAGATATGCAAGCCCATACCAAAATACGCTATAAAGATATTGGCGCACAGGCAACCATTAATGAAGAAAATGGAAAAGTGAAAGTGCTTTTTCACAAAAAGGTTAAGGCAATTACACCGGGGCAGTCAGCTGTGTTTTACGAAGGCGAGGATTTACTTGGTGGAGGATTTATTGAGCTACAAGCAAAATGAGCAAAAAAAGCGCCACATATTTTTTACTTGCTATAGTTATAATGCTTGCTTCATGTAAAAAAGATAAGCCTGCAAGTATTTATTTGGGTTATGATTATTTCCCGAATAATGTTGGCCATTGGGTAATTTATAATGTTGATTCTATATCATTTAACCCTTTGCTTCCATGCGATTGCGGGTCCGATACATTTCAATACCAGGTAAAGGATATAATAGATTCCTTTTATACTGACAATACGGGAGCAAGAACGCAGGTTATAGAAAGATTTAAAAAATCGAATGCATCTAACATCTGGGTGTATCAGAAAACGTATACTGCAAACCTTACTAAAACTGAAGCAACAAGGTCTGAGGATGGTGTGAAGTATGTTAAACTTGTTTTTCCTGTAACAGTAAATAATACGTGGAATGGTGGCCCGTTCAACCCGATACCCTCTACCTATTTTCCATGGAGTGATACTACATTCAGCTATACATCAGTAAACTCGCCTTTAACTATTAATGGAAATTACTTTGATTCTTCACTTACCGTTATTCAAGATAATGAAAACACATTTATATATCACCGTCTGTATACCGAACAATATGCAGTTAACGTGGGCCGCATCTACAAACAAATTGTTGAGATAGACGCGAATGCTTCAAATGGCCTATTGATTGGCTTTGACCCTAATTTTGGAAAAGATTCACTGCTTGTTCCATCAGACTATGTTCCGCTTGTTATGGCAAACAGGCTTGCACAAGGTAGTACCATATATACTGAGACTTATGTTGCATCAGGTAATTAAACTAACATGACAAAGCTTAGCGTAAATATTAATAAAATAGCACTTCTACGTAATTCACGTGGAGCTAATTTGCCTGATGTATTGAAAGCAGCGCAGGATTGTGTCCGTTTTGGTGCACAGGGTATTACGGTGCATCCCAGGCCTGACGAAAGACATATTAAATACAAAGATGCAATAGACCTGAAACCAATTCTTTCTGTTGAGTTTAATATTGAAGGTTATCCATCGGAAGAATTTTTAAGCCTTGTTGAAGATGTGAAACCACGCCAGGTTACACTTGTACCTGATGCTCCTGACGCATTAACATCAAATGCCGGTTGGGATACAATTCATAATACAGGCTTTTTGAAGGAAATTATTGCTCGTTTAAAAAAGCAAGGCATACGTACTTCGTTATTTATTGATACTGATCTTGATCAGATAGAAGGAGCAGCAGCTACAGGTACCGACCGAATAGAATTATATACTGAAGAGTATGCTAAAAACTATTCGAAAAGCCCTGAATTAGCTATTGCCCCATATCAGAAAGCGGCACAACGTGCGCATAAATATGGTTTGGGTATTAATGCAGGCCATGACCTGAACCTTGACAACCTTGCCTATTTTCATAAAAGTATACCACATCTTGCAGAGGTATCTATTGGTCATGCACTTATTGCCGATTCACTTTATCTGGGTCTGGAAAATACAATCCAACTTTATCTCCGACAGTTAAAGTAATTTATGAAACTGGCATTTCGAAAACTCGGAACTGGTAAACCTTTATTTATTCTGCATGGCCTTTTTGGTTCTGCCGATAATTGGCAAACACTAGGAAAGCATTTCGCCGAGTACTTTACCGTTTATTTTATTGATCAACGGAATCATGGCCAATCGCCACATAGTGCAGAATGGAATTATGAAGTAATGAGCGAGGACATGAAGGAGCTTATGGAAGATGAAGGACTTGACAGAGTAAATATCATTGGTCACTCAATGGGCGGTAAAACAGCTATGCGCTTTACTGTTCGTTATCCGGAAAAAGTTGAGAAATTGGTTGTGGTTGATATTGGGCCTAAAAAATACCCTATTACCAATCAGTTTGTGATAGATGCAATTGATCAATTCAATCCTGAAATGGTGAAATCTCGGAAGGAAGCTGATGAGATCATGTCAAAATATATAGAAGATGCCAGTGTAAGGCAGTTTTTACTTAAAAACCTGTACTGGGATGAGAACCAAAAGTTGAAATGGAAATTTAATTATGAGGTAATAAAGCAAAATATAGCTGCTGTAAGCGAAGCAACTCCTTTGCCTATAAACCCAATTACTATTCAGGCATTGTTTGTTAAGGGAGAAAAATCTGATTATGTATTTAACTCCGATATTAAACGTATCAATGAAATGTTTCCCAATGCTACCTTGGTGGCAATTCCAGGGGCCGGCCATTGGGTTCATGCTGATCAGCCACAGGCATTCTTTAAAGTAGTTTCGGAATTCCTGTTGGGTAGTGAAACTAAATAAGCTGTTTAAAACTTTTCATATGAAGCATAGTGTTTACCGACTCACATACATACTTTTGTAACCCTATTAGAAAGCGATGATAGTAGATATTTTTATACCCTGTTTTATAGATCAGATTTACCCTAATGCCGGCATGAATATGGTTAAGGTGTTAGAGAAAGTCGGTTGCGATGTAAATTATAATCCGGAACAAACCTGTTGCGGACAGCCTGCTTTCAATGGCGGTTTTTGGGAAGATGCCAAGGTTGTGGGAGAAAAATTCATTAAGGAATTTCAACAGGATAGATATATAGTTTCTCCATCTGCTTCATGCGTGGGCATGATAAAGAACTACTACCCTGAAATGTTTCATAACTCTGCATTGCATAATGAGTATAAACAGCTGTCGAAGAATATTTATGAGTTCAGCAGCTTCCTGGTTAATATAATGAAGGTAACCGATGTAGGTGCAAAATTAGATGGCATTGGTACCTACCATGATTCATGTGCTGCGTTAAGAGAATGCAAAATAAAACAGGAGCCAAGAACATTATTAAAGCATGTTCGCGGCTTGGAAATAATTGAAATGAAAGACACGGAAAGCTGTTGCGGTTTTGGCGGAACCTTTTCTGCAAAATTTGAACCAATAGCTGTAGGGATGGGCGCTGATAAGGTAAAAAATGCATTAGATACCGGTGCTCAATACCTGATATCAACCGATGCATCATGTCTTTTACATATGGAGGGCTATATTAAAAAACAAAATAAAGACATTAAGACCATGCACCTTGCAGATGTACTTGCAAGCGGGTGGCAATAACGGTTAAGAAAAGACCTTATTAAATAAGAAAGGATACCGCTCGGTATCCTTTTTTATTTATAGAGTGAACTTTTCTATTGAAGTACTATCTTACGATACAGTACTCCTTCTGCTGTTGTAACCTGTACAAAGTAAATTCCCTTACTGTATTGCGACAGATCGAACTGTGTTTTCAAATGGCCCGAAGTTGTTATGTAATTATCAGCCCAAATAACTTCTCCAATTGCATTGAAGACCTTTACGCCAACGTTTTGTTTCCCGTTAGTTAGCGTTACACTCAGGTCAGTAATGCCGTTAGTAGGATTAGGGTAAACTTCCAGTGAGTTGCTCTCAGCTTCTATGTTTCGAATTCCCAACGGGCCAACTACAACACTACCGGTGTTTGATTTTCCTGCATTATAATTTATTGCTAATGTTCTTGCGGTTGGATTACATACATCAGGCCCTTGAATCCCTACGCAATAAAGCACAGTATCTTTAGTGATCAAAGGATTTTTATCATTCCAGATAACTGATGTATTAGGCACAGAATCATATAAGGTATATTTTCCTCTAATTGTGTCTCTGTATATATAATAATAGCTACCAAAGCTTCCTATATATAGGTCCCAAACTAACTTAATAGATGTTCCATTTGTATTGGGGTAAACTGATAAGTGAATTGAGTTTAATGACGGACTTAAAGGAGATTCTTTACCACAAGAATCTATCTCAGACAATTTATAGGTATAGCTTAGTAATTGAGAGTTAGCAACTGAATCAAAAAATTCAGTTATGCTTGTAGCGCAAACATTTCCAATTAAGTTATAGGTAGTGTCTGCAGATGCTTCTCTGTAAACATTGTACGATTGTATCCTTTTCTCACCTGTCCTGTTCCATATTACCAGGTTCTTTTGGTTAGTGTCAACTGTTACCATACATATTGGAACGCCAATAGGAGTATTATTATCAACTATTGCAGAAGCGCTTCCTTTGCAATTATTATTGTCGGTAATAGTTAAATTGTATACCCCTGTAGTAAGGCCACCGATATTCGATGTCGTTTTTCCGTCGCTCCACAAGTAGGTAAATGGTGCTGCTCCGCCACTATCAGAAACTGTAATGGCTCCATTTGTTGAATTACCACAATCAGTGTTAGTTATACTGGTTACTTTAACTACCGGTCCATTTGTGTTGTTTACCACGGCTGTTATTGAATCCTTACAGCCGGCTTTATCGGTTACAACCACAGGGTAAGTGCCTGCGCCAATACTCGAGATGCTAGCTGATGTTGTAGTGGCTGCATTATTCCAGCTATATGTATACGGACCTGTTCCACCACTAACATTGGCCGTTGCACTACCATTGGTTAAGGTACATCCGGCATTAGTTATAGTAGTATTCATACTTAACGCTGAAGGCTGGGTTACAGAAATGCTCAGGATTACAGTACAACCAGTGCCATCGGTTACAGTTACCTGGTAAGTTCCGGCAGCCAGGTTAGTCAGGTTTTGCGTGGTATTTTGTGAAACTGCTGAACAGGACTGTGCCTTACCTTTTGACCAATTATATGTAAAAGGCCCGGTACCGCTAACTGCAAGTGTAATCGACCCGTTTGCCATTCCATTACACGTTACATTGGTTACTGTAGGAGTTACAGTAGGGCCGTTAGAACTTGTTACGGTAACCGGTAATTGTACAGAGCAATGATATGAATCTACAATAGTGGCTTGATATAATCCAGCAGGTAATTTGCTGGCAGTATCGGATATGCTGCCACTGCTCCAGGCATAAATGTACGGTGGTGTTCCTCCTGCAGCAGTTACTATGGCTTCACCGTTATTTGTTCCGCACGTGGCATTAGTTACTTTAAAAGTTCCTGTTATAGCAGGAGACTGTGTGAGCGTAGTTGAGGTGCTTGCAGTACAACCATTAGCATCTGTTACCATAACTGAATAAGTACCTGCACTCAGGTTGTTAGCTGTAGCATTGGTTCCACCATTTAGGCTCCAGTTATAACTATAAGGTCCAGTACCATTTGTAGGAGCAACTGTTGCACTACCAGTGCTGGCACCAAAACATAATACGTTTGTAAAAGTACTGATACTAGCTTTTAAGGTGCATGAATTAGTAAGTTCTCTTACGCGATTATTATTATTATCGGAAACATAAATATTCCCTGAAGCATCAATTGCAATACCTGTTGGTGCATTTAATTGAGATGCAGTTGCTGCTGCGCCGTCACCACTAAAGCCCGGGGTTCCATTACCGGCTATAGTTGAAATAATACCGTTTGAATTCATTCTCCGAACACAATTATTATTATTATCGGAAATATAAACGGTTGAACCATTTACCATAACACCAACGGGTCTGTTCAGCTCAGCTGCAGTGGCAGCAGATCCATCACCTTTGTATCCGGCAGTTCCATTACCTGCAATAGTTGAAATAATTCCGGTTGTGCTAACTTTCCTTATACGATTATTAAGCGCATCTGCAATGAATACATTTCCCTGGCCATCAACAGATACCTGTGTAGGATTACTTAATTCGGCTGCAGTAGCTGCTGCCCCATCGCCTGCATATCCTGCCGTTCCATTACCCGCAAATGCATTAATGGTACCACTTGAATTTATAACCCGAACACGATTATTGCCATGGTCAACAACATAAATATTTCCTGAGCCATCTACTGCTACTCCGCTAGGCGCATAGAAAGAAGCTGCTGTGGCCGGGCCACCATCACCTGTGGTACCTACATTTCCGTTACCTGCAATGGTTGAAATGACCCCACTGGTATTTACCATTCGTACATAGCCATTTTTCGTATCTGCTATATACATATTTCCTGCAGCGTCTTTAACAATTCCTGTCGGGTGATATAGTTCTGCATTAACAGCCTTGCCTGCATTCCCTGCATACCCGGCTATGCCATCACCTGCAATAGTTGAAATAAGGCCGCTCGAACTTACCTGCCGTATACGTTCATTTTCACAGTCGGCAATAAACAAGTCGCCTGCTCCATCCGTAATAACATCTGAAACGCTGTAACTTGAAGTACTGTTGAGGGCTGTTTGCAGATAAGCATTAGAAGCAGGAGCTCCATCGCCCGCACCACCACCTGCATAAGTGGTAATTATGCCTGTACTGCTTATTTTACGTATTCTTCCATTATCAACTATATATGCATTATTTTGACCATCAGATGTAATGCCGGTAGAATAATTTATTTCGGCTGAAGTAGCTGCGCCTCCATCTCCTGTATAACCACCTGTTCCATTGCCTGCAATAGTTGAAACTAATCCGGAACTACCTAATTTGCGAATGCGCTGATTGTATTCGTCAACTATGTATAGGTTACTACTTGCGTCAACAAAAACGCCCGAGGGCTGATATATTGTAGTACTTGCACCCGGCATACCATCCCCTGAATAGCTTCCAGTTCCGTTACCAACAACAGTAGTAATAGTGCCTCCCGAATTAACTTTTCTGATACGGTTATTAGTCTGATCGGCTATATAAACATCACTATAGTTGTCGGTCGCTACTCCCACCGGACCATTTAAAGATGCTCCTGTTGCAGGCCCATTATCGCCCGCGTAAGTAGCTGTACCATTTCCGGCATAAACACTAATGTTGCCACCTACTGTAAATACACGAACTACGTTATCATTTTGGTCAGAGATATAAATATTCGAACCTGAAACCGCTATTCCTTGCGGATAGGTAAGCTCAGCTGCTGTGGCAGGTCCATTATTCCCTGTATATCCGAGAACTCCAGTACCGGCAACTGTTGAAATAATGCCACTGGTATTAATTTCACGAATGCGATAATTAGAGTAGTCGGCAATAAAAATATTACCATTTGCGTCAACTGCAACACCCATAGGGTTGTTTAATTGAGCGGCAGTTGCAGCAGCACCATCGCCTGAGAAACCGGCAACTCCTGTGCCGGCAATAGTTGTAATTATTCCTGCAGTAGTTACTTTTCGTACTCTATTAAATCCACCATCAGCAACATATATATTGCCTGATGCATCTATAGCTACACCAGATGGCTTGCTTGCAGCGCTCGTAGCAGAGTACCCGTCACCAATTCCTCCTCCTGCATACGTATTGATATTATATGTCTGTGCATTTACTTCACCACTAAAAAAAGATAAGCATATAATAGCAACTGCAAATACTTTTAATGTGGTTCTTGTAAATGAATAGTTGATTTTTCTAATAGTAGAATTTAAATTCATGATACTTTTTTTAGATAGGGGGTCGTTATCAATCAATTTCAATGCTTAAATATAAGACAGAAAAAAGAGAAACAGCTGAAAAGAAAGCAAAAATATATTTCTGAACCGATGCAACCCTTTTGTAAAGCGTTGATAATATTGGATTTCTGCCCATAATTTTCTATATATAATGTGCATATATTTGTTATTTAAAAACACCTAAAACCCATAATATGAAGCAACATATTGATAAAAGAAAAGTAGTTAAAGCTTATTATTCAGGCTTCGAAAAGCATAACTGGAATTTAGTAGTAAGCCAACTTGCTAAAAGTTTTACATTCACCAGTCCAAATAATGATGATCATATTTCTTTTGAAAAATTTAAAGAGAGATGCTGGCCTACTAATAGTTTTATTAAAAAGGTTAACTATATTAAAATGACCGAAAGTAGTAATGACCTTATCTTGTTAGTTGAGATAATTACCACAGATAAGAAAGTCGTTCGCAATATTGATGTTTTTAGCTTCAGCAGGGGAAAGATAAAATCTGTTGAAGTATTTTTTGGACTTGGTGCAGGGTACCCCGGCAAAAAAAATTAAGAACTCTGTACCTGTATTTAATAAGCCTGTAAACCATGAATTTGTAAATTCCATAAAATCTCTTATGTTTACAATAATATACTAACCTAAAAAACAAAACTGATGACTACATTCGATACTGGAAGCACGGGTTTCATGCTTATCGCTTCGGCCCTTGTTATGCTAATGACTCCGGGACTGGCATTTTTTTACGGAGGATTAGCCGGAAAACGTAATGTGGTTAGTATTATGTTTCAAAGTTTTGTGTCCTTGGGTATAACCACCATTATGTGGTATGTTGTAGGATATTCACTTTGTTTTAGTGGCGGCGAGGGTGGTATAATTGGTAACCTCGATAAAGCTTTTCTAAAGGGAGTGGGCCCAATGTCACCATTTTCAGGTAATCCTAAAATACCTGAATATGTATTTATAGTGTACCAACTTATGTTTGCTATAATTACCCCTGCCCTTATTACCGGTGCATTTAAAAAGAGGGTTACGTTCAAAGCATATTTAATATTTCTGGTGCTATGGCAGTTGCTGGTATATTACCCATTTGCACATATGATATGGGGTAATGGCTGGTTAGCAAAATGGGGAGTGTTAGATTTTGCCGGAGGTATTGTAGTTCATGCCACAGCTGGTTTTGCGGCACTGGCTTCAGTAATTTATGTAGGCCGCCGGAATGTTATGCAACATACTCCTAACAGTCTTCCTCTTATTGCAATAGGTACAGGTTTGTTATGGTTCGGCTGGTTTGGTTTTAATGCAGGAAGCGAGCTTGATGTAGATGCAGTTACAGGGTTGGCTTTTATGAATACCCATGCTGCTGCCGCTTTTGCAGGAATAACCTGGATGATAATAGATTGGATAAGGGAAAAGAAACCCAAACTGGTTGGTTTTTTAACTGGTGCTGTCGGTGGGCTTGCAACTATAACCCCGGCATCAGGATTTGTTCCGCTAAAGGGTGCCATCATTATCGGCATACTAGCGGCTGTTGTATGTTATGGTGCTGTAATGCTTAAAAACAAAATGAAGTGGGATGATGCCCTAGATGTTTGGGGTGTGCATGGTGTGGGTGGAGTTTTAGGCACGGTAATGCTGGGAGTATTTGCTTCGCACTTTGTTAACCCTTCTGTAAAAATGGATGGTCTTTGGTATGGAGGAACAACCTTCTTTTTAAAGCAATTAGCGGCGGTTGGTATAACCTGCGTGTATGCATTTGTATTTACGTATGGTACACTTGCTCTCATTAACCTTATTACACCAGTAAGGGTTACACCTGAACATGAAGAGGGCGGATTAGACGATGCCTTGCATGGAGAAGTGGGCTATGATGAGGGGGCATTGTAGAATGTATAGTCATTCCTTATGAAATTAAAAAAACCGCAATATTGCGGTTTTTTTATGTTGCCCGACCTGGGCTCGAACCAGGACTCTTTTCCTCCAAAGGGAGACGTGTTGCCAGTTACACCATCGGGCAATGTACTATTTCAAAAGGAGCGCAAAGATAAAAAATATTTCTTGCCACAAAACCTCTAAATAATGCCTAATTAAACTAAAATGTAATGTTTTGCGCTTTGAGCGGGTAATTGTTTGGTCAAAGCCTTGATAAAAGCAGGGCCTGCAAGGGCTATATTCTGTATTTTCGCCCATATTCCTTATAAAATTGACATTAAAATAGATTTTGGAGCTAACAGAACAAAAATACCGCCGTTTTAACACCATTTTAGGCTGGCTTGTGTTCTGTATTTCGGCTTGGGTATATTGGTCAACCATTGAACCCACCGCTAGTTTTTGGGATTGCAGTGAGTTTATTTCCGTCGACTATAAGTTGCAAATAGGCCATCCACCGGGAGCTCCCTTTCTTCAACTGGTAGCTCATCTTATATCACTGCTTACTTTTGGTAATGTACATAAAGTAGCGCCCTATATTAATAGGGTTTCAGCCACCTGCAGCGCATTAACTATCATGTTTCTTTTCTGGACAATTACGTGGTTTGCCCGGAAACTTGTTTCAAAGAATGGTGGACTAAATAATAGTAAAATAGTAGTTATTCTTGGGGCAGGCTTGATAGGTTCTTTAGCCTATACTTTTAGTGATTCTTTCTGGTTTTCAGCAGTTGAAGGCGAGGTTTACGCTATGTCGAGTTGTTTTACGGCAATGGTTTTTTGGTGCATTACCAAGTGGGAACGAGCTGATCAATTTGCAGAAAGATGGATTGTGTTTATTTTTTACCTCATAGGCTTATCAATCGGGGTGCACTTATTATGCCTGCTAACTATCCCGGCAGTTGTATTTGTTTATTATTTCAAGCAGTATCCTGAAGGAATAAATCTTAAATGGTTTTCAGTTCCGCTATCATTTATAACTAGGAAACCGAGAGAGCAGGGCGCAATTATTGCCGGAATAATAGCCATTGTTTTATTAGGTTCAATTCAAGCTATTGTTATACCGGGCATATTGCAAGTGGCAACTTCTTTCGAGTTGTTTTTTGTAAATAAAATGGGCATGCACTTTGAATCGGGCACACTTATGTATGCTGCGTCAATAACTATTGGGGTGGTTGCAGGCTTATTCCTAACTCGGCGTTTTAATAAACCGGGTTGGAATACTGCTATACTGGCATTTACAATGCTTATAGTTGGGTATTCTTCATTTCTTATATTGGTCATTCGTTCCAATGCTCATACACCAATGGATGAGAATCATCCTAGCGATGCAATTAATCTGCATGCTTACCTGGGCAGGCAACAATATGGTGATTGGCCTCTGCTTTACGGGCAATATTATACTGCTCCGCTTGATACTGCAAAGCCATATAAAGATGGTGAACCTGTATATGCCAAAGATGAAAAGACTGGCAAGTATATTGTAACCAATGATATGAAGGAGCAGGAACCAAATTACGATTCGCGCTTCTGCACTTGCTTTCCGAGAATGTATGATGGAGGAGAAGGGCACCCTGATGGATATAAGAATTGGGGCGATACAACTATGGATAGAATATTGTTTACTGAAAAGGATGGAAAGAAGCGGATCATTGAAAAGCCTATATACTTAGATAACTTCCGTTATTTTATTCGCTACCAGGTGAATTTCATGTTCTTGAAATATTTTATGTGGAATTTTTGTGGCAGGCAAAATGATATTCAGGGATATGATAGTGATGATAAGTTGCATGGAAACTGGATAACGGGAATTCCATTCATAGATAATCTGATGGGTATTCCGCAAAAAAATATACCAGAGGAATATTCAAAGAACAAAGCAAATAATGCAATGTATGGTTTGCCATTTTTATTAGGGCTATTGGGTTTTATATACCAAATAAAAAAAGACAGAGCAAATGCATTGGTAATTTTGGTATTCTTCTTTTTTACAGGGTTGGCTATAATTCTATACCTTAATCAAACACCTTACCAGCCGAGGGAAAGAGATTATTCATACGTAGGTGCCTTTTATGCGTTTGCAATTTGGATAGGCTTAGGTGTGCTGGCTATTTTCGATTTTCTTTCTACAAGAATTAAAAATCAGAACCCAGCAAATATTGCATTCGGAGCGACAGTATTTGCAATGATCGTGCCATTGGTTATGGCTCATGCTGAGTGGAACGACCATGATCGTTCAGGAAGATATGTATGTCGCGATATGGCCATCGATTACCTGGAGTCGTGTGCACCAAATGCTATTTTATTTTGTAACGGAGACAATGATACCTTCCCACTTTGGTATGCCCAGGAAGTAGAAGGAATACGAAAAGATGTGCGGGTTTGTAATTTGAGTTTACTTGCAGGTAGTTGGTATATCGATCAAATGAAAAGGCAAGTATACGAATCGGCTCCATTGCCGTTTTCCATGACACATGAACAATATATGGATGGTACACGCGATTACTTGCCCATACTAAAGAGTAACGATTCGATAGATGATCTAAGAAGTGTGGTTGATTTTTTTAAAAGCGATGACCATGAAAAGCAAATAAAATTAGAAAGTGGAAAGTACATTAATTATCTGCCAACAAATTATTTCAAGATAGAGGTAGATAAAGAGCAGGTGCTTAAGAATAATGTAGTTCCTGCATCAATGAAAGATAGTATTGTTTCCTCAATTGTGTGGAAGTTGCCGGGCAGTTATGTTGAGAAGAATACCATGATAGTACTTGATTTATTAGCACACGATGACTGGAGCAGGCCGATTTATTTTACCACCTTCGCAGGAACTGCATCATATATGGGATTGGAAAAATATTTCCAACTAGAAGGGCTTGCATATCGTTTAGTACCCTTACGAAAAGATAAATCAAGCGCTGATTTTGATACAAGAGTTGCAACTGATATAATGTACAATAACGTGGTGCATAAGTTTCACTGGGGTAATATGGGTTCAGGAGTTTACCTGGATGAGAACGCAAGAAGAATGGCTGCACAGTTAAGGACAAACATTGGTACGCTTGCCCAGTCGCTTATTGATGAGCATAAAAAAGATTCTGCTCTCAGGGTACTTAATTTATGTGTTGATTCAATTCCTTCAGCAAATTACCCTTATGATACACCTATGATACTTATAGACTATTGTTATTACGAAGCAGGTGATAGAATGAAAGGCAACAAGCTTGCAAAAAAGATGTTTGTCGAAGGAGAAGCAAAATTAAAATACTTTGCCACCTTAGATACTGACCCAAGAAGTTATTATGGCTACGAGGGAAGCCAGGTGCAAGCGAACTTGCAAAAGCTTGCATTACTCGTTCAGGCATTTGATCAAAAAGAATTATTTGCTGATTTCAGTTCAAGGTTAGATGCAATGTACAAAGCGCATATTATATCACCAACGCGTCAATAAAAAACCTCCTTGCTGATTAAGCAAAGAGGCCGGGGGCCGAAAGGAAAGCAAGCTATTATTTTATAAGTGTTACTGAACCAATGTAGGAGTGTTGTTTTTTGAATAGATCGGTAAGCTTGATCACATATACATAGGTATCTTCTTGTGAAATTTTGGTTCCGCCATTTACAGTTCCATCCCATCCTTTATATAAGTCATGCGTTTCGAATAAGAACATTCCCCAACGGTCGTATATAACCATATCGTATTCTATAATTCCAATTCCTTTGCCATTGAACGTCTCATTCTTTCCGTCACCATTAGGACTGAATGCATCGGGCACATAAAAAGTAAACTCAGGTAGAATTCGCACTGTATCAACTGCTGTATCAGGGCATCCAAAGCTGTTATTTGTATATTGATGAACAACGTAAGAACCTGTGTCAGCGTAGGTATGTGATGCATTTCTTTCACCCGAATAAGGAAGGGTAGTTTTATCTCCAAAATCCCAGGCCCAGCTATCAGCATGTACAGAAGCATCTATAAACGAAATGGTAGGTTCGAAGATAGGCGCATCCTTAGGGTCAGCAGTAAAACCCGCTTTGGCAGTTGGATATACAATTACTTTAGCTGGTGCAGTAGCAGTATTTCTGCAGCCTTGGGTAGATGTTATTATTATTGTTACAGTATATAGGCCTGTTTGTGTATATGAATGCGATATTGGATTTGTATTGCCTGTACTACCATCACCAAAATTCCAGAGATAACTATCACCGGCATTTGCCGCTGAAGAATCGTGATACGTAAATGTAACGCCTCTGCATGAAGCCGCAGTTTGTGCAGGTATTTGAATGTATGGAAGCGGGTTTACTTTTACAATAATAGTTTTAGTTACTGTGCTTCCACACTGGTTGCCTGCATTGATTGTAAATGTTGTATCACTAGTAGGCACTATATGAAAAGGTCCAGTACCATTAAAGCCATTGCTCCAGTTAATATTTACAATGCCTGAATTGCTATTTGTTACCATTGCAGACAAACTTACCGTATCACCATAACATACTGTTTGAGGAGGAGTAACAGATAAGTTGCCGGCACCCAGATTCCAGGTATTAATTGTTACCATTGCGGGCTTACCCTTACAACCATTGCCATCAACTGCAGTTACAGTGTAAGTAGTTGCATTTATGGGTGTAACGTTTTGTGTAGCAATAGAGCCTGTTCCTGTACTCCATATATAACTATATGTGCCATTTCCTCCGCTTCCAGCTGCAACTATTGTAACTGTAGTATTGCTGCAAATGCTATCCGGAGCGGTGGCTTGGGTTATAACCGGTGTAGGTTGTGTAATAGTAACCTGTGCACTTATAGGGCAATTGTGAGCATCTACTATATTAACAGTATATGTGCCAGCACCTAAGCTTGATGCAATGTAGCCGGTTTGGTTAGTGGAACTGTTCCATGAATATGAATATGGAAGTGTGCCACCTGTTACATATACACTGGCAGAACCAGTACTGTCGCCATAACAAATTGGATTAATGGCATTTACTATTGAAGCCATAAGTACAAATGGTTGAGATACTTTTACTGTATCTGTTTTAGTACAACCGTTCGCGTCCTTTATCATAACTGTATAAGTAGCTGCACCCAAATTGGAAGCAGTACCAGAATATTGATTTGGAGATGTTCCCCATACATAACTGTATGAAGGTATACCACCTGAAGTATTTATTGCTGCAGATCCATTTTGCAGACCATTACATGATGGTGAGGTTACGGATACTGATGTTGCGATTGGTTTTGGTTGAGTAAGTGTGGCTAAAACCTTAGTTGTACAACCATGTGCATCTGTTATGTTTACTGTATAGTTACCTGCACTCAGGTTGTTTGCTGAAGTATTACTACCTACATTCGGACTCCATGTATATGAATAACCGGGTGAACCACCTGCAGCTGAAATTGCAATACTACCGTTATTACCTCCATTGCATAATATGTTTGTTGCGGAAACAAGTTTGCTTGTAAGAAGTGTAGGTTGTGTAATTATTACTGAGGTATTGGTTGTACATTTATTTGCATCTGTAACAGTTACCGAATACGTTCCGGCGGTGAGATTATTTGCGCTATAAGATGAGCTTACATTTGGTAACCATGAATAAGTATATCCGGCAATTCCACCTGTTGTGTTTACTGCGCCACTTCCATTGTTCCCACCATAACAACTAACGTCTGTTAATGAAGCCACGCTTAAATTAAGAGGAGCAGGTTGCGATATAGTTGTTACAACTGTTGTCGGACAATTATGTGCATCAGTAATATTAACCGTGTATGTACCGGCTGTCAGGTTAGTTGCTGTGTAACCTGTACCGCCTTGTGGTAACCATGTATAAGAATAGGGCGGCGTTCCGCCTAATGCACCAACTCCTGCATCTCCGTTATTACCACCATTGCAAGATACATTCGATACAGGACCTGCTAAAGCAGTTAATGGAACAGGTTGTGCGATATTTAAATTCGTAAGTGTAGTACATCCTCTTGCATCTGTAACAAGAACTGAATATGTGCCAAAACCTAAACCTATAGCACTATCGGTTACACTAACCTTAGGCGTCCATGAATAAGAATAAGGGCTTACGCCACCTGCAACAACAACTTTGGCCGTTCCATTAGTACCTCCATTGCAACTAACATTGGTCGAAAATGATAATGATACTAATGCAGGTGGTTGCACAACATTTATTGTAGCAGTATGTTTACAACTGTTAGCATCTGTAATAGTAACTGTATATGTTCCGGCACTTAAGTTATTGGCTACAGAAGTATTTGCACTATTAGGATTCCATGAATAGGCATAAGGTGGTGTACCACCGTTTGCAATCACTGTGGCACTTCCGTTATTGCCACCAAAACAACTAACACTCGATGAAGATGAAGAGCTTGTAATAGTGGAAGGCTGAGTAACAATATCTGAGGCTGTAAGTGAACAATTATTCACATCGGTTACGGTAACTACATAAGTACCTGTTACCAGATTTGTTGCGGAAGAATTTGATCCTCCGTTTGGTGCCCAGGCATATGAATAGGGAGGAGTACCGCCTGTAACAATATCAGTAGCGGATCCATTGTTCCCACCATAACAACTAACCGGAGAGATTGCAACAAACGAATTTAAAGCTGTAGGTTGCGAAACAGTAAGCGTGGTTGAGTTAGTACATCCATTTGCATCGGTTACATTAATTGTATATGTGTTTGCTGTCAGGCCCGTTGCAGTATTTGCGGTTCCACCGCTTGGTGCCCATGAAAATTTATATGGTGAGGTACCACCATTAGTGGTAACACTTGCGCTTCCATTATTACCACCGTTGCAGCTTACATTCGTTATCGCACCAGGACTTAAGATAAGTGGAGCGGGTTCTGTAATACTTACCTTAGCAGTATCTGAGCAACCGTTTGCATCGGTTACTATAACCTGGTAAGCACCGGAAGTAAGATTTGAAGCAGTAGCATTTGTTCCACCAATAGGAGACCACGCGTAACTATAAGGTGGTAACCCTCCGCTTGCCGCAGCAGTAGCAGTACCATTATTTCCTCCATTACAACTAACATTAGTGAGTGATTGATTCGTAGATACTGCAGGTACCATACTACCCGTAACGGTATCCACAATAGTATCAGCACAGCCACCACCAATTATACTTGTAACTGCTACTTTATATATACCAGGGCAACTTACTTTTATGCTTTGTTGATTGGTTGGACCAACAATACAAGGGCCACTCCACAAATAGGAAGAAGCGCCTGAAGGAGCATTCGCAGTAAGTGTAGCTACATTTGAACAAAGTGTAGGTAATGAGGTTATGATACCGGCTACACAAGTAGCGTCAAAGTAAGCATAACCAAAGTGACCGCCAAGTTCACAATCAGAGACTGTGACAATAATAGTAACACATTGGCCTATATATGCCTGTAGTGGCACAAATACGGTTGTCCATGGTTTGCAATACACAGTATCCTTATTCGGATTATAATAAATTCCTGTATAGCCTGGTAGCCCTGGTCCGGATACAACTGAGTAATTGCCACAGTTAGGTATTGGGTTGCCATACTGGTCATTCATTTGTACATTAAAATATGGCTGTTGGTAATAGGCATGGCCTGGGTTCTCTAATACAACGGCATACATATAAACGAAATTTGCATTTGCATTCGTCACTGTGAATGTTTGTTGTATCTGGCCCATTTGTGCACCATTACGTGTGCTATCACCAATCCGGCATGAATAAGAACCACCCGTTGGGCATACCAGAGGTATAAGAGCTCCGGCTACAGGATCTGTTCCTGCACCTGACATTATAGCAACCTGGTAATCGAGGGTATTGGGATCATATGCTGAACGCGTTACCGCGCCGCATGCACCACCTGTAAATGTGGTATTGCTGAATGCTGTAACTGAAGAAGTATTTTGGGCATAGTAAGCGCTCCACGCAGAAAGATCTCCATTTTCAAAACCTATGTTATCGCAGGCAGGGTTACATGCAGCTTGTGCAGTATGCGATATATGATTAGCATATTCAGCTAAACTACCGGGGAATTCTTTCTCTATATTTCTGAAGGTAATGAATAGTGTTTCGTACTCGTTTACTTTTTGTGCAGCGTATTTTTGAATATCTGCATCAGTAGTGATCTGTTTGCTTCTTACTGCATTCCAAAACTCACTTACATCATTGCCTGATAATTTATCGTAGTAATAATTGCAAAAGAGCTTCATTTCGTCAGCAGATGCGCCGACTTGTTGCTGAACGGTATCTAATATATGATACGCGTTAAGCTTGGTTGTAGCAAGTTCAATGTCCTCACCTGTTGAAGGCTTGCTGCTAAGAGTGGTAACTGAAGGTACTGTGAGGTCATTTATTAAATTCGTTGTTTTTGGTTGCTCGTAGTTTTCCTGAAGTCTATTTGATTTTGAAGTTATATCTTTCTTTATTGTTTCCGCTTCCATTCCGCTTTCGAAAGCCCATGTTTGGGAGGAATTATTCGGGGCGATACAGCGGCTTTCGTTTACAAACGACTGTATGCCCCGGAGAGTTCTATCTCCGTCTTCATGAGAAGGTGCTTTGTTTCGAATATTGTATGCAATTGCTGAATGGCAAATAAAAAGGCATGGCGTGGCTGCAATCAGTATTATCCGCAATCCGTGCAGAAGCCTGCTCAATAAGTATCCCGATAGTGTAGTGTTTGGTTCCATGATGTAAACAGTTTATCCCTCAATTATAGGTAAACGCTGCTACTAACAGGAGGTTACGTATATTTCATATCCCATGCAGAAATATCAATCAATCAATCAATTACGAAATGTTAAATAATTTATACCCATAACTAAATCAATTAGATTAACCTGTTCAGGTTAATATGTTTTAATTAAAAGTAAACATGAAGCGTAACATTTTAAATGCTATACGTAAAAGGGCAATTTAAGAATATCAGGATAGCGTGAACCTGATCGCTATTCCACCATCCATAGTTGATGTAGGATATGATGAGGAGATGAATGGTGTGTTAATAACCTTGTCGAAGAAGAGGCGGAAACTTACTCGCTGATTAATATTGTACTCGGCTTGCGATTTAATGGACAAAATAGATTGCCCGCCCGTTATCTGGCTTGAAAGATCTTCGGTATTACGTATTATGGTTTCATTTTCGCGTAATGAAAAATCAACCTTAATGGTAAGATCATTCTTAAGCGGTTTGCTACCTATCTTAAAAGGAAGAGGTACATTTTTAATCTTATACCCAAGTCCCATAATGTATTCCGACCCATGCACTTCATCAATTGTCAGGTCACTCATGTTAAGCGCTATTTGCCTGTCTGTTCTCACTTCAATATTCGACATAACATTATTTTTTAAGGTAACACTGATCTTTACAAGAGGCGAGAACTGTTCACTTAGTGATACGGTTGGTATCTGATCTTTTGCTATAAAGTTGTTATATGCATCACGTGCCCATGGAGCATTTGGATCGGGATTATACAAAAGATTATAATTATAACTACCAACACTATAGGATGAAGTATAAGCACTGCTGATATTTACACTTTGTGTATGACTCTTTACCCACGGAATTATTTTTGTTAGCCCTGAGTATGAAATAGTCCAGTTTGGAAATGGAATGGGTGGGAATGCAGTAAGCGGTATTTTGCTTGCGCTTTGTCCGGAATACGCAGCCAAAAATGCTGGTATTACAACATTCTGCGAGTTCAAACCATATCCATCATATGCAGCCGTATCACCATACCCGGTAAGTTGCCCACTTGACTGGCCTCCACTTGCAAGTGCCTGACGCCTTGAGATTATTATTCTATTGGCGCGATACGTATTAAATATAGATGCATCAGCAATGCGGAATGAAGTTGGCAACATAAAGTACGACATGCTGAAACTTCCTGCTTCGGTATATGTATTAATAACAGGGAAAAGATTATATGTAACAGGAGACGCTGAATCATGCAAATACGCACTTGTGCTCTTGGTTTGAGAATGTGTCGCAGTAACATCGATCTTCA
>JABCZY010000008.1 GCA_013289395.1 Bacteroidota bacterium
AAGCAGCCTTTACCCGGCATGAAACTTCTTTTAGTCTTCTTACTGCTAGGTATTTCATGTGCTGTTTTTGCTCAGCAAGACACTGCTAAACTCGATTCGAACGCTATTTATAATATGTCGCTTGAGCAACTGATGAACTTAAAAGAGACGGGTGTTTCAAGCCAGTTAGAAGCTCAAATAAACGCACTGATAGGAGTAGCATCAAAGAAATCGTTATCGCAACGTAAGTCGCCAAGTGTGGTAACGGTCATTAGCCAGGATGAAATTGAAAGATCTGGGGCACGTGACCTTATAGATGTACTCAGGCTTGTGCCGGGCATTGATTTTGCAGTTGATGTACAGGGCAACATAAGCATTGGTATGCGAGGCAATTGGGCTGAAGAAGGGAAGGTATTGTTGTTGCTCGATGGTCAGGAGATGAATGAATTGATGTATTCTTCATTGCAGTTTGGTAACCATTTTGATGTAAGCCAGATAAAGCGAATAGAAATAATCCGTGGGCCGGGCTCAGCTATATATGGCGGTTTTGCCGAGTATGGTGTAATTAGTATAATAACCAAGGACGGAGAAGACCTGAAAGGAATTTCTGTTAATGGTAGTTACGGGCAAACAGCACGTGCATTGGGATACAGAGATATAAGTTTATCGGTTGGAGATAAAATAAAAGATTTTACCTATAGTCTTGCAGGGTTTTTAGGGCAGGCCAACAGAAGCGATAATGCCTACACCGATTTTTATGGTACCAGTTATTCAATGATAAACAATTCAAATTTGAATCCAGCTTCACTTGATCTGAAAATGGCTTACAAAGGATGGAGCTTTAAAGGTATTTATGATGATTTTGACATGAGCACACGCGACAATTATGGTGTGCCGACTTCCAAGGCGTATACCGATGATTTTCTTTCAGAACTGTTCGAATTAAAATACGATTCTAAGCTTAGTGATAAAATTACGCTGACCCCATTACTAAGTTATAAATTTCAGAAACCCTGGAACTTCACGGGGAAAGTAGATTCTGCAGATGCTGCATATACTATTTATGATAAAGCTGTGCAACGGATAAAAGGTAATTTGACAATGATATATGATATTACCCACCACATAAACCTGGTTGCCGGCGCCGAAGTATATAACGATAATGCGTCCTTAGGTATTGATACTACGTTATTCAGTAATGGTAAAGCGCATGTAAGTTACATGAACACAGCCGCATTTATGCAGGCCTTGTTCCGTTATAAAATAGCTAGTGTTACACTGGGTGCAAGGTATGATAACAATTCAGCATACGGTTCTTCATTTGTACCAAGGCTTGGGATACTGAAGAAAGTTGATAAGTGGAACTTCAAATTATTGTACAGTAATTCATTCCGCGCGCCGGGAATAGAAGACATAAATTTTAGTTTCGATGGACATATAAAACCTGAAGATACCCAGGTAATTGAATTTGAGGTAGGTAGAGAAATAGCAACGGATATGTTCGTTACACTGAACGTATTTGATATAACTACTAAAAACCCGATAGTATACTACGTTGATAGCGTATTGAATTCGAATGGTACTTATAGCGAAGGATATAAAAACATGCATGAACAAGGTACACGCGGTGCAGAATTTGATTATAAGGTTAAAGAAACATGGGGCTACGTTGATTTGAATTACGCATACTATACAGCGGCCGGTAAAACGGTAGTGTCTACCTACCAGGTGCCGGGAGATAATTCAGCCACACTGGGTTTTGCATCTAATAAAGTGAATTTCTCGTTCAGCTATAATATTACACCGGGGCTAAGCATTACACCTACTGTTTCGTGGATAGGCCAGCGTTACGGGTATGTGGATAGTAACAGTAGTGGTGTACCCGCCTTAAAGAAATTTTCGCCAACCACGCTGGCAAATATTTATTTGATGTATAAGGTGAATAAATTGAAAATAGGTGTGGGCTGTTACAATATTCTGAATGCTGATTATGAATTCATCCAGCCATATAATGGTGGGCATGCTCCACTGCCATCTATGTCAAGGGAATATGAAGTACGGGTATCATATGATCTAAATTTCAAGAAATGAAGATAGGCAGATCAATACTTATTTTTCTTGGAATCATATCCTGTTCAGCAGCGGTATTTGGGCAAACGCTTAATTATAAAATAGCGTCGGTGTATGTATATAATTTTACAAAATATATATCGTGGCCTACTAATACTAAGTCAAGCGATTTTGTAATAGGCGTTTATGGAACTTCACCTATAACAGATGAGTTGAGAAAATTTTTAACGGGTAAGCACGTTGGAGAAAAATCAATTACTGTAGAAAAGGTACTTACGGTTGATGAAGCTGCCGGATGTCAGATAGTGTTTGTTCCGCTTTCAGAAAGTGGAAACCTTAAAAAAATAAGTGATCAACTTAAAGGCAAACCAGTATTGATAGTTTGTGAAAAAGAAGGCTTGAATAAAAAAGGTGCTTCAATAAGCATATACCTTGATGAAGATGATGACAATAAGACCAAATTTGAAGTAAATCAAGGGTATATTAAGTATAACGGACTTTTTATATCTCAAAGTCTTATTACCCTGTCATCGGGCAATAATTAACACGATTTTTTTCAACATCTATTTGAACATTTATATCGAAAGTGCTTTACATTCGTATCAAAAAGTATATACCTTTGAATACTGAATTTATTAATTAAAACAAACAATTAAACCCTATTAATATGGCTTTCACACTTCCTAAATTAGCTTACGATTACAAGGCACTTGAGCCTTACATTGATGCACAAACAATGGAAATTCACTATAGCAAGCATCATCAGGCCTATGTTACAAACGTAAATAACGCAATAGCAGGCAAGCCTGAAGACAGTATGAGTCTTGAGGATATTCTGAAAAATATATCAAAACAACCACCGGTGGTGAGGAACAATGCAGGTGGAGTATTTAACCACAACCTGTTCTGGACAGTGATGAAACCGAACGGCGGCGGTGAGCCTTCAGGTGCTTTAGCTGATGCTATTAAGTCAACTTTCGGTTCTGTTGCCGATTTTAAAACCAAATTTGCTGAAGCAGGTGCAACACGTTTTGGATCGGGTTGGGCATGGTTATGTGTTACAGGTGGCAAACTGGCCATTTGTTCTACAGCAAATCAGGATAACCCGTTAATGGATATATCAGAATGCAAGGGTACACCAATATTGGGGCTTGATGTTTGGGAACATGCATACTACCTGAAGTATCAGAATCGTCGCCCTGAATACATTACCAATTTCTGGAACGTAATTAACTGGGACGAAGTTGCTAAGCGCTTAGACAACGCAAAATAAAGTATGGGAAGGCTTTGCCTGGTTGCAATACTCTTTTTTATGGCATGTTTAAATGTGCAGGCGCATAAAGCAGAGCACGAGTTATCGGGCAAAGTTTTTTTTCTTAAAGACACATTAAAAAATATTCAACCTGTTGCTGATAGTAGCACAACACATACTCGTAAGCACAGACTGGTAGCTGCACTTCTTGCATTTCCATTAGGTGTTTTTGGATTACACAGAATGTACCTTGGCAGTTCTGCCGGAATACCAATAGCTTACATTGCAACTTTTGGAGGCGGTTTTGGTGTTTTACCATTTATTGATTTTGTGCTGATACTTATCAATAAAGATGTAAATAACTACGCGCACAACCCACATATATTTATGTGGTCGAAGCCGAAAAGAAAAAAGAAATAAATTTATTCTACCGTTACTGATTTAGCCAGGTTCCTTGGCTGGTCAACATTACATCCTCTCATAACAGCTATATGATACGAGAGCAGCTGTAAAGGAATAACGGTTAAAAGCGGGGCGAGGTGTTCATCGATCGGCGGTACCTCAATTACATAATCAGCCAATGATTTAACATGGGTATCACCTTCCGTTACCACGGCTATAATTTTACCCTTACGCGCCTTCACTTCCTGTATATTACTTACAACTTTTTCATATGAAGTGCCTTGTGTAGCAATAACAAACACAGGCATATTTTCATCGATAAGCGCAATTGGCCCGTGCTTCATTTCTGCAGCCGGATATCCTTCAGCATGTATGTACGATATTTCTTTCAGTTTAAGTGCGCCCTCTAGTGCAACCGGGAACGTATATCCTCGGCCAAGATAAAGCGCATTGGGCGCATCTTTATAGATTTTCGCAATAGCCTCGATCTCTTTATTACGCTCTAACACTGCCTGTACTTTATCCGGTATAGTATTTAATTCACTTATCAGCTCATGAAATTTGCCGCGCGGTAAGGTTCCTTTTTCCTGGGCAATTTGAAGCGCCATCAGGGTAAGTATGGTAATTTGAGCAGTAAAAGCCTTTGTAGAAGCCACGCCAATTTCCGGTCCGGCATGTGTGTATGAACCTGCATGAGTGGCACGTGGTATAGAAGAACCAACCACATTGCAAATACCTATAATGGTAGCTCCTTTACTTTTTGCCAACTCGATGGCTGCTAAGGTATCGGCTGTTTCGCCCGATTGAGAAATAGCTATTACAATATCATCTTCGCGAATTACCGGGTTACGGTAACGAAACTCCGATGCATATTCTACCTCAACAGGTATACGGGCAAGATCTTCAAAAAGGTATTCGCCAACAAGGCCTGCGTGCCATGATGTTCCGCAACCTATTATAATAATACGGCTGGCTTTTATTAAAGCATGTTCATAATCGGCTATGCCGCCAAGTTTAACAATGCCTTTATTTACATTTAAACGGCCACGTAAACTATCGCGGATCGAACGAGGTTGCTCATATATTTCCTTTAACATAAAATGCGGAAAGCCACCTTTTTCAAGTGTTTCCAGCTGCATTTCCAATTCTTCTATATAAGGTGTTTTAACCTTATTCTTAATGGTCTTTATTTTTATCTCCCCGTTTCTGTGAAGCACCGCTATCTCCTCATCTCCCAGGTATATTACATTTTTGGTGTACTCAACAATAGGTGTAGCATCTGAGCCAACAAAAAATTCTTTTTCTCCAACTCCTATTACAAGCGGGCTTCCCTTCTTTGCAGCTATCAGCTCATCGGGATTATCCTTAGCCATAACAACTATAGCGTACGCACCAACCACCTGGTTTAATGCTATGCGAACAGCTTCTGCCAGTGAAACGCCTTCGTTATCCTTAATGTTTTCTATAAGCTGAACCAATACTTCTGTATCGGTTTCGCTGCGGAATTTATAACTACGTTTTTTAAGCTCTTCCTTAATAGGGCCGTAGTTTTCAATAATGCCATTATGTATAAGCACTATATTGCCCGATTGTGAATAGTGTGGGTGTGCATTAACATCATTAGGCTCTCCATGTGTTGCCCAACGTGTGTGAGCTATACCAATATTGCCATGCTTGTCTTTATCCTTTGCAAATGCTTCCAGGTCGGCAACTTTGCCCTTGCACTTGTAAACATTTAAATCGCCATTTAATAATGCAACTCCTGCACTGTCGTATCCTCTGTATTCAAGTCGGTGAAGCCCCTTAATAAGAATAGGATACGCTTCTTTATTTCCAATATAACCTACTATACCACACATATGTATAAATTTAGTACAATTTAGGTAATCTTAAATCAAGGTTTAAGGGGGGTGTAATAAAGTTTTAAACGCAAACGCTTGGTAGAAGGTCCGTTTCCTTTCCCTCCGTACCCTACAAACCTGTTAGCTGTTGCAACAGAATTGCCCGCTACAAGGTATAAGCCATGTGGAATGGTTTTGTGATTGAACACTTCCTGTATATACAATGGTATATCAAAAACATATTGTTGATTAAATGCGTCGTACGTACCACCATAGTAAACAGATCCCTGATCAGGTAATGTGAAGGTGGAAGTAGAAGCAACAGTAGAAGTATCGTTTATGCCAATGAGATAAAGCTGCGTTGGTACCGGAAAATTACCAATATCAGCTCCATCCACAGGAATCTCAACTTCGGCACGGTTAACAATTACTTTATTATTCTTCACCCAGTTCATAATGTACGGGAAATCTATTTTGGTCATTACACCACCCATAGCCTGCACATAAATAAAGTTTGGTGAATAAACAGAGTCTTTTTTATTCTTAGGGCCATTAAATACAGTTTTGGAATAATCGTGATCAAAATGGCTTACTGTAACGCAACTGGTATTTAAGCCAAAGTTTGTACTTACATACGATGTGTCGAAAGTTGAACCGCTTGGATTAATAATCCGGAAGTAGAAAATTATTCCCGAAACGGAGGTGTACGGGTCCATGTACCATAAGCCACCCTGCCCCGGAAATTGCATAGGGCTTGATGCTGTTATATATACACCCGGAAAATTACGTTGAAACGCGGCATTTGATAATACCATGGTATCATTTTGCGATACACTCATAAGGTTGGAGAATGTACTTAGTCCTGCATCAAGCCATTGCTGACCCCAAGCTTTATTTAATGGTATCGTTAACCGAGGGTTTGAAACATAAGCAACAGTATTTGAAGGATATCTTACAGAATCATTGGTAAGCATTTGCGGAAATACATTGCGTTCTCCAAGTAAGGTTTTGTGGGGTAATACTGCACTTGAATAGTATGCACTATCAGCCGTAAAATGTGTTTTCGGGTCAAGTGCATATACTTGTATGGTTTGAGGCCCCAATTCACCATAATAGTTGTAGCCATTATAGCTTCCAAAAGGCAGCGCCATTACAACAGAATCTAATATTACCTGTTTTGTATTTGTAGTTATAAGCCCACTTGCAACGAAAGGATTTGCCCCATCTCCGCCAGGCAAAATAAACTGAGTGTATATAGAAGCCTTAGTTGGGCCAAAAACAGGATCGGTATAGCTACCCAACAAGTATTGTGAAGCATCATTTGCAATAACGGTGTCTTCTAAAACCAGTGAAGTAACTACGGTAGAAGTATCTACAAAGTTGGCGCTGATCGAATTGGCCGGCAACACGTTTCTGCCAAGGCCACTATCCTGTGAGCAAGAGGTATAAAAGGCAAAGCCTGCTATTATGCAGGCTGTTGCCAAATAACCAGATCTGAAAGACCCTGAGAACAATTTATTCATCAACCAGAGCTTCTTCCATTTCAAGAACTTCGTCATAAAAGTTTGAGTAGGCATCCATATAATTCTCTTCAGTATGCTCGAGCACTGGTTTGCCCGACTTTTTAATATGCTTAAGTACGTCTGCATCTACATTAGGATCAACTTTTACTACTGCGTCCGACCAGTTAACGGCCAGCTTGGTTAAATTATTGTGGGTAGGCGATTTAATAACGGCAAGGTCATCAGCATCAATTCCATCCCAAACGGCTTTATCAGCAAGGCGTTTGTTCAATGCGCCTTCAAATTTGTCACCACATAAAGAATAAATAACCTTTGCATTTTCAAACAAAGGATCTTCTTTACAAGCTTGTTTAATATATAATGGGAATAAACTGGTCATCCAGCCATGGCAATGAATAATGTCAGGGCTCCAGCTCAGTTTGCGCACAGTTTCAATAACTCCACGGCAAAAGAACACTGCTCTTTCGTCATTATCTTCAAAAAGCCTTCCCTGTTCGTCGGTAAAAGTAGCCTTGCGTTGAAAGTAATCTTCATTATCAATGAAGTAAACCTGCATACGTGCACGTTGAATAGAAGCTACCTTAATAATAAGTGGATGATCGTCGTTATCTATAATAAGATTAATACCTGAAAGGCGAATTACCTCGTGCAGGCCATGGCGGATCTCATTGATGCAACCATAGCGTGGCATAAAGGTGCGTATTTCCTTACCCCTTTCCTGAATGCCTTGTGGCAGAAAGCGAGCAACATTTGACATTGTATTCTCTCCCATGTATGGAAATATTTCCTGGGAAACATAAAGCACCCTTGCTTTTTTCATAGTATGAAAAATTTAGTTGGAAAATTACTGTGAGAATTGACTATCGGACGAAAAAATACCATTCTGTTCTTTAGCTTAGCAATAGGACCTTTTTCTTGTAACCTGAAATCATTTGCAAAGATAGTAAAAAAAAGCAAGATAGAAAACAAGTATTTGCCAATTTATCTTACAAAATAGCCTATTTTCAAGTTTAATATAAATTGTTGTGCGATAGGGTATTACTATGTGTAATTTTGCCTGTAAGCATAGGTTCAATAAAAACATATACTGCTGATAATGAGCAACAAACATATTTTTAACACTTCTCTTGCCTGGACCGGTGCAAATGGAGTGGGAACAACTGATTACAGGGCATATAGCCGTAACCATATTATTTCGGGCAAGGGTAAGCCAGAGATCTCGGGTTCATCTGACCCTGTTTTCAGGGGCGATGCCAGCCGGTATAACCCTGAGGAGTTGCTTATTGCGTCTCTTTCTTCATGCCATATGTTGTGGTACCTGCACCTGTGTGCCGATGCCGGGGTGGTTGTAACGGCCTATGAAGACCATGCCAGTGGCACCATGGATATAGATAAGGATGGAGGAGGAAGATTTTCTGAGGTAATTTTAAACCCCATAGTTACTGTAAAGGATAGTTCAATGGTAAAGGCCGCCATAGAATTGCACCATAATGCCCATAAAAAGTGCTTTATTGCCAATTCAGTTAATTTTCCGGTAAAGCATAACCCTACTATACGAATAGGGTAAAGGAGTTTAGGCCCTCTTTCTTAGGATAAGCGGAGCTAACACCAATGATATAAGGAAAGCAGAAAAGAAGGTCATAATAAAATCATCGGCTGACCTGTGATTGAAAAAGCCTTTATAAAAATGAATTGTCAGTACATCTTTGAAGTGTTCCAGGGGTAGCCTGTGCATAGTAATGTATAGACGCAGACTTACTATACCTACCATAATACATAATACTGTTGACCAATACCACAGAATGTTCTTTCTGTCAACTGTTCTGTCTTTAGGCAGCATAAATAAGGCATAAAACAAAAGAATTAACCCAACGGAGGAACTTACTACCTGAAGGATATAAAAGCGTACCTGGCCGATACCAAATATTTCAGTGTTTTTTAACAACCAGGGTATACGGGTTACAAAATAACCGGTGCGGTGCGTAAAACTATCCCATAGTATGTGTGTTGCAATACCTATAATAAGGCAGATCAATACTGACAGAAAATTCTGCTTTAAATGCCCGAACCAGTGTAGATCTTTAAAACGGCTAAGCCTTTGTCTGAACATAAGCGGCAAGTTATCGATCAGGCTGTTTTTTACAAATGCGTGGTAAATTAATGTCAATATAAAAGCAATTGGCAGATCGAACCAGAACAAGCCTGCCCAGGTATGGCCATATATGCCCAGGTTGCGCATGCGAAAGAAATATTCAAAATCGGGTGTCATGCTGCCTATTGCCAAGGCTGTATACGATATCCATTTCTTAGGAAAGTACTTTGCCGGTAATATAGCAGCAGGATGGGCGAATGTAAAAGGCATAATTAAATATAAATGTAGTATTTAAAACGGTAATTGCTGTTTCAGTATCTTTGGCAATCATTATATTTTACAAGGTGTCGGCAATAGCATTTTATCTTTTCCTTCCTTTTATATACCTTATTTCATTATTGCCATTTCCCTTATTATACCTCGTATCCGACGGATTTTATGTGCTTTTATATTACGTAATTGGCTACCGCAAAAAGGTGGTAATGGAAAACCTGCGTAATTCTTTTCCTGATAAAAGCGAAAAAGAAATAAAAAGGATATGCAAGGATTTTTACCATTACCTCTGCGATCTGTTCTTAGAAACATTTAAAACACTTACCATCAGCAAAACAACCATGCTGAAGCATTTTTACTTTGCACCGGGTGCTCAGGAAGTATTTGATAAACTGGCAAATGAAAAGAAATCGGTGGTGCTTGTAATGGGGCATTTAGGTAATTGGGAATGGGCCGGTAATACATTCAGTCTTCTGTGCAAACACCAGCTCTATGTAATATACCATCCGCTCAGCAACAAGTACTTTAATAAACTGATTTATGATATGCGCACCCGATTTGGTACCGGGCTAATTGCTATGCGTGAAACATTTAGGGAAATGGTTGTGAAACGCAATGAAGTTAGTGCAACGGCGTTTATTGCCGACCAAACACCTTCACCTGAGGGTGCATATTGGACAACATTCCTTAATCAGGACACCCCCGTATTTACGGGTACAGAACGAATTGCGAAGAAGATGGAATACCCGATCGTATACGCCTGTATTAAAAGAGTTAAAAGGGGTTATTATCAAATAGAGGCAGAGGTGCTTTGCATGAATCCGAAGGAAACGAAAGATGGTGAAATATCGGAAATGCATACCCGCAGGCTCGAAAAGGACATAATTGCCCAACCTGAGGTTTGGTTATGGTCTCACCGCAGGTGGAAACATAAACGAAAGGTTGCCTGATTTGTCATATCTTTGTTGTAAGTAAAAACAATGTTAACAGGTAAGGAACTTATATTAGCCACCAGGCAATACGCTGTTGAGGATAAGGCCAAAAGCTGGTTCTATGTACTTTCTACGTTAATTCTTGCATCTGCAGCTTATGTGGGCGCAGCGCTTATTACAAATATTCCAATTCGTTTAGTACTTGGTGTTCTGGCAGGACTTATAACGGTAAGAATGTTCGTGCTGTATCATGATTTTGAACACCATGCCATACTGAACAAGTCGGTTATTGGTAAAATAATTTTCTCGGCATTTGGTATTCTTTCACTTGCTCCGGTAAGCATCTGGAAGCGCTCACACGATTACCACCACAAGCATAATTCAAAACTATTTTCTTCAAGCATTGGTTCATATCTGATCATTACCCGCGAAAAATTCGAGACGCTTTCACCTGCTGAAAAACGCAGTTACCTTTTGTCAAGGCATCCTATTACTATTTTCTTTGGGTACTTTACTATGTTCTTTTATGGTATTTCAATGCGATCGTTTTTGAATAATCCGAAAAAGCATTACGATTCACTCATCGCTATGATCATTCATATTGCGCTTATTGTTACTGTAATATACTTTTTGGGGTGGCAAACCTGGCTTTTCTCAATGTTCGTGCCATTCTTTATCTCCGGCTTCTTTGGCGACTACCTGTTTTATGCTCAGCACAATTTCCCCGATGTTACATTCCATAATAATGAGGAGTGGGCTTATGAAAAGGCTGCGCTGGAATCATCGAGCTTTATGGATATGGGCCCAATAATGAACTGGTTCACAGCTAATATTGGTTACCATCATATTCACCACATGAATTCACGCATTCCATTCTATCGTTTGCCTGAAGTAATGGCAGCGTTTCCTGAGCTACAGCATCCTAAAAGAACTTCATTGGCGCCAAAAGATATTATTGCCTGCCTTAAATTAAAGGTATGGGATTCTGCCCAAGGCAAAATGGTTGGGGTTTGATTTGCCCGCCTATTTTCGTAAATTTGTGTTAACCCCAAAAATGAAAACCATGAAAAAACTCGCGTTTATTTTAGCCATATTTATTACCGGATGCACTTCAGTAATGAAGCTTGATCAGCAAAAAGCAAAAGACCTTGTTGAAGCACTTGAACAGAAGATAAACTCGGGAGACTACGCAGGCACAACTCAATATTACGATGAGGTAATGAACAGGAATCAAACCCCTGAACAGCGTGCTGAAAATTTTAGGAAATTACGTGCCGCAGTTGGTGATTTTGTCTCGATGGAATGCACTTCAATTAAGAATGGAACGGATGAGAACGATATGCCTTGCGTGAACTTGGTGTACAAAATAAAACACACCAAAATAAATACTATTGAAAGCTTTACTGTTATACGCAACGAGGGCGGCTATAAGGTATCGGTGCACGACATAATACAGGGATAGAGCTGTTGCCAGGTTTATTTCCGTGAATAGGTCTTTATTACTTTTTCATGCTTCAGGTTCTCATATTGAATCTGAACTTCTGTATCAGTTAAACTTGTCACTTTCCAGCAGAAGCAACAGAAACAAGGCGTATTGGTAGGTGCAGGAAAATACTCGGCATTATTTGTTTTGGTGTTGAACAGCACAAGTTTACCGCGGCCCTTGCCATACAAGCCATCGAACATTAGTAACTTCTTAACCGTGTCTTTATAAAAAACAGATTGCCCGTATAGTATTGTTTGCCCCGTAGCTTTTTCAATCACCTCAAACTTCACCGGGTCGGCTTCCAAGTGGGTAGCCATAATGTAGGTCTTTTCGAAGTCGGCATATACATAGCCAAGCGCAGCAAGTCCTAAGCTTTTTTCTGCTGAGTTAAGCATGTTGCTGTCCTTGCCATGAATCAATACCACTGCGTTTGAATCGGCCCGCAAGCTTTTAACTTGCACTATGTAGCCACCTTTCAGGTTGTAGGTTTTGTAAACACTATCCTTAGGGCTTTTGGCGAAGCAAGTGAAGGATAAAAGAATTAAACTAATTCCCAGTAGTTTATTCATCGGTATAAAACATTTTACCGCAAAGTACGCAAAGAAAATTCACGCAAAGAACACAAAGAAATAAAGTCCTCCCTAGCGGGGAGGATTTAGGTGGGGCTTTTATTTGTAATTTCGCAACCTTAAGAAAAAACAATGCTTAGAACACATACTTGCGGAGAACTAACGCTAAAGAACGCAGGCCAGGAGGTAACCCTCAGTGGCTGGGTGCACAAGAACAGAGAAATGGGTGGGTTGACCTTTGTCGATCTGCGCGACCGTTATGGAATTACACAGTTGGTATTCGATGCAAATAAAGATAAAGAGCTGGGAGAAAAAGCTGCAAAACTGGGCCGTGAATTTGTTATTAAAGCAAGCGGTAAAGTAGTTGAAAGAAGCAGTAAGAATGCAAAAATTACTACTGGCGAAATAGAGATTATTGTTACATCATTCGAAATATTAAATGCTTCGAAAACTCCACCGTTTACATTAGATGAAAATACGGACGGAGGCGAGGAACTCCGTATGAAATACAGGTATCTGGACCTTCGCCGCGAACCAATTAAAAATAATTTGCTGAATCGCCACAAGGTTGCAAAAGCCGTTCGCGAATATTTAGATAGCAAAGGTTTTGCTGATATTGAAACACCGTTTTTAATTAAGAGCACGCCTGAAGGTGCCCGAGATTTTATTGTTCCATCGCGTGTTAACCAGGGTGAGTTTTATGCATTGCCACAATCGCCACAAACATTCAAACAAATATTAATGGTGGCTGGTTTCGACCGCTATTACCAGATCGTAAGATGTTTCCGCGATGAGGACTTGCGTGCCGACAGGCAACCTGAGTTTACACAGATAGACTGTGAAATGGCTTTTGTAGAACAGGAAGATATTCTGCAAATGTTTGAGGGCATGGTGAAGCATGTTTTCAAATCAGTTAGAAATATTGAGATGGGAAATTTCCCTCGCATGACCTATGCAGATGCCATGAAGTATTATGGTAACGATAAGCCCGATACCCGCTTCGGTATGCTTATTCACGATATTACATCTGCAGTAAAAGGCAAAGGGTTTAAGGTATTGGATGATGCTGAAACGGTAGGTTGTATCTCTGTTCCGAATGCTTCGGAATATTCCAGAAGCCAGACTGATGAATTGATAGAATTTGTAAAGCGCCCGCAGATAGGCGCTAAAGGATTGATATATGTAAAGTATGGAGCGGATGGTTCATTAAAATCGTCGGTAGATAAATTTTACACACCGGAAGATTTAAAGAAATGGGCCGATGCTGCTGAAGCAAAACCCGGCGATCTGATTTTAGTCGTTAGTGGTCCGGCTGCTATTACACGTCGTGCATTATGTGAATTGCGCTTAGAGATGGGCACACGTTTGGGCTTACGTTCAAAGAGTGTGTATAATCCACTGTGGGTTATAGATTTTCCATTGCTGGAAGAAGATAAGGAAGCGGGCCGCTGGAATGCTTGTCATCATCCGTTTACATCGTGGAAGAAAGAAGATGAGCACTTTTTTGAAACAGGCGAATTAGGAAAGATACGTGCCAATGCGTATGACTTAGTCATTAACGGGGTTGAAGTAGGTGGCGGTTCTATTCGTATACATGACCGAAAGAACCAGGAGAAAATGTTCAATACTCTTGGGCTTAGTAAAGAAGAAGTAGAACTGAAATTTGCGTTTATATTAAATGCCTTTGAATACGGTGCACCTCCGCATGGTGGGCTTGCATTTGGCTTAGACCGTTTTGCATCTATGACCATAGCAAACGAAGAAAACATTCGTGAATTTATTGCTTTCCCTAAAAATAATGCCGGCCGCGATATGATGATGGATAGTCCGTCTACCATTGATGCCGCACAATTAAAAGAATTGGGAATTAAAATAGAGGTGAAGTAGTATTGTAGTTCCATTAAAGAGGTCTTACTGCTAATTCGTAATTAATTCTTGGGCGTTCCCCTAGGGGTCGGGCTATCCGCTGCAAGTCCTCGCTGCGCTGTGGGCTTTACGCTACTATCCCTAACGCTGGGCTACGTGTTATTTGAACTAGGTAAAAGGTGGGCGCGGGTTAGCTGCTCATGATGCGAGTATAGGAAATACAGGCAAGCAGGGAGCAAGAGCCGCCCAGAAGATTTAACGCCCCTTTAAAAAGTTTGGGTCTGATGAAACTGATAATTACTCTACTTCACAATATTCACCTCAGTATTACTGTAGGCATCAAGTGCATCGAGCTGTGATTTTATATTATCGTTCCATTCCTGCTGGCGTGCAGCATTGAGTCCATGATTGGTTTCATCATCGTATTTCTGTTCTGTTCTTTCCCATTCCTGTTCAACCTTATTGTACATATTCTGAATCACCTGGTTCATGTTGCTCACCTTCTTAAAATCTTTATCCGCTATCATTTTTCTGAGCTTGCGTGCATATAGTTCAGTTATGTTGAAATGCAATTGCTCATGCTTTAGTACATATTCAGAATATTGAACAATGTATGATTTCGATTTTAAAAAAAGCGCCTCTACTTCAAATACAAGTTGTCCGTTATTTTCGTTCGTGTAAAAGAAAATACTGGAAACAGTAAAACCTAATGGTCCACCCTGATGTGGTTTTGCCTTAAAATCGTCTTTGGTAAGTAAAGAGTCTTTTCTCCAGACAATGGTATCGCCTTGTAGTTTTTTAATATTCGGGGCAAGGCTCGAGCGTTGTGTGAAACCAGTTATATAAATACTTAAGAATAACAGTAATACAAGCGGTTTTCGCATAATAAGGAATTGTATAACAAATTTAGCATTTTATACTAGTTTTTTCTGATATTAAAGTTTTTGCCATTTTTTTGCCTAAAAGCCATATTTTTTACGAAAAAGGCATATATTCGCCATTCTTAAACCTAAAAAAACAATCAATATGTCATATTTTTTCACTTCCGAATCTGTATCAGAGGGGCATCCTGATAAAGTAGCTGACCAAATTTCTGATGCTATTCTTGATGCTATACTGGCACAAGATCCGAATTCAAAAGTTGCTTGTGAAAGCTTTGTTACCACAGGCCTTGCGGTTGTAGGCGGTGAAATTAAAACCAAGGCGTATATAGATGTACAAAAGATTACCCGCGATGCAATTCGCAAAATAGGATACACCAAGGCTGAATATATGTTCGATGGTGATTCTTGCGGTGTTATTTCAACTATACACGAACAATCTCCTGATATTAACCAGGGCGTTGAAAGAACCAAGGAAGAAGACCAGGGTGCCGGTGACCAGGGTATGATGTTTGGTTACGCTTGTACCGAGACAGATAATTACATGCCATTGGCAATAGAAATGGCTCACTTATTGGTAAAGGAATTAGCGGCGATTCGCAGAGAAGGTAAGAAAATGAAATACTTAAGGCCTGATGCAAAATCGCAGGTTACCATTCAATATAGCGACAAAGGCAAGGCTGAACGTGTTGATACCATTGTGGTTTCTACCCAGCACGATGATTTTGATACCGAAGCGGCAATGTTAGAGAAGATTAAAGATGATGTACGAAACATCCTTATTCCTCGCGTTAAAAAACAACTTCCTGCTAAGGCAAGAAAACTGTTAAAGGACGATATTAAATACTTTGTGAACCCTACCGGAAAGTTTGTGATCGGTGGACCACATGGTGACACCGGCCTTACCGGAAGAAAAATTATTGTTGATACCTATGGCGGAAAATGTGCGCACGGTGGTGGTGCGTTCTCTGGTAAAGATTCTTCAAAAGTTGACCGCTCAGCTGCATACGCAGTGCGCCATATAGCTAAGAACTTAGTTGCAGCAGGGGTATCTGCCGAAGCTGAAGTGCAGGTAGCATATGCTATTGGTGTTGCACAGCCGGTGTCTATTTATGTAGATACTAAAGGTACATGCAAGTTGCGCGATAAGGAAGGCAAGAAATTAAGCGATGGCGAAATATCTAAACGCGTTGCAAAGTTATTCGATATGCGTCCGGCTGCTATTGTAAAGCGCTTTGGCTTACGCAACCCAATATTTTCTGAAACTGCAGCATACGGACATATTGGCCGCATACCTGGTACAAAGGAAGTAAACGGTAAAAAGTATGAAACCTTTACATGGGAAAAACTTGACTATGTAGATGCCGTTAAGAAAGAGTTTGCTATAACCGAGCACAAAGAGGCCACAATAGCGTAACAGAATTCTCATTTTATCTCTAAAAACAGCTCCCTTTCAGGGGGCTGTTTTTGTTTATAGGCGCAGGAAAGGCTCATTTTTGTTTATGTGGATAAGATTTTGTAACTTTATGAGTTCGTATATATCGTTTTTAAATGAAATGAGTAATAAGTACAAAATAATTCCTCTTATTGTTTTTCTCTTTTGGGGGGCTTATTTTGGAATTGCTCAGACCCAGGTAGTTCATCCAACCCCAACTCATATAGCTGTAAATAATTCTATAACGCAAACCTTAGCCACTACTAATTCCTATATAAATTATGTTGAAAATAAGGGGCAATGGTATAATAAAGTGTTGTACCAGGGTGATTTTAACGGAGGTAGGATATTCCTTGAAAAGAATGCCTTAACTTATTTATTTTTTCCTCCGGGCGGGCTTGAGAGGCTACACCCCAACCCTAATGGTAACCCGCAGGACTTTGTAAGTTGTAGTATGACCTTTCAGGCCGTGCGAATGGAATTTGAGAATAGCTTGCCTGCAACTGTTGAAGGCGGAGGCCGTAAGGAATTTTACAATAACTATTTTGTTGGAAGTGATAGAAGCAAGTGGGCATCGGGCGTAGGGGTTTTTGGAGAAGTGAACTACAATAGCATATATCCTGGTATTTCAGTAAAGGTATTCAGTGATCTCAACAATGTACGGTATGACTTTTTTGTTGCCCCGCATGCTGATATTACAAATTTGAAAATGCGTTTTACCGGGCAGAACTATTTATCGGTTAAGAACGGACAACTTGTTATACATACTGAAATTGGTGATATAGCACAGGCAAGGCCTATAGCCTACCAGGAAGTAAATGGTAAAAAAGTGAATGTAGATTGTGATTTTGTACTGAATAAAGATGAACTGAGTTTCAATCTAAAAGGTTCATATGATGCTTCGTTGCCTTTGGTAATTGACCCTACACTAGTGTTTGCAACGTTTAGCGGTTCTACAGCCGATAACTGGGGAATGAGTGCAACATACGATGCTATGAGCAATGCATATACTTCAGGGATTGCATTTAGTGCAGGTTACCCGGTAACACCGGGTGCTTTCCAGGTTACTTTTCAGGGCGGTGGTACCGGTGGTGGTAACAACTGGCCTACACCTGATAACAATGGATACGATATAGTAATTTCTAAATTTAATCCTACCGGAACGACATTATTATTTTCTACTTACCTTGGTGGAAGTGATAATGAAGAACCTCAAAGCTTAGTGGTAGATAACACAAATAATTTGCTTGTGTTAGGCCGTACGTACTCTAAAAATTTCCCTACAACACCTGGAGCATACAGCACTACATCTGGTGGAGGCGCCGATCTGAGCATTACAAAATTCGATTCAAGCGGTGTATTACTGGCCTCAACTTATGTTGGTGGTTCCGGCGATGATGGTGTAAATATTTCAGCCATAGAAACGTTTTTAGGTTCACTTAAATTTAATTATGCTGACGATGGACGAGGAGATATTGTAGTAGATAATAACAACAATGTGTACGTGGCTTCATGTACTTCTTCTCCTAATTTTCCAACCACTGCCGGAGCTGTTCAAGCTTCCTCGCAAGGCATGCAGGATGGATGCGCATTTAAAATGAGCTCTAACTTAAGCACAATGTTGTGGGGCACATACCTTGGTGGCGGTTCAGATGACGCAGCGTATAATATTGCCTTAAACTCAAAGAACGAGGCTTATGTAGCAGGCGGTACATCAAGCTCAAATTTCCCTACCACTCCTACAACCCTGCAACCTGCTTATAGCGGTGCAATTGATGGATTTGTAGTTCATCTTTCCACAACAGGCACATTATTACAATCTACCTATTTGGGTACCAGTGGCTACGACCAGGCCTTTTTTGTACAGACGGATAAGTATAACAATGTATATGTATATGGCCAGACGAGTGGAAACTACCCGATAACTGCCGGCGTGTATTCTAATCCGAACAGCGGTCAGTTTATTCATGAAATGGACCCAACGCTTTCCAAAACTATTTTTTCTACAGAGTTTGGTTCAGGCCGTGGTGTGCCGGATATTGCTCCATCTGCTTTCCTGGTTGATAATTGTTTGAATATTTACATTTCGGGTTGGGCAGGAGATCTGTATGGGTATAACGGACATTCAAGCAGTAGTATAGGATTGCCGGTTACTGCCAATGCATACAGAAGTGTACCCAATGTATTGAATAACCCGCAGACGGGTAATATTAATAATGGCGAGGATTTTTACTTTATGGTAATGCAAAAGCAGGCCTCTACCTTATGGTACGCAACATTCTTTGGCAGCACTGGAGGAAACAATGGAAGCCTTGCGCATGTGGATGGAGGAACAAGCCGGTTTGATAAAAGAGGTGTAATATACCAGGCTATTTGCGGCGGTTGTCAAGGTTATTCTGATATTCCTACAACACCCGGTGCATGGTCAGCTACCAATAAAGGTCCTAATTGTAATAATGCATTGGTAAAATTTAAAATGGACCTGTTGGAAACAATAGCTTCATTTATTATCAGCCCTAATGTTACAGCAGGTTGCGCCCCATTCGCTGTTAATTTTAAAAATATTACAACCTACGGACATGCATTCCGGTGGTTCTTTGGAAATGGGGATACCTCCTCTGTTGTTTCTCCTACATATACCTACACTAAGCCCGGTACTTATAAAGTAATGCTTATTGCAACCGATTCTACTACCTGTAATGTTACTGATACGGGATATGCTACCGTAAGGGTAGTTGTACCGCTTACATTCACTGCACCATCAACATTTGTTTGTTTGGGTGATAGTGTTGCATTAACCACCACCACTACAGGTGCAATAGGTGCAGCTAAATATACCTGGTCACCTTCCAACGGATTGAATGATACCAATACAGCATCACCTCACGCTGCACCACTGGGTTCTGCAACCTATTATGTAAGTGCAAAAGATAGCTTCTGTACTGTTATAGATACAGTACATGTTCAGGTATATACAAACACAACTAAAATTATTCCGCGCAATGATCAGCTATGCCTGGGCGATTCACTTGCCTTGAAAACCGACAGTAGTTTTGTGTCGTATGTATGGTCAACAGGATCGACGGCCTCATCAATAGAAGCGCGCAACGGCGGACCTTATTTTGTTGCTACTACAGATAAACATGGTTGTAAAGGAAAGGATAGTGTAGAAGTCCTGGCATTTTCGAAAGTACCGCTTACAGAATTTGATACTACCATTTGCCTGAATACGGTTATTCATTTGTATGCTGATAGTGGCAATTATAAATACAGCTGGGAACCCTCATATGGGCTAAGTGCATATAACATTTATAACCCGGTTGCTAAGCCTTACGGAAGTGTTACCTATACGGTTACGGTTACAAATGGGCCCTGCGTAAGCAAAGATTCCAGTATTATAAAAATAAAACCAATGCCTATTGTTCAAGCAATGCCCGATAGTATGATGGTTTTACCGGGACAGGTTGTAACCCTGAATGCAGTGGGTACGCCACCTTTTACATGGAGCCCAACTGCTGAATTGAGTTGTACTGTGTGCGCAACAACGGTTGTAAAAGTAGATAGTAATACTGTTTTTTATGTTCAGGTGGCTGATAGCGATGGCTGCAAGGCAATAGATTCTGTAATTGTAGATGTGTTACCTACCATGTATATACCCGATGCCTTTACCCCGAATGGTGATGGACTGAATGATGTATTCAGGCCTAAATTTACCGGGTACAGTACTATAGAGGTTTATATATTCGATCGCTGGGGCCAGCTTATTTATCACTGGAACACATTAGATGGTGGCTGGGATGGAACCATGGGTGGCAAAAAGGTTGAAGAAGATACCTACGTATATATGTTAAAGGCTGTCACTTATTTCAACCAGGTTTTCCAGAAGATCGGCAGTGTTACTGTGATCAGGTAAAGACCTTTTTCCTTCATTTCCTTTGTTAATTGCCTTGAATGAGTATTTTTGCTCTTCAGCTAACAAGAAAGCATGGGATGTAGTGGTTGTTCGACAAACAGAGGGAATACAAGCGGTGGAGGTTGCTCTACCAAAGGTGGAGGCTGCAATAAGCTTAATGTGTTCGATTGGCTTGCCAATATGGAACTACCAGCCGGCCAAAAACCTTTTGATATTGTTGAAATACGATTTAAGAACAGCCGCAAGGAGTTTTTCCGCAACCGTAATGGCCTGCAATTATTAGTAGGTAATATTGTGGTAGTAGAAGCTGCCAGTGGGTATGATGTAGGTGTTATTTCTATTTCAGGCGAACTGGTGCGTTTACAAATGCGTAAAAAGAAAGTTGATCCAGCTGATCCTGCAATTAAAAATGTGTTACGAAAAGCTACTCCTGCCGACGTAGAAAAATGGCGTGAGGTGCAGGCCCTGGAACCAAAAATTCTGGTGCGTGCCCGCATACTGGCATCGAGCATGAAGCTTGATATGAAGCTGAATGATATTGAATACCAAGGCGATAAATCGCATGTTTCTTTTTACTATACTGCACCGGGCCGCGTAGATTTCCGCGAGCTTATTAGGGCATTTGCATCTGAATTCAGGGTGCGTGTACAAATGTGGCAGATAGGTGAAAGGCAGGAAGCAGGCCGCTTAGGTGGTATTGGTTCTTGCGGAAGAGAATTATGTTGCTCTACCTGGCTGACAGATTTTCGCTCGGTAAGCACTACTGCTGCACGTTACCAGCAATTGGCATTGAACCCGGTTAAGCTGGCAGGCCAATGTGGTAAACTTAAATGTTGTTTGAACTTTGAATTAGATAGTTATTTAGATGCCCTGAAAGACTTGCCTCAACCTACAGAACTGGAATCGCAGAAGGGTAGGGCATTCCATCAAAAAACAGATATTTTCAAGCGTATTCTTTGGTACACCTATTCCGATGCACCGACTAATTTCATGGCATTAAGTGTAGACAGGGTTAAGTATGTTATGGATATGAACAAGAACGGCAAGAAACCTGCTGAACTTGAAGAAACAAAGGTTGAAGAAAAGAAAGAAGTTGGCTATGTGGTAGGTGGAGTTCCATCAACACTTAAACAACAGCCACGCCGCCAGCAGCAACCGCGACGCAGGCCTCAGAATAATCAGAACCGGCCTAACAATCCTAATAAGCCGAATAATCCTAACAGGCCAAATAATCCGAATCAGGCTCGTCCTAATAAACCGGGTAATACTCCCCCTCCTCCTAAGGAATAAATTTAATTTGGAAATCCTTTGACAGACTCAGCAGAAAGCTGAGTTTTTTTATTTGCTTTTGCCAAATACCCAGGCTTCTTCCTGAACATTTTTGCGGAAGCTATCCAATTGTGATTCAGCTTCGCTATATGAGTTGTATTTGCCACAGCCCACTATATATAAACCATCCGGAGTTTTTCCTACAATAGCTCCATCCACATTTTTCTTTTTCAGTATTGCGATCATATTCTGGGCATTCTCATAAATGCGGAAACAACCTGCAACAATATGATAAGATGCTGATGTAATGTCAATGTTCTTTACGGCTGGAGCTTCTTTTACATAAATAGTCAAACTATCTTTTGCAATGGGTGCATTTAACTTAGCAAGAGAATGGTCAGGTGAATACACATACGTAGGTGCTTCCTTCTTTCCGAACATATTCAGGCTTGCGTAGTTACTCAAATTGGTTTCATTTATGGTAAACCAAAAAGTTGATGTAACCAATGCACTGATTGCAGCAGCTATAGCATACGGGCGTAAACGAGATCTTTCTTTATGCAATTGTACAACAGTACTTTCTTTTTCTTCCGTTTTTTCCTGTTCAACAGGCAAGCGATAGAAAGCCGAAAGACCAAATGCCTCGGGTAAATAATTTACTTTTTCATCGGGTTGAAAAGCAACATTATTGCTTTCATCCATATATAATACGCCAATGTTCTCGAACACTATGCGCTTATTATTCTTTAATTCATTGCGGTAACGGCCAACTTCACCTGCTATCTGCTTAAGTGCTTCGGCATAGGTAAGTTGCTCACGTATAGACATATGATTGGCAAGCAAGCCATCATTTTGCGTAAGCCCTTTATTGAAGAGTATCTTTTTACGTGGTGGTTCAAAAAGGTGCTTTACTTCATCAACTTTGGCAGGGGAATAGTTACCAATGAATCCGCCAAAATCGGGCACAATAACACAGTCGTGTTCAAATAACAATTCGCTAATGTGTTCTTCTATGCGCATACGTGTTTCGGTAGCCTCAAAATTAACGAATCTTTTGTAAATCTTCAGGGGTATCTATAGATATTGCTTCTTTATCTGTAATATCTACAAAAATAGGGTATCCGTTCTCCATCCAACGCAATTGTTCCAATGATTCAGCAAGCTCTAAGGCCGAAGGAGCCAGTTTTACTACTTTCTTAATAACCTCAGCCCTGAAAGCATAAATGCCTATATGTTTAAGGTATGGGTGTTTTTTTACCCATTCCTCTCCTTTTGCATCGCGGTAAAATGGTATGGCAGAGCGGCTGAAATACAAAGCCTCTCCATTTGCCTTACGTACCACCTTTATAGTTGAAGGGTTATTCAGTTCTTTTTCTTCTGCCAGTAAACGGGCAAGCGTTGCTATCTGAACAGAATCATTCTTAAAACAAGCCACTACCTTATCTATTTGTTCGGGATGTATGAAAGGTTCATCGCCTTGAATGTTAACAACCACATCCCATTGGTTTTGAGTCGATTTCTCTAATGCCTCAACACAACGCTCGGTACCATTTTTGTGATGTGCGGCCGTCATAACCACTTTACCGCGAAAGCTTTCCACTTCTTTGTAAATACGTTCGTCGTCGGTAGCCACAACTACTGCAGTAAGCGCCTTGCTTTGCATGGCTTGCTCATATACGCGGCGAATCATTGTCTTGCCTTGTATATCAACCAAGGGCTTACCCGGAAAGCGGGTAGAAGCAAAGCGTGCTGGTATAATGCCAATTGCATTCATAGCTACAAAAATAAGGTTTGTTTACTCTGAAGCAAGTATTTCCTTGCGCAGCATATTTAAGGCCGTAAGGCCGGTAACAATAATATTCCTTTCGCGGTTGCCGCCAAACTGAAAGCACTTACTGAAAACCCTTTCGGGTGTTGCAATAGCTATCCAAACTGTTCCGACAGGTTTATCAAGTGTTCCTCCGCCTGGCCCGGCAATGCCCGATGCTGCAATAGAGTAATCTGTTTTCATTTTTATTCGTACTGCTTTTGCCATTTGTTCCACTACCGGTTGTGAAACAGCTCCGTGTGTTTTTAATATTTCTTCACTTACTCCAAGCTCTGTGGTTTTTACATCATACGAGTAACTGATAATAGCCCCCGTAAAATAATCGGAGCTACCTGCTACCGATGTAATGCGGTGTGCAATGTATCCGCCCGTGCAACTCTCTGCCGTAGATACTTTCTGTTTTCTTTGCTTCAGCAGGTCACCGACAATTCCCTCAAGCGTTTGATCATCGTAGCCAAAAATATGCTGGCCTGCAATCTTTTTCAACTCTTCAATTTTCCTGGCAATTTTTTCCTGCATCGTCTTTTCATCACTTCCGCTTATGCTGAGCCGTAACCTTACCATAGAAGAAGATGGCAGGTAGGCCAATTTTATTTCTTCTTTGGCCAGCGATGTTTCCCAGTCTGATATTAGCTCGGAAAGAACCGATTCACCAATGCCTTGTGTAAGTACATTTTTGTGTATAATAACAGGCAGGGTAAATTTCTTTTTCAGCCTTGGAATTACTTCATCTGTCATAAGTGCCTTCATTTCAAAAGGCACACCAGGCATCGAGGCATATATTTTTCCACTCTCTTCAAACCACATACCCGGTGCAGTACCGTTTTTATTATGCAGGGGTGTACAGTTCTCAGGGATCTCCGCTTGCTTTCGGTTTATAGGTGTTACATCTCTTCCGAACCTTTTAAATAGAGCAGTGACATCTGCTAATACACTTTCATCGAACCGAAGTTTTACATTAAAGTATTCGCAAATAGTATGTTTGGTAATATCATCGCGTGTGGGTCCGAGGCCACCGGTAATCAGAATGATATCCACTCTGTTACTTGCCTCTTTCAGTGCGGTAAGTATATGCTCACGGTTATCCGATACCGATGTTATTTGATGAACTTTTATTCCATGTTCATTCAATACAGTACCCATCCATGCGGAGTTGGTATCTACTATTTGCCCGATGAGGATTTCATCGCCTATGGTTATTATTTCTGCTAACATAATTATACAAGTTTAGAAAAAAAGTAACTTGCCGGGGCAATTGATTAATGAACAGCCTATGAACAAGTACAATATCTATATTTTGGGAGCCATAATGCTATGGGGTTGTCATGGAAATCCTAAGGCCGCAGGCAACGACAATACTAGCCAAACAGCTGTAGACACTGTAAAACACAGCCATGCCGAATTGAAGCCTTTAGATAAAGGTGTTATAATCGATACTATCCATTGCATTGATGTACCCACTGAGAAATATGCTGTGTATGTTCCCACTAAGTATACATCAACAAAAAAATGGCCTGTTATTTATTTTTTTGACCCACACGGAGTAGGAAATTTGCCCTTGAAGTTATATAAGGACCTTGCAGAGAAATATGGTTTTATTATTGCGGGTACCTATGGCTCCAGGAATGGTATGCAAATGGATGAATCGGCAAAAGCGGCCCAGGCATTTATGTCAGATGTATCGCAACGACTTTCGATAGATAATGCACGGTTATATGTTTTTGGTTTTTCAGGTGGTGCACGGGTAGCCTGTTCATTGGCACTGAATGGTGGCATTGCAGGAGTGGTTGCATGTGGTGGTGGATTTCCACAAGAAGTACCGCAGATAACCCAGCCATTTTCAATTATAACATTTGTTGGGGAAAGGGATTTTAACTTTGTTGAACTGAAGAACCTGGACAGACAGTTAGACCAGAGCCCGCTCACTCACCAATTAGTAGTTTTTCATGGCAAGCATCAATGGCCACCTGTGGCAGATATTGAACAGGCATTTCAGTGGATGGATCTGTGTGCCATGAGAAATAATACCATGACTAAAAACGATTCGATAATAAAGGTTGTTGAACAGGAACTTGTATTGGAAGCAGGTAAAAAAAGCACCCAGGATAAGGATATACACGAATATTTTACAAATAAAAAAGCATTGAATTTTTTACGTAGCTTAACTAATGTAGATAAATACGTGGCCGCAGTGCAAGACATGGAAAAATCGGGCAAGGTAGCTAAGTACCTGAAGGATGAACAGGCAAGCGAGATTGAGGAGGCTAAAATACAAAGACAATATATTGACGACTTATCAACTCAGAACCAGGGGTGGTGGCAGGACAAGGTGAAGGCAATGAATACGCTGGTTAAAAAGGATTCCAGCTCACCGGTCAGCATACAAACACAACGATTAATGAGCTTCCTTAGTCTTGCTGTTTACATGGGTGCTTCGCATTCATTCAAATCAACTGACGATGCAGCCACAGCACACTTTTTGAACCTGTATGGCTTAATAGATCCTACTAATCCTGAGCATAGTTATTTGTTTGCAGGATTGTATGCACGTGAAAACAACTCCGAAAAAGCTATAAGCAGTTTACGTGACGCAATGCGTTTAGGGTTTACAGATATTAAAAGGCTTGAAGCAGATTCTAATTTTAATGCTATAAGGAAGCAGGCAGGTTATAAAGATATTATTGCGAAGATAGCTGCCATGCCAGCGAAGATAGATGTAACGCAGTAATAGTTACCGGAAGCTATATTCTCCGGTAAGATTTATACTTACCTCCGGTAAAGTTTTTTTAGTTTCAAAATAGTCATATCCTTTCTTCAGGTTTTTCCAGAAGTCGAGCAGGGTTTTATCAGGGTTTGATTGTTGTAAAAATGTCATTCCTTCATTGTTCATATGTGTAGGGAAAATATGAATAGGAATATTCTGTTCTCCATGGTTTCGGGCTTCAACAGCCATAATGTATATCTCTTTTATTTTATCATCCGTCATGGGTATGCAGCCAATAGTAACACAATTACCATGAATCATAATATCTCCGCCCGGACTTTTTTTGTCCCCGTTTATACGGTCGGCTTTATTGGGATAGCTAACACCTAAGGCAAGATAAAATTCACTTGCAGGTTGAAATACACTTACCGAATAAAATCCTTCAGGCACCTGGCCATCGCCTTCTCTGCGTTTTGGACCAAGATTGCCTGATGATTGGCAAATAGTATATGAATCTACCAAGGCAAACTGCTTGCCGGTGCCTGATCTTGCCCAGACTTCAAGCTTGGCATCATTTTTGAAAACACGAATGAATACTTCAAAATGCGAAGTATCAATACCGGCCTTTGTTAGTTTATCTTTAACTGTTTGCCATTTTTCTGTGTATGCAGTGTTAACAGTTTTGTACTTTAATTGTTCTTGCTTAAAACCCTCAGGCTTAACGAAACCGAGGCATAAGGCCGAAAAAAATAAAATTGCAAAACGGTTCTTTTTCATGCATATGTTATAAAAAAATCCCCTGAAGAACATTCAGGGGATTTGAAATAATACTTGAAATTTCTTATTAATAGAGCATTATCTTTTTCACTCCACTTGAGGAATTTCCTTTAATAGATAAGAAATAAACCCCTTTACTCAAGCCATCCATATTAATGTTGCGGGTTGTTTTTCCTTCAATATGCATTTTATCTGAATAGACTGTTTGGCCTAATACGTTAGCAACAGAGAGTTCATAGTCTCCGCCATTTGGCAGATCAAATTCAACCTGGAGGTTTCCGGTAGTAGGGTTCGGATACGCGTTGATAAAGTCATTGAGCGAAATTTCGTTAATGCCAATAATAATACTTACTACTAATTGTCCGTAGGTACCGCATCCGTCACTGTCACTTACATACACTCTATAAACACCGGTAGTATTGATAGTTAAACGCGACGAGGTTGCACCTGGTATTCCAACACCCTTTAGTTCCCACTGATAGAAATTGAAAGTAGCCGGTGTGCAGAAGAGCGTATCGCCACTTTGTTTTATTGTAGTAGTAGGTGGTGCAGGGTTTACCGTAATGTAACTATTTACTGTAACTGAGTCACTTCCTATTCCATTCGATACAGTTTCAGACACGGAATATTTACCACCGGCAGCATAGGTTACTATCGGGTTTTGTAAAATAGAACTGCTAGGAGTTCCACCCGGAAATTTCCAAGACCATACAGTAGGCAGATTAGATGAAGTATCGGTAAACTGTACTGTATAATTTGATCCTGCACAGACTGTAGTTGGGTAAGCTGTAAACTTTGCTACAGGGGCTACGCTTGCAGCCTGGTACAAAGGAACTTGCCATGTACCGCGGCCATATGTAGCTGCCCTTAAAATACTTCCCGGTGCATATATTTTTAAATCAGCAATTTCAACATTAGGTAAGCCTGTGTTGTATGATACCCAGTTTCCTGCTGTATTAGTTGTATCACGGTAATAAACGCCAAGGTCTGTTCCAACGTACATTGCATCTATTCCGTTGCCCTGGTATGCAATGCAATTAGCAGGCAGGTTAGGCAAGCCGGAAGAAATATTTGTCCATGTGTTTCCGCCTGTAGAGGTCATGTATACCTTTTGATTAGCCGTAAAGCCTGAAATGGTTGCAAACACACGCAATGGATTAGCAGGGTCAACAATAATATTGCTGATGTTGCCCGGTAAATTACCCAATACATTGTTCCAGGTAGTTCCTCCATTGGTTGTAGCATACAATGCACTGGTTTCGGAGGCATATATATATTGATCGTTTGAAGGTGCTACAGCAATTGAGTTAATGGTACTGGTACCATTTGCAAACGTGCTTATAGCTGTCCAATTGCTGCCTCTGTTGGTTGATTTCCAAACATTACTTATACCGGCAAACAAAGTTGATGCATTTTGCGGATCACATAACCATGGAGTAACCCATGCACCTGTTTCACTAATACCATTTGTTATGCCTCCCCAGCTTGCGCCTCCGTTCGATGACATATTAAATGAGCCATTGTACTGCTCACCATACATGTAATTATTGTTTGAAAAGTCAATAAAGCACATCATGCCATCACCACCTAATGGCTCTGACCATGAACCACTGCTTGCCAGGTTTGTTCCGTTATCCTGCCAGCCGGTTATCCATAAGTTTGCATTACTGCCCGAAAGCCCAATGCTGTATTGTTCAGCTATTTCAAGATTACTGCTCAGATCTGACCAGGTGCTGCCTGTATTTGTTGTTTTATTAATTCCACCATCATCACTTGCATAAATGGTTGTACCGCTACCTTGCAGGAAAGTGAGGGAATGTATATCTGCATGTACGTATGGCCCTCCACCACCGGTCCATGAACTTATTTTTGACCATGAAGTGCCACTGTTTGTTGATTTCCAGACATTAACCCCGCCCACAACCAATGTGGTAGCACTGGTTTGAGAAACAGCTATAGATAGAGTATACCATCCCTGCCCTTGAGTTGCATCGCCACCTGTACCATTGTTGAACCCTAAAAGGTTAGGTGTTGTAGCCTGCAGTTTAAATGTGTTACCCGTATCGGTCGAAAGCCAGACACCAAAGAATGCGTAATTACTGTTATCTGCTAGTACATAAACATATTTAGGATCGGCAGGTGTAACTGCAACTTGCATTCTTCCAGCTCCGGAAGAGGAAGGTAATGCAACTGCTTTGAAAGATAAACCACCATTTGCTGAACGATAATATCCTCCGGTAGCGCTTGTAGCATATGCAACCTTAGGGTTACCCGGTTCAAATTCAACACTTTTTATATTGCCGCCTTCCACCGATATCCAACTAATTCCGCCATTACTGGTATAGTATAAACCACCTGATGAAGCAGCCAGAATTACATTTGTATTTTTTGGGTCCATAGCAAGTTCGTTAACTGTCAAACGCCCCGGACCGCTTGATTGTAATGTATAGTTTAAGCCTGTTTGTTGCCAGGTAACACCTCCGTCGGTACTTTTAAGCACACCAATTGTAGAAGGGGTTCCGTAGCTGCCACCAATACCATCGCCATCGCCTGTAGCTAAATACAGAACATTTGAACTAGTCGGGTCAATAGCCACGTCGCTGGTTCCTATACCTAAAAGTTTGTCGGTTAGAGGGGCCCATGAGCCACCTCCGTTTGTAGATTTCCATAAACCACCTGAAGGAGAGCAGGCGTACAAAATGCTTGTATTATTCGGGTCTATTCGTATTCGGTTTACCCTGCCGCAGTCTCCACCATTAGGAATACTTGTATTTCCTGCATAGGTCCATGTAGCGGTAGATTGCAATTTATGCGAACTTTTCTTATTGTTCTGGTTATTTAAAAAGTCCTGGTATTCTTTTGTAATTGCAGCTACATCGGGCATTTTACCTGTAGGGTATGTACGCGGCTGCATCATATATTCCCATCTTTTGTATAACAGGTAATTTCCATCTTCTTCATGCTCTTCCCCTGGTTTTATAGCATCTTTATCATCATCTACCTCAGGTTTATGAATAGCGTACCATTTATTAAATGCGGCCTGAACGTCATAAAAATTTGCATTAGGGTCATGCATCATTTTTACCCAATCCTGAGCAAAAACATTTATATTGAATAATAGAAAGGAGAGAGCAAAGGTTAGGGAAAGCTTTTTCATAGTTGTTGTATTGAAGAACAAATATATGAAAAAATGCCTGTTAAACCAAATATTGACGCTTATAACCGAAGCAGCCTTCAACGGATGTTACAGCATTTTAATTTAGCTTAGCTTTGCACCTATTTTACTGTGAATTGAAGACTAAGACGATAAAGAAGAACAGAGTAAATGTAGTTACCTTGGGTTGTTCGAAAAACCTGGTTGATTCTGAGGTGCTTATGGCACAATTGAGAGCGAACAATTATGAAGTAAAACATGAAGAAGGCGATGCACCTATTGTAGTAATAAATACATGCGGCTTTATTGATAATGCCAAGCAGGAAAGTATCGATACCATTTTGCGTTACGTTGAAGCCAAGAAGAATGGCGAAATTGATAAGGTATATGTTACAGGTTGTTTGAGCCAGCGTTACAAACCTGAACTGGAAAGAGAGATACCGCAGGTTGATGGCTATTTCGGTACGCGCGATATGCCACGCTTGCTTAAAACATTGAAAGCAGACTATAAGCACGAATTGGTGGGTGAGCGCTTGCTTACCACACCAAATCATTATGCCTATGTAAAAATATCAGAAGGGTGTGACCGTAAATGCTCTTTCTGTGCAATTCCATTAATGCGCGGCGGGCATATATCAGTGCCAATGGATAAACTGGTGACGCAGGCACAGGGCCTTGTTAAGCAAGGGGTAAAGGAAATTATGCTTATTGCACAAGACCTTACCTATTACGGACTTGATATGTATGGCAAGCGCAATGTAGCCGAGCTGATACATAAACTTGCAGATGTTGACGGGCTCGACTGGATACGTTTGCATTATGCATTCCCAAGTGGTTTCCCTATGGATATTATTGATGCTATAAAGGAGCATCCGAATGTGTGTAATTACCTGGATATGCCACTGCAGCATGTTTCAGACAATGTGCTTAAAGCTATGCGCAGGGGAATTACCAAAGAAAAATCGACACGATTAGTAGAAACGATACGTGAAAAAGTGCCTGGTATTGCTATGCGTACCACCTTCTTAGTTGGTTACCCTGGCGAAACAGAAAAAGATTTTGAACAGCTTGTTAGCTGGATACAGGAAATGAAATTCGACAGGCTTGGTGTGTTTACCTATTCGCACGAAGAGGATACACATGCACATAAAGCGGTAGATGATGTTTCGGCTGAAGTGAAGAAAATGCGTGCCAAAATTTTAATGGATGCACAGCGAGAAATTTCTCAGGAACTGAATAAAAAGAAAGTGGGTAAAACCCTGAAAGTATTATTTGACCGCAAGGAAGGAGAATATTTTGTGGGCCGTACCGAATACGATTCGCCGGAAGTTGATAACGAAGTACATGTAAAGGCCGACAACGATACCTATGTGCGTGTGGGCGATTTTGCAAACATAAAAATAACCTCTGCTGAAGAGTACGACCTGTTCGGCAAACCTGTTAAATAGTAAATATGAACTTTAAGAAAACGTCTATCTCTTTCGAAGAAACAGGTTTCTCAAAAGTATTTACCGATTACATAAAAGGCGAAAATTATCTCGCCCCTTTCTATACCTACCAGCCTTCATTAGCCGGATTTAAAAAAGCAATTGAAGATAGAAGCAATGCAAATTGTGACCGAAGTGTTTTAGTAAAAGCATTAAAGGGAAGGTATAAAAATGCATCAGATGCTACTCAAAAAAATATTGCACTGCTTGACGAAAAAAAAACATTTACCGTTACAACAGGCCACCAGTTATGCCTTTTCACAGGCCCGCTCTATTTTATTTATAAAATAGTTACCGTTATAAATTTAGCAGAAGCATTAAAGAAAGAATACCCGCAATACAATTTTGTACCGGTGTATTGGATGGCAGGTGAGGACCACGATTTTGCAGAAATAAACCACACATACCTGTATGGCAAAAAGGTAGAGTGGAGTGCTGATAGCCTTTCCGGAGGGCCTGTTGGAAGGATATCGATCGAGACGCTGGCGCCTGTGTTAGAAGGACTTTTTTCGATAATGGGTGAAAACGAAAAAGCAATCGAACTAAAGAAAATATTGGCTGAAGCATATAGCGGAAAAAAGAATTTAGGTGATGCAACATTTGATTTTGTAAACTCACTTTTCGGAAAGTATGGCCTCGTAATAGCTGACCCCGATAATGCTGAACTGAAGAAACTATTTGTACCTGTAATAACCGATGAGCTTATTAACCAGGGCTCATTTAAAGCAGTAACAGCAACCGATAAGCAACTTGCAGCGTTTGGTATTGAACCGCAAATACATGCCAGGGAAATAAATCTTTTTTATGTAAATGAAAAGGGACGTAACCGTATTGAAAAGCAGGGAGAGAATTACCATGTTGTAAATGCAGGACTGAATTTTACAAAAGAACAGATACTTACAGAAGTGCAACAGAACCCTGAACGGTTCAGCCCGAATGTTGTGCTGCGCCCAGTATATCAGCAAATCATTTTGCCTAATATTGCTTATATAGGCGGCCCGGCCGAAGTGGCTTACTGGCTGCAATTAAAAGCAAGTTTCGATTATCATAAAGCGCAATTTCCGGTGCTTATGCCACGCAACTTTGCCATGATAATTGATAAAGGTACTGCAAGCAAAATGGAGAAACTGAAACTGAATGCGAAAAGTATTTTTGGTGATACTGAAGAACTGGTAAAGGGATTTGTGACAGGAAATAATGCAATGGATTTTGAACAAGAGAAGGAAAAACTGAAAGGTGTATATGACACTATAGCAGAAAAAATAAAGACTATTGACCCTACGCTTGTTGCAACGGCTGATGCCGAACTGCAAAAACAGTATAACGCTTTAAAGGTTATTGAAACCAAACTTGTTCGTGCGCAAAAACAAAAGGATGAAACCTCTGTTAACCAGATACGGAAGATCAAAGAAAAACTTTTCCCTGATGGATCTTTACAGGAACGACACGATAGCTTTATTCCGTTTTACCTGCAATATGGTGCAGAGTTTATAGACTTGCTCAGAAAGGAATTTAACCCTTTTGAGTACAAAATGGCAGTAATAACTGAGGAATAAGCTCCTTTCTGTCGCAAATCGTAACTTTATTAGGCTTAGCTGCGTTTTATGAGGTAGTAAAACCCCGCATGAGAAAAAGTACATTCATTTATTGTATTCTTTTTCTTTCTCCATCAATCTTATGGTCGCAGGTTGAGTATGTGCTGCCGGTTGGCTCAGCAAAAAGCGGAGCTATTACGGCCATGGCAAATGACTGGGAAGCTATTGGTGTAAATCCTGCTAATATGGGTTGGCAAAGTACCGACTTGGTTTCATTCTCTTTGCTTGACCTTGGTGTGGGTTTACAATCTGCTGGCATGAATATGAAGGGCATACATACCATGTTGCGCAGTGGCGATACCAATCAGCCCAGTACTGCCAAACAAATATTAAATGTAAACCACGGCATAAACCTGTTCGCCGATATGAACTGGTTTGCTTTCTCGTTAAAAGTAAATAAGATAGGAACCTTTGCCATAAGCGTGAATGATAAGCTGGTAAGTAATTTCAGTATTAGTCCGAGCGGCGCTACACTTATTACGCAAAAGGGGCATATAAGCGACTCTACTGCGTTGCGAAAACTAATTGGTACATCACTATCACTCTATCAGTACAGGGAGTTTAATTTGGATTTTGGCAGACAGCTCTTTGAGATCGGCGGAGCAGACAAAGCCAATGAAGATTATTATGTAAACTATAATGTGCGTTATTTAAATTACCTGGGGCAAGGCAATGATACAGTCCAGAAAGCCGATAGCAATGCCTTTAAAGTATACGGAGGTATTGGCCTTAAATACATTTGGGGTGAAACTTATTTCAATGGCAATGTAGATAACGAAGGTATAAATGCCGATTATGCGGTGCAACAAAATTTTCCGGCGTTTACACCTTTATCAGCAACAAACCCGGGCCATGGGCTCGCGGCTGACCTGGGGCTAAGCGCTACTTACAAAAAATGGACGTTCGGGGTTTCGGCAACCGATATAGGTTCTATTACATGGCACCAAAGCTCCTTTACCATTGCCGACACAGCCATATTTGGCCTTAATAATTTTGGCAAGGTCATAGATAAAATTGATAGCAATAAAATAATTGATTTTAAAAAGAACAGTAATGTAACTATGATGTTGCCAACCAAGTTACGTTTTGGAGCAGCATATCAAGTTTCGAAGCGGGTAGCCCTTTCATCCGATATTATTTTTCCTCTCAATAATGCTATAGGCAATTTAGCCGGGCCTTATTTTGCATTTGGTACACAACTATGCGTTTGGAAAGTTCTGATATTTAATATTGGCATTGCCACTACTACCTATTACGGAACATCGGTTCCGCTTGGCGTTTCACTTTGTGCAGGCCATACCGTACAAATGTATTTCGGTACTACCGATGTACTTACCCTTTTAGGTAAACCTACCAATGGTAATGTATCGGCTGCCTTTGGATTGATTCGGATTAATATCAGGGGGAAGAAACAAGCCTAGTTGAGATACCGATTATTACAATCTAATGCGTAGCGTTGAGATTAACGTAAATTTGTAATATGAAGGGTAGCAAATTTTACGGACAAACTGAGTATCTCATGAGGAAAATAGTAATTGTCGTTTGTATCTTATTTGTCGCTTCTTATGACTTAATTGGTCAAACCTGGGTGCCAGTAGGTAGTGGTGTAAATAATACTGTAAATGCATTGGATAGTGTTAATGGCGTACTTTATGTTGGTGGCGACTTTGATTCAGCAGGGGGAGCTCCGGTTCACTACATTGGAGCCTGGAATGGAAATTCATGGTCTGCGTTGGACAGCGGATTGAATAGTAACGTATATGCTTTAGCAGAATATAAGGGGAATCTGATTGCTGCGGGAGGTTTTACAAAGGCAGGAGGAATTACAGCAAATAAAATAGCTATGTGGAATGGCTCTACATGGTCAGCTCTAGGTACTGGCTTGAATAATACAGTTTATTCTCTGACCGTTTACAATGGCAATTTAATTGCATCAGGAGATTTTACCACGGCAGGGGGCGTTGCAGTCAATCATATAGCAAGTTGGAATGGCACATCCTGGGATTCTCTTGGAGGAGGTTTAAACAGCTTTGCGGTTTTAGCTGTTTTTGACAGCTGCCTGTATGCAGGTGGCAGGTTTACAATTGCGGGTCACGATTCCGCCAAGCTAATTGCAAAATGGAACGGCACGTCCTGGGATTCCTTGGGTGGAATAACTATTCATCCTCCAGGGTTCTGTGGCCCGGAAGATTATGTAGGAGCCTTAGGTGTTTATCAAAACCAACTTTACATGGGGAGGCCAGATACACCTACCGTATGGAATGGTAATTCATGGAATTTTTCTGTAGGTCCCATGTATTATACAGACGTTTTTTTTTCCTTATGAAGGAGTGTTTCTGGATGGAGGCGGATATGGTATAGGAGGATGTAGCAATACAACTGGAGGAGGAATAAATATTTGCATGAATTGCGGGCCTTGTGCGGGGAATACACCACTATTCTTTATATACGCCATTGCAGGGTATAACGGACATATATATGCAGGTGGTAATTTTCTTGCGTCGTATAGCAGCACACCTTACGGTAATTTTTCCAGTACAGGCAATCCTGCCAGTTACCTTGAAGAGTACACGGGCATTGTTGGTATAAATGAAATGAATAATATCAGCAGAAAGATTTCAATATTCCCTAACCCAAGCAAAGGCATTTTCAATATTCAATTACAGGGAATAAATGAGAAAACGGAAATTCATATTTATAACTTGCTTGGTGAGAATATTTGCAATACCCAAATTAACACCAACACAACCAAAATTGATTTGACTAGTCAACCTCCAGGTACTTATTTATACCGTATAGTTTCTGAAAAAGGAGAAGCAATTGGAAGCGGTAAGCTTATAATTAGCCAATAAAAACCTGCCTTTTCGTTACCAATAAATTTTAGTAAATGAAAATGCTTTAAAGCGCTTGATAATCAAATACTTGAAAAATATTGACTGTGGATTTTAGCAATTGAGGTCATTGTATTTTATTGTTATTATCAATGGAAGCGAAGCTTCCATTGATTTTCGGGTTGTTGAAAACCCTATCACTATTCCGAAATAAAAAGGTAGCCCTGCAACTAACTTTGTATTATTAAATCCACTCAATAAAGCAGAATCACCCGATTCGCTTTATGACAAGAAAATAAAATACAATGCCATTTACAAAAGGAGAATCAGGCAACCCTGAAGGCAGGCCTGTAGGTTCGCAGAACAAAAGGAAAAAGCAATTACGGGAAATGATAGAGAATTTCCTGGTCAATAATTTTGAAGCCGTAGTAGAAGAAATAAACACCATGTCCAGCAAGGACAAAATAAAATTCTACGTTGAGATGTTACCCTATGGCCTTGGGAAAGTCCGCGCCGAAAGCGGCGATATCAATCTTGATCGCCTTACCGAGCAGGAGATAGATGAGATATTTGAGAAACTCAAAGATGTTGCTACCAAAACCATTGAGGAAACTACGAGGAGTTATGCGATTAGGCCAGGATGAGGCGAAAACAAATGCTGAATGTTTAATTTTTAATGTTGAATGAAAGGACTGAGGATGTTAGATAGATAAAAGTAACGTCCTCCCTTTTAGGGGAGGAAATGAGGTGGGGCGGTAAAAGAAGGCCTTCGACCACCGAGGATTCGGGACAGGCAAGCTAAGGGTGGTTAGCTGCAATTTATTTGTTCTTTTATCTTGATATAAAAGAACCAAAAGATCAAGACAGCCGAAGGTGATCCTGACTTTAAGGTCAGGACCGAATCATGAACAGCAGCCCAGCCAAAGCGCTGGATATTTCGCCGCTGCTTCCTGATTCTTCACTGACGCCTGTCTATTCTTCTCCTTTTGGGAGAAGTAAAACGTAATCTCACTGTATTTGGAAATAGGCAAAAGGTGGGCGCGGGTTAGCTGCAAATGATGCGAGTATAGGAAACACAGGCAAGCAGGGAGCAAATGACGCCCCGCCTAAGGAAGCCCCAAAATAAAGAATGATGTTGGGGTAGCAGAAGCCCAAAATTTTAGGTAAGAAATAGCCATTTTAATTGCATATTTGCAGCCCAAAACGCCCTGATGCAAGAAAGCATTTTAATACTCGATTTCGGTTCGCAATTTACCCAGCTGATAGCCCGCAGGGTACGTGAGCTAAATGTGTATTGCGAAATACACCCCTTTAACCACTTTGATAAGGCTATGAAAAGCATGCCCAATATAAAAGGCATAATACTTTCCGGTAGCCCTTTTTCGGTGCATGATAAGGATGCTCCTTCGGTACAACTCAACGATATACGCGGCAAGCTTCCACTATTGGGAGTATGCTACGGTGCACAATTAATGGCCTATCAGTGGGGTGGTAAAGTAGGTAAGAGCAGCAGCAGGGAATATGGCAGGGCACATTTGAAACTGGTTGACGCGAAAAATGAACTGGTTACTGGCCTTAGCGCTCAAACACAGGTATGGATGTCGCATGGTGATTCAATATTACAATTGCCCGAAGGAGCTAAATTAACGGCCAGCACAGAAGATGTGGAGGCGGCAGCCTTCTCATTCAATGGCGAAAAGGCATACGGCATACAGTTCCACCCTGAGGTGTACCATACAACTGAAGGTACCAAGCTGTTGAAGAACTTTGTAGTTAGTATTTGTGGCTGCAAGCAGGACTGGACATCGGCATCGTTTATAGATACAACCGTAAAAGAACTGAAAGATAAAATTGGTAATGATAAGGTAGTACTTGGCCTATCGGGTGGGGTAGACTCATCGGTGGCAGCGGTATTGCTGAATAAGGCAATAGGTAAAAACCTGTACTGCATTTTTGTAGATAATGGCTTATTGCGCAAGAACGAATTTGAAAGCGTACTGGAATCATACAAGCACATGGGCCTGAATGTGAAGGGTGTTGATGCAAAGAAACACTTTTACGAAGCCCTTGCCGGTATTGAAGATCCGGAGAAAAAGCGGAAAGCCATAGGCCGTGTTTTTATAGAAGTATTTGACCGTGAGGCGCAGCAGATACAGGATGTGAAGTGGCTGGCGCAAGGCACCATATACCCCGATGTTATTGAATCGGTGAGTATAAAAGGCCCGTCGATGACCATTAAATCGCACCACAACGTTGGTGGCTTGCCTGATTATATGAAGCTTAAAATTGTTGAACCGCTCCGTTCTCTTTTTAAAGATGAGGTGCGCAGAGTAGGCAAAACACTCAATATGGATGAGAACCTGATTGGTCGTCATCCTTTCCCGGGGCCTGGTTTGGCTATTCGTATCCTGGGAGATATTACACCTGAAAAAGTGGCTCTGCTGCAGGAAGCCGATGCGGTATTTATACAAAACCTGAGGTCTGCAGGGTTATACGATAAGGTTTGGCAGGCCGGTGTTATATTATTACCGGTGCGATCGGTAGGTGTAATGGGCGATGAACGTACATATGAAAATGTAGTTGCACTGCGTGCTGTTAGCTCAACCGATGGAATGACGGCAGATTGGTGCCACTTACCATACGAGGTACTGGCTAAGATATCGAACGAGATAATTAATAAGGTTAAAGGTATTAACCGTGTGGTGTACGACATAAGCTCGAAGCCGCCAGCAACTATTGAGTGGGAATAGTGAGGCGAATTAAATTCATACTATTTATTCTTGTTCTGTTAGCGGGGCAAGCCTTTGCGCAGAACGCAGATGACAAAAGCGTTACGGTAAATGGTAAGAAATTCTACCAGCACATTGTAAAAAAAGGTGAAACGGTTTATGGTCTTTCGAAAGATTATAATGTAGCGGCACGCGATATTGTAATGGAGAATCCTAAAGCAATGGAGGGCATTTCTTCAGGCGATACTTTGCGGATTCCATTGGCTTCGGCATCAACTGCGCTTCCTGAGGCAAGCGGAGATAAAACACAGGGAGGATATATTTACCATAAGGTTATTGCAAAGGAAACATTGTACTCATTAAGCAAGCAATACAATACCCGCATTTCGTTATTAGATAGCCTTAATCCTGACCTGAAGGCAAAGGGTTTATTAGTAGGGCAAAACCTGAAGATACCTGCTCCACATAGTCCACCACAGCAAACAGTTCAAACACCAACACCAGTTGTAACTCCAACCGTTACACCTGTTCAGAAGACCACTATGCAGACTGCGCCACCAAAGGATACAGCCAAAGAAAGACAAGCATTTAAGAATCTGTTAAACCAGCAACATATTGATACTACAAAGAAAGGGGTGGTAAATAATCAACCAATTGTAATGCCGCCAAACCCTGCATTGACACAAACTGTAACACCAACGCCAATAGCTGCAGTTGACAGATCTAAATTAAAGAGCAGGTACAATGTAGCGCTTATAATGCCATTTACATCTGAAAATGCTGATACTATTAAAATGAATCGTCTGCTTGATGGCACGGAGCAACTGCCATTATATTGTCAAATATCATCGGACTTTTACCAGGGCACTATGATTGCCCTTGATTCATTGGAGAAGAAAGGAGTACGCGTTGACCTGCATATGTACAATATAACTTCAACAGCCGATACTTCAGCATACAGGCTCGATTCAATTTTGAAAGACCCGGCCTTTGCCTTGTCCGATCTCATTATTGGCCCTCCTTCAACGGCGCACTTTAAAAAGGTTGCCGCCTACGCAGCGTTGCATAACAAACCTATTGTGTCGCCGATTGTATCAGATAATATAGTGGTGCAAACCAATGCGTTTGCCAGCAAGGTAACCCCCTCGTCAGTTACTGAAATTGAAAAGATGGCTGATTTTGTTACCGCCCATTACAGTAAGAGCAACGTGATTCTGCTACATCACAGGGATGCAGCGGATGAAGTTTATTTTGAGAACTTCAAAAAACGCTTTACGGCTAATATGCAGGTATATGGCGAGAAAGACTCTGTAACTGTTGCCGATTATTCAGATAACCTTGAAATAATGGGTAAGAAGATTCAGCCAAACAAAAACAATGTAATTGTGGTTCCTTACCAGGGCGCTTCGTTTGTGGCTAAACTTGTAAATAAGCTTGCTAATTCAAAGTATGCCGATGATGACTCAATAGTATTGTTTGGTATGCACAACTGGCTCAATAACGATAACCTCGACATGGCCGATCTTGATACCCTGAACTTTCATTTCCCGTCAAATGACTATGTAAACTATTCTGATTCCTGCACTAAGGGATTCATAAAGAAGTACCGAAGTAACTACTATACAGAACCGAGCTATTATGCTTGCCAGGGTTTTGACTTAGCTTATTTTTATGTTGGGTTGCTGGGTAAATATGGCACTGATATGCAGAATCACCTATCAGATGCGAAGTATAATGGAGTGCATACCTGTATTGATATGAAACGAGTGGGAGATACAGGCGGCTATGATAACAAAGCCATCTATATATTAGAGTACAGAAACTACGCTGTATTTAAGAATGCCCAATAATTGCTGCTCTTACTGAGCGTTCAATATTTTGAACAGCTCGTTTAACTTAGGTGTAAGAATAATGTCGGTTCTGCGATTCTTTTTGCGTGCATCAGTACCGCTACCAGCATCAACCGGGTCATATTCACTAACACCTGATGCTGAAATGCGATGCGGATCAACTTTAGAATCCTGTAACAATATCTTAACTACTGATGTGGCACGCATAACGCTTAGGTCCCAGTTGTCTTTTATTTCACCTGAGCCGTGCATAGCCTGATCGTCAGTATGGCCTTCTACATTTATGTTTATATCAGGATTATTTTCAAGGGCTTGTGCAAGTTTTTGTAATGCTTTTACACCACCAGCCTGCACTTCTGTTTTACCACTGGCAAATAACAGGTTCTCATCCATTGATACATATACCTTTCCATTTTTCTCGTACACCGTAATGCCATCATTTGCATAGCCTACAAGCGCATTCTGTATCATGTGTTTTAATGAATCTACTGCAGCATCCTTTCTCTTCAAGATGCTTTGCAATTCATTTACCTTAGCTTCTCTTTGTTGCAGTTGAATGTTAAGAGAATCGAGGTGAGCCTTTTCCTTATCAAGCTGCACTTGCAAGGCATTAAGCTGATCTTGCTTTTGTAATAATTGGGTTTGGGTCAACTGCAATTGGCCGGAAAGCTTTTGGGCATCATCCTGGCTACCCTTCAGCATCTGGTTATATTTTGAAAGAAGCTCTTCGTTTATCTGGTTAAGCTTATCATATTTCGATGTCATATCGCGATAACTGGTTCCACACATAGCCATTGTAGCATTAGGTAGTATATTATACCTTTCCTCTTGCGTTCCACAAAATGCATTGA
>JABCZY010000009.1 GCA_013289395.1 Bacteroidota bacterium
AGCTGCAAACCCTGATACACGATGCAAAGTATTGGAGGATCTTCTTTATCAAAAACTACTTTTATTAGAAGCAGAGAAAGACTCGACCATTATTATCAGCGATGCACAGGTTGATGCGGAAATGCAAAAAAGACTGAACTATTATATTAGCCAGTTTGGTTCAAAGGAAAAATTCGAAGCGTTTTATGGTAAAACCGAACAGCAGTTTAAAGATGAATTACGTGGAGATGTAAAAGATATATTGCTTGCCCAGCAAATGCGCAGCAAGGTAACGGAAGGTATAACTGTAAGCCCGGAAGAGGTAAGAAAATATTTTGAAGCGATACCTGCTGATAGTATATCTCCTATTAATTCACAGGTTGAAATTGCAGAAATCATAAAAAAACCGATCGTATCATCTGATGAAAAGACATTGGCAAAAAGCAAAGCGGAAGAACTCCGCCAGCGCGTACTAAAAGGAGAGAATATTGCGAACCTGGCAATTCTGTATTCTGAGGATCCGGGTTCAGCAAAGAATGGTGGCTTATATAAGGATATTGGCAGACATCAGTTCGACCCTGAATTTGAAAAAAGAGCGTTCGGTTTAAATGACGGCGATATTTCAGAGGTGTTCGAAACACAATTCGGCTATCACTTCCTGCAGGTAGTAAAACGTCATGGAGAATTGGTGGATGTTCGCCATATTTTAATTATTCCTAAGGTAAGCGATGAGGATATGACAAGAGCTAAAGCCTCAATAGATAGTATTTACAAAGCTGTGAAAAGTGATTCCCTTACCTTTGGTGAAGCAGCAGCTAGGTTTTCAGATGACAAGAACACTAAATATGCCGCAGGGGTTATTTTAAACCCTCAAACTGGCTTATCAAAGTGGGATATGGATCAGGTTGGGCAAATAGACCCGACTATATCTTTTACTATTAATAGTATGAAAGTAGGTGACATATCTGCACCTGCATTTTACAGCACGCCTGATGCGAAACAAGCATATAGAATTATTAAGCTGAATAACATTACCAAACCCCATAAGGCTAACCTTGTAGATGATTATCAGTTAATACAGGCGGCAGCACTGGCTAAGAAGCAAATACGCGTAATTAACGACTGGATAAATAAAAAGTTAAGACAGGGAATTTATGTGAAGATAGACCCTGAATACATGAGTTGCCATTTTCAGAATAACTGGCTGACTCCATAATTCAAGTATTATTTAATTGTTTTGCGGAATTAAACTATTCATGTACTTTTGAGGTAACATGAATAAGAAATATTGCGTTTTTCTATTTTCTCTTATTTTTTTAGCGTTTTCTTTTAAAGGAAATGCAGGGCCCAAACCAATGATTCATATTGGGTACAATATGGATACGGTTAATGCGCAACCACTAATCCGGATTGATAGTATACCCAATGAACTTGTGCTCTCAGGTTTGTGGAGATACCATGAAGGAGATAACATTCAATGGGCTTCTCCTGCTGTCGACGATGATAAGTGGAGTACCCTTCATTCATATTTAAATGAATCAGAACTGAAGCAGTTTAAGGGTATCGGTTGGTTTCGTATCCATTTAAAAGTTTCGTCTGCCCTGTTTCATAAAACGTTTGCTATTAAAATGAGCGAAGACGGGGCCTCAGAAGTTTATCTTAACGGTAAGCTTGTTCATTCCTTTGGTACTGTATCTGCTACAGGTAACGAATCGCCTTTTGATCCTACACACGGTAGCTATTTTATACAGCTCAGCGGAGATACATCACAGGTTATTGCAGTCAGGTATACGGCATGGAAAGCGCTTGCAAGAGGTCTCGATCAACCCGGATTCACCATTTCTATCCAGAATGTTTCAATGGTTAATGGTAAAGAGAAAGAGGAATTAGGCACAGTAGCCGGAAGCGTATTCCTGTCGAGTGTCTTTTTTGCATTTGCCATGTTTCACTTATTACTATTTGTTTTTTACCGCAAGGTGCGTTCAAATTTTTATTACAGCGTAATGGCTTTTATCCTTGCTGTATTCTGGTTGTACCCATGCATAATGTTATTTACCCCCAACGCTATTTTTCATAGCTATGTAAATATGTTTATGTTCTACATATACCCACCATTCTTCTTTATGATGGTGCTACTTCTATACTCTATTTTTGGATTGCGTTTCGGTGTTGTTTTCTGGGTCATAATAGGGCTTACTGTCCTGTCTATGGTTTTAGCGAATATAGATACCGGGATTTATGGTATAGCGCTTGCAGTCTTAGTTCTTGTTTCATCCATCGAAAGCCTTAGAATAGCTATAGGCGCTGTGCGCAGAAAGAAACCCGGAGCGTGGATAATTGCAACCGGTTTTTCAGTGTTTTCCGTAGTTATATTAATTGTGTTGGTTATTGTATTGGTTGCCATCTTTGGTTCGAATAGGGGTGAGTTCGATTCTTCAAGCAACCTGTTGTTTTCAGTGTTTATTGCGTGGGCTTTCAGTATTCCCACATCTATGTCAGTTTATCTGGCAAGCGACTTTGCCCGCACTAATAAAACCCTTGCATTACAATTGGTGCACGTTAAGCAATTGGGTGAGCAAAACCTTGAAAAAGAAAGAGAAAAGCAACAACTGATTGCTGAGCAGAATGAAATGCTGGAAAGACAGGTGAAAGAAAAAACGCATGAGATACAGGAGCAAAAAGATGAACTGGAAGAAAAGAATAAAGAGATAACAGATAGTATTACCTATGCCCGCCGAATTCAGAATGCCATATTGCCAACTCCTGAAATGATGGCTGAGTCATTGGGTGAATATCTTGTTGTATATAAGCCTAAGGATGTTGTGAGTGGAGATTTCTACTGGTGCCATTCTTCAGGCGACAAGGTGATATTTGCCGTGGCCGATTGTACAGGGCATGGAGTACCCGGAGCATTTATGAGTATGATAGGTAACAGCATTCTGAATGAAGTGGTAATTGACAGGAAAATTACAGACGCGGATGCTATATTGAATGAATTGCGGAGCACTTTGATATATACGTTACAAAAGAGTACCGGCCAAACAACGCGCGACGGAATGGATATTGCTTTATGTGTATTGAATAAAAAGGATAATACCTTGCAATATGCGGGAGCAAATAATTCTTTATACTGGATTAGCGAAAACATTGCGGTTGATGGAGGCGTGAATGAGTCGGAAAAGATACGGCTGGGGTTTATTAATTTGCTTGAAGTGGTGGCAGATAAGCAGCCTGTTGGATACCAGGAAGGCAAAATGGATAACCCATTCACGAAGCATACCATTCAATTGCGCAAAGGTGACCTCATCTACATTACATCTGACGGTTATACAGATCAGTTTGGCGGAGAAAGGAATAAGAAGTTTACCTCAAAGCGCTTTCGCGAAATGCTTGCCTCGTTTGTTAATCAACCAATAACAGTGCAAAAGCAAATATTGGAGGATACTATTGAGCTGTGGAAGAAATATGAAACCCAAACGGATGATATCTGCGTTATAGGAATAAAGATCTGATAGCTCAGTTATTTAGATAGAATATTTTGGTAAAGGTCTATATATCGCTTAGTCGAAACCGGAAGATCGTATTTAGCTATCGCCTCATCTCTTATTTGTGAAGAAGATAACTGCACACCTTTTTCAAGAAATAAATTGATCTTATCTACTAATGATCTTGTACTAATGTCAGTGGAGAGATAGCCGTTCTTTCCTTCTTCTATAATATCAGGTAATCCCCCAATAGGAAATGCTATTACCGGGGTGCCGCATAAAACCGATTCTAGGGCAGTGTTGGGTAAGTTATCTTCTGTGGATGGAATAAGCAATGCATCGGCGGCGCTATATATTTTGGCAAGCTTTTCTTCGCTTTGAATTTCACCGAGTGAGATGAAGTTTGGTTTTGAGTTGCCTTCAGAAGTTTTGCCAACCGAGCACATAACTACATTGTTATTCTCACTTAAGACTTCTGCGGCTTCCATAATGTAATTGTTCCCTTTTCTTTTATTGTCTATCCTTTCAGCTACAAATAAAAGTACTTTTTTATCTGGAGGGATCCCAAGTTCCTTTCTCGCTTCTTGTTTAGGGTAGAGCTTAAATATATTGCTGTCGATACCATTAGGGATAATTGTTTGCTTATATGCGCCAAACAAACTGCTTTTCTTTACGCAGTCTGCCATCCAATTTGAAAGCGGTACTACATGCAATGGTGTGCTTTGTGTAAGGTGTTTGCTTTTGTAGTTATGCAACTTGTTGGTATATGCTGGATTACTTGTTGTTTTCAGGTAATGGCAATAACTGCATGATTCGATGAATTTATCGCACCCGCCACTGTAATGGCACCCTCCTGTAAATGGATTCATGTCGTGTAATGTCCAAACAACAGGTTTGTGGTTCTTTTGAAAAAAAGAATAATCTAAAAAACCGGCAGCCCAGTGTAAGTGAATAATATCAGCCTCTTTATACCATGGGTGCTGTGTGAAATCATAAGCTGAATAAGGTTCTGAAAATGCCTCTAGTATAGCGGGAGTAAGTGCTTCAATTTCCCTTCTTACTGTTTCTGTGGCCTTTCCCATTCCTGCTTTAATTGCAGCACGTTTCAACAGATCAGGCTTTTTGTATACATAAGGAAACTCTTTACTGAAAACACGTATGTTTCCATTTTCGGGGTATTCGTTCTTTGAAAATAATATCAGCAGTCTGGAGGAAATTCCTTGCTTTAACAGGCCCTGATGTAAACGCATACATGCTTTAGCTGCTCCGCCCTTATCATAGGTATTGATGAGTAATATGTTCATGATAAGGTTCTATGAATTGCAATTAAACAGTATCAAGGAATGTTCTTTCCTTGTAATTGAATAGTGCCAGTCCTGTAATAAAAACAATAGCAGCAAATGCTGTTGAATACATAAGGTGGTAGATGTTCAATTCGCCTGAATTCAGAAAAATATAACGTACGGCTTCAATAATAGAACTCATGGGGTTAGCCAGTATTATTGTTCTGCGAATGCCTGATGTGGCAGATAATGGAATAATAACCGGGCTTAAAAACATGGCCAGTTGAACAGCGAATGCTACCAGGAATGTAAGGTCGCGGAATTTTGCAGAAAGTGAAGAAATAAGTATACCCATACCCATACCCATAAGCACAGCTAAGAGTAAAAGTACCGGCATTAACAGTAATAATAGGGGATTAATATGGATAGGAATTGATTTAAAGAACACATAATAAGCCAATAAAAGCAGGAACACCGAGAACTGAATGCAAAAGGAAATGAAGTTTGAAATAATTACCGAGACAGGTATTGTTAAGCGCGGGAAGTAAACCTTTTCGTATAAACTTGCATTAGCTAAAAATGTATTTGATGTTTTAATTAAAGAGCTTGAAAAAAGATTCCACACAACAATGCCCGACATATAGAACAGCACGTGAGGTGTACCCCCGGAAGAGCCATTCATCATGCTTCCGAAAATAATAGTGAAAACAAGTGTGGTCAGCACAGGTTGTATAATGAACCATGCAGGGCCGAGTACAGTTTGTTTATAGGTAACAGTAATGTCTCTTTTTACAAACATCAAAATAAGATCCTTATACTTCCATATCTTAGAAAGGCTAAGTGAAAGCGTAACCTTATCGGCCTCTATTATTGTATCCCAGTATTCTTTCTCTTCAGTTTCCTGTTTCATGTGACCTGCTTGTCATTATCAGTCCATTTTTGCAAGCAGTTTTTTTGCTTTGTCTTTTACGTTCTGAGCGTCGTCACCCTTATAGGTAGTATTACCTATTATCTTCTGCAGCCATATTTTAGCGTCAGAATATTTGTCCATTTCATAATACGTATTAGCAAGCTCATACTGGTGGATCAAATAGTCCGGTGAGTATACAACTGCCTTTTCAAAAGCGTTTACTGCATCTTGGTAAGTAGCTTCAGGAAGACTTGCTCCATAAAGAGCTTTAACAGCAAATTTTTCAACACCACTGAACTCAGCCAGCCTTCTGCACCAACGGCCAAGTAAATGATATGCGCCCGAATGCCCCGGATCCTTCTTTAAACATTTGTCAATTTCATCCTTCATTATTTTGGCATTGGCAATTTGCTGCTTGTGGCTTGCAAATTCATTCAATGAGCCCACAACAAAAGCGTAAGCATAATGTGCTTCGGCATCACCACTATCCTTTTTTAAGGCCTTTTTTGCAAGGTATAATGCCGTGTTGTAATAAGGCGTTGATTGACTTTCATCTACTTCTTTATCATGCCATACTTTAGCCAGCAAATAGCTATTGTATTCAAGGTAGCTGATGTTATTTGAGTCTTGTTTTAACAAGCCTTGTACAATACCCAATGCCTCTTTACATTGGCCCAAGGTAGCCAGTTGAATACATTTTTTTAATTGATCGGCATTGCTTTGCGCTGTTGCTGCAAAACTTAAACCGGTAAATAAGCCAATTGCCAGGATGATTTTCTTCATTATGTTTTTTATAGATGTATTACTTCACCATACGCTGCAGCGGTAGCTTCCATAATAGCTTCGCTCATGGTAGGATGTGGGTGAATTGATTTCAATATTTCGTGTCCGGTTGTTTCCAGTTTACGTGCAACAACTATTTCAGCTATCATTTCGGTAACGTTATAGCCGATCATGTGCGCTCCAAGTAATTCACCGTATTTGGCATCGTAAATAACTTTTACAAAACCGTCTTTTGCACCAACACCGGCTGCTTTGCCCGATGCTGAGAATGGGAACTTACCAACTTTAATTTCATAACCTGCTTCCTTAGCTGCTTTTTCAGTATAGCCAACGGAAGCAATTTCGGGTTGGCAATAGGTACAACCCGGTATGTTCTTATAATTGATTGGGTCAGGATTCTGACCTGCCATTTTTTCTACGCAGGTAATTCCTTCTGCACTGGCAACGTGTGCCAAGGCTTGACCGGGAACACAATCGCCAATGGCATGTATACCCGGAATGTTTGTTTGATAGTACTGGTTAACTACAATTTTACCTTTATCAGTTACTACACCTACATCTTCCAGGCCAATGTTCTCAAGGTTAGATTGAATACCAACTGCTGATAATACAACATCACATTCAACAACCGATTCTCCGTTCTTGTCCTTTATCTTCACCTTACAACCTGCACCTTTGGTATCAACTTCTAATACCGATGCTTCGGTACGTACTTCAATACCTATTTTAGCAAATGACTTAGCCAATTGCTTTGATACTTCTTCATCTTCAACAGGAACAATATTTGGCAACATCTCCACCAGGGTTACCTTAGTACCCATAGTTGCATAGAAATATGCAAACTCTGATCCTATTGCACCTGAACCAATAATTATCATTGATTTTGGTGTTTGAGGCAATACCATTGCTTCTCTGTACCCTATAATCTTTTTACCGTCTATTTTAAGGTTAGGCAGTTCGCGCGATCTTGCACCTACAGCCACAATAATGTTCTTTGCTTCGTAGTCGGTTGCTTTTCCGCCATCGGTTACTTCAACCTTTTTACCGGCTTTCAGTTTACCATTACCTTTTATAACGTCGATCTTATTCTTCTTCATTAAAAACTGTACGCCCTTGCTCATGCCATCGGCAACGCCACGGCTACGTTTAATAACAGCAGGAAAATCAGCTCCTCCGCCATTTACCTTTATGCCATAATCGGCAGCATGCTTCAGGTATTCAAATACCTGCGCGCTTTTTAATAAGGCTTTGGTTGGTATACAGCCCCAGTTAAGGCAAATACCACCCAGCTCGGCACGTTCTACAATAGCCGTTTTCATTCCTAATTGCGATGCCCTTATGGCAGCAACATATCCGCCGGGACCGCTTCCTATAACAATCAGATCGTAATTCATAAAGGGTAAAAATTTATAGATTGCGAAATTAGCAAAAATTACATTGAGATTCAGGTTGAGATTCAGTTATGAAGGGTAATAGTATATTTGTGAGCACCATTATATATTGTTGAATGATAGAATTGAATGATGCAGATATCCTTCCTGATGACTTAAAGGCTTTATTTGATAGCTTAGATTATGAAGAAGAGGGTGGTTTAGGAGTCGATTTAATAGAGTATCTGAGTAATGAAGTTCATCTAACATTTTCTTTGTCTCTTGGCGATATAAGTCAACAATGGCAATTACAGATTCTAAATTATAAAGGGTCTAAAATTGATATAGATAACCTAGGTGGTTACTTTAAATTCTATTCGAGCCATTATCTGATGTATGAATATTTAGATAATTCGACAGAGCTATACGTCAAAAAAGGATGTGATAACCCCGAACAATTGCTTTCTGAAATATATAAACTACATAACACGGTTTTTGAAAACTATATTCCGCTAGAAAGATTTTTAAATGGAGATGACTTGTTGAAATGCTGTAAGTCCCAGTTTGGCCTATTTGCTCGTGGTCCTAAGGGAATTTTGAGTTACTATTTCGAATGCTTAAAAAAAATGGGAAATGAACCTTATTATATAGGAGACTATACATTAACTGAATGGGATGGAACAAAGCAAATCCCCACAAATAAGGATTTGAAATTGATAATAATTGGCGGAACTTATTTTGTCGGACAATCATTTGTTTTTAAAAGAATCAGTAAATAGTCTCGATACTTCTGAAGCTTCAAAGAAGTTACTAATATAGGTCCTGTATCTAACCTCCGATAACTTGCTTTACGTAAAGTTATTAAGTATTAGGGTGCCGGGATTTTTTTATCTCAAAAGTTATCCACCACTCTAAATGTTTAATGTATATTTGTATGCATTTCGTACCATATATGAAATATGTAGTATCATACTCTACTCACCATCAGCATTTTATAGATATTGAAATTATTATCCCTGTTTCAGGTGATAGAACAACGGTTCAATCGGCAGCCTGGAGGCCCGGCAGATACGAACTCGGCAATTTCACCAAGAATGTTAGGAAATGGTCTGCTTTTGATGAGTCTGGCAAAGCACTTGATTTTTGCAAGTTAAATAAAGATACCTGGGTTGTTGAAACCAAGGGTGTTAGGGATCTTCATGTAAAATACAGCTACTATGCAGCTGACCTCAATGCCGGATCGACATTTGTTGATGACAAGCAGTTATACATGAATCCCGTTAATTGCTGCATGTATGTGCCTGAGTTAATGGGCCAACCTTTGCAATTGGAAATATTGCTACCTGAGCATTACCGCATAGCTACGGCTATGAAAAAGGGACAAACCAAGCAAGAAGGTAAGCTTTACCGACATGTTTTGCATGCTGTTAATTTTGAAGAATTAGGAGATAGCCCGCTTATAGCCAGTGCCACACTTAAGCATAATGCCTTTGTAATGGATGGTATTGAATTCAACCTGTGGATACAGGGTGAATGTAAGCCTGACTGGGCAAAGATGATAAATGACTTCTTCATCTTTATCAACGATATGGTACTGATGATGAAGGGCAGCCCGATAAAGGAATACCATTTCCTGTTCCATATATTACCTTACAAATACCATCATGGGGTTGAGCACTTGGCTTCAACTGTAATAGTTATGGGCCCATCGTACAACTTAATGAAAGATGAGTTGTATAATGACTTCCTGGGTATATCGTGCCATGAGCTTTTCCATAGCTGGAATATAAAGACCATTCGACCGGTTGAAATGCACCCTTACGACTATACCAAAGAGAACTATTCCCGCCTGGGGTATGTATATGAGGGTATAACAACTTATTACGGAGATTACCTGTTATTCAGGTCTGGTGTGTTTAGTGAGTTTGAGTACATAAAGGCCATACAAAGAGAAGTACAGAAGCATTTTGATAATTACGGCCGCTTTAACCTGAGTGTAGCCGATTCTTCATTCGATACCTGGTTAGATGGTTATGTTGCTGGTATTCCGTACCGCAAGGTTTCCATATATACCGAGGGTTCTATAATTGCCTTCATTACCGATATGTTCATCCGTAAGCATACCAATAACAAGAACAGCCTTGATGATGTAATGCGCTTGCTTTACCATGAATATGCCTTGAAGGGTAAAGGGTATTCAGAAGCTGACTTTAAAAAGTTGGTGGAAGAGGTGTCTGGTACTTCATACGACGATATTTTCAATAACTATATCAATAAACCGGCTGACTTTGAAAAACCTTTCCGTGAGGCCTTGGGCCATATAGGTATGATGTTGCATACATCACCTGCCAAAAGAAACTGTGAGCGATACTGGGGCATGAAGGTGCAGGACGATAAGGTATTGCAAAAAGTAACTGCTGTTGCACCGGGCTCTCCGGCTGAACTGGCAGGTATTTGTCCGAACGATGAAATTGCACTTATCAATGGCCATCAGCTAAAAGGCAACTTCCATGATTGGTGTACATACTATGGCGACGATGAGGTCCGCCTGAGTATAATATCTGACCAGATCAGGAGGGAAGTGCATATTGCATCAATACCGGGCAAGGAATTCTTTCCATTATACCATATGACCAAGACCCGCAGTGCTAACCTAGAACAGCAGGCGGCTTATAGGTTATGGTGTAACAGGGAATACTAATTCAATTAAGAATTAGTAATTAAAAATTAAGAATCTTAACCTTAATCTAAGTCTAAACCTTGATCTTAGCTAACTGCAATTACCGATATCTCTACATTCACATTAAGCGGAAGCTTTGATACCTGAACGGTTTCGCGTGCAGGGTAGTTTCCGGTAAAGAATGAGCCATATACTTCATTCATTTTTGCAAAATCATCCATATTGGTAAGGAAAATGGTTGTTTTAACCACTTTATCAAGGCTTGAACCAGCAGTTTCCAATATGTTCTTTACATTCTGCATCACCTGCTTGGTTTCATTCTGAATACCGTCAGTAACAATTTTGCCTGTTACATAGTCTTTCGCCACCTGGCCCGATACAAATACAAAGCCCCCCGCCTGTGTTGCCTGGCTATAGGGTCCAATAGGTTCAGGGGCATTTTTGGTTACGATTATCTTTTTCATTTTATAAAGGTTTTAAAGATTATACAATTTTACTTTTAATTAGTACACCAAGTACATACACCAATAGTACTGCACTCAACCAGCTCATAAGCACACCAATATAGTCGCCATGTTTTACATAAAACGTGATTTCAGTATTAGGTGAAATTTTGGCTTTAATTACTGCCGGTACCCACCAGGCTGTCTGTTCACTTACATTACCCATTTCATCAATAAACTCTGATATACCGGTATTGGCGGAGCGGGCAATAGAACGCCTTGTTTCTATGGCACGCAAACGGGCATAAGCCAGGTGTTGTTTATAGCCGGGTGTGTCACCCCACCAGCCATCGTTTGTAATGACAAAAATAAGTTGAGCTCCCTTCAAAACATATTGCCCTATATACTCCCCATATATCGATTCATAACATATAGCTGTTCCCACACACGTTTTGCCATTCGGGGTGTAAAAAACAGAGGGTTCTTTTTGGGTTCCTAAAGTGCCTGAAGTTCCACCCAAAGAGAAGGCCAGATCGGCTATCGGGCCAAGCAGTTTTCTAAAGGGCATTGTCTCCACGCCGGGTACTAATTTTGACTTATGGTAAAGCTGTAACTTACTGCTATTATTTAATTGAATAGCAGTATTATATGCGTCAAAAAATCCATCGCCACCAATATACTTCCTTGCGCTCTCCGGTATGTTGTCACCTATATTATAATTGCGCCATGTAGATGCCCCAGTAACGATGCTTAGGTTAGGGTGTTTTGCAAGATACTTTTGCAAGGTTTGTATGCTGCCATTTTTGTCAATATCATTCTCCCAAATGTCGGGGTCGGTTAGTGCTGTTTCAGGGAATATTAAATAGTCGGTTGTAGAGTCAACTTTGGTATCGGCAAGGGTAATCAATTTGTCGAGCTGGTTCTTAAAATCGCCACTGAATTTTTCGTTGTAGGGGTCAATGTTTGGTTGAACAACTACGGCCTGCACATATAGTTTTTTATCGGCAGTTTTTGAGTTATAGCTGAAAGCAATTATAAAGGAAACCGATATGGGGATTAGTACAATTGCAATAACTCTGATAATGCTCTTCTTACGGTAAGTCTTACCATCAACATCAAGCCACAAGCTTTTTACCAGTTGAAAGAACAATAAATTACTTACCAATATCCACAACGAACCACCCAATACGCCCGTGTATTCATACCATTGCACAGCCTCAACATGGTTAGCAAAACCATTACCTAATGTCAGCCATGGCCAACTGCATTGCCAGTTCAGGTGAAAGTATTCGAAGGCTATCCACAGTATTGCAAATGAAGCATAGCCAGTAATATTGTTGGTTTTCATTCGAACGTAATGGAAGGCTACCAATACCAAAGCCATAAATAAGGCATTTAATACAATAGCTGCTATACCACCAACAATGGTTGAGTTTAACACCCACCAGGTCGACAGTATATTCCAGCTAAGTGCCGACACATAGGCGTATGTAAAGAACTTGAATGCCCTGAAATTAGCGCCTTGCCTGTAAAAGTGTTCTTCTACCACCAGTAATGGGCAGAACGCAAACAGCAGTATAAAAGGCAAACCTCTTGCCGGCCATGCCGCCCATAGCAATACACCTGTTAATAGCGATAAAAGATATAGCTGGGGTTTAGAGAATGCTTTCACAATACAAAGTAAATGAATTTTTCAAGCATATCCCTGTTTGCCCCAAACCCCTGAAGGGGTGAATATCCCTTCAGAACAATAAAATAATTTTGACTTTTATTTAATACTTCTGTTTTACGGGGATATTTATTAGTATTATGAGTAAAAACTACGAGAACTTAATCCTTATTAAACAGATTCAAGTTAGGGATGAGAAAGACCCTAAAAAGAAACAATTCCTACAAAGGCAACTACGTGTACTGGAATATCAGAAACAAATAGAGGATATACATAAGAAGATAGATGACCTAAACCAGCTTAATAAAGCTTATGGTCAATGAGCTTTACAAAAGGACTATCTATAAGTATATTTATTATTATGTCAGATTACCTAAGATATGCAGTAAATAAACTACAAGCTGTAAAGGATTCATTACCTATTTGTGCTGATAGAGGCATTATAGCTGGTACTATATTCACTATGGTTTGTGCTGACACAGACGATGAAGGAATAAAACGTATACTCGATGAAGCAATGGAATTAGAATCCTGTAAGGCTTTTTATAAGGCCATCTAATTCTATTTTTGACTCTCTCACAATATTTTCTTTCTCTTTATTTCCTTCTTTTGCAAACTGTTCTATTCTAGTACCGTGTATTGAGTTTGATATATGTAATAATATTTCATTCAATATCTTCTTCTCATTTTCTGTCATAGCCATAGTTTTATGATATTAGTAATTTATTATACTAAAATATTAAAATCTATTAATTCATTGGCTTAAATACCAATGCTCCTTTACCTGATTTCATTACTATGTAACTGGTAGCCTCATCATATGTTAATACCATATTCGGGGACGTACTGCCACAATCCGAACTAGTAAACGTGGCTACTATACTATTACCATGTACAGTATATGTAAAGTAATAATTACAACTCTTACCAATGCTTTGTGCATCATCGCCCATTGTTGGCCTATTTGTATGTGAAAGTGTCATTGCGCCCATTATACCATTGCCTTTATCTTCTATAGGGTCAAATTGAATTATATATGGATAATCACGGTCATCCGTATTGGAAAACTCTTTGCCATTTATCTTTTCTTTTACTTTCTCTGCTATCTTATCCGTTATAGGCGATGAATTAGTAGGTGATGAATTACTATTGATAGTATTAGGTTCTGATTTGAATACCAAAAAATCCTGTGGTATTACTTTAAATTCATATCCAATACACAGTATAATACAAGCTGCATATAATATTATTAAGCTATCCGTTAAATAGGTTTTATTTTTTGTGGTTTCCATGATAATAATGATTTATAACTGCAAAATTATCAAATAATCCAAAGGTATGATATATCATACCCGTTATTTTTTCAATAACCATCAAACTTGTAGTCTAATTAGGCTATAATGACTGAAAGGGAATACCTTATTTTGATTGGTAAGAATATCACTAAAATAAGAAAACAAAGGGGTATTACCAGTAAAGAATTGGGCTATCAGTGTGATATGGAAAAGTCTAACCTTATCCCAATAGAAAAGGGTCGGATAAATACCACAATTGGCACCCTCATAAAGATTGCTAAAGCATTAGATGTTGATATAGCCGACTTCCTGAAGCGGTAATTACCTCATTATTAGGGTTCTCCTATACGAAGAATTCCTGACATTTTCAACCTATTATTTTCATCATAACATAAAGATAACCAGGATATTACTTGCATTTATCCAGGACTTATAGTATATTTGTATCGTGATTCAATGTTAATAGATGTGTTTAATATAGTTGAGAAATGAAATATACGATTACTGACTTCCGAAAAGATTACGCCACCGAAAACCAATGCTTAGATAGATTATTCCAACTCAAATACGGCAAGTTAGAAGCTTGCCCATCTTGTGGTGTTATTAATGCTAAGTTTAAACGAGTTCCTAAAAGACGTTCATACTGGTGTACTGAATGCAATCACCAATTATATCCAACTGCTGGTACCGTGTTTGAAAAGACAACCACACCGTTAACACATTGGTTTTACGCTATATTTTTATTTACCACAACAAGGAACGGTGTTGCTGCAAAGGAATTAGAAAGGCAATTAGGTGTAACATATAAGACAGCGTGGCGAATGGCCAAGCAAATAAGGCTCCTTATGTCAAATGGGCCTGTTGAAATGCTAAAGGGTGAAGTTATGATTGATGAGACCTTCATAGGTGGTCAGGAGAAATTTAAACACAGACATAAGAGGTCAAATGTTGATGGATACATGAAAAGAATCCCTGTATTTGGCATGATGGAGAAGGGTACAAATAAAATGATAACAAAGGTTATGAAAGTAGAAGAAATCAAGGCTGCTCACCTTAGACCTATTATTACCAAGAGTATAGATAAGGATTCAATAGTAGTAACTGATTTGTTTAGGGGTTACATGGGACTGGATAAAGAGTTTAAACAACATGAAACCATTAATCACGCTCAAGAAGAGTATGTTTCAAAGAATGGTTTTACCACCAATAATATAGAAGGATTTTGGAGCAGTTTAAAAAGAATGATACGGGGAACACATATACATGTAAGTGAAAAATACTTACCATTATATGTTAATGAAACTGCTTTTAGATATATGAATAAGGATAAGGTGGATACAATGTTTAACCTTATTTTGAAGAAGGTTTCTTAGTTATTTTCTTAACCATTTTATCGAAGTCTTCTCTAGTGGCATCATTATGGCCATGACGTTTTAAAAACTCATCATAGTGCTTAGTGAGTTCCTTAATTGACTTAACTTTCTTCTTCTTTTTAACCTTTGTCATATTCTCAAAATTACTTATTTTTTATTAGATTTGTTATTACTTATTCTCATTATTCATGGAAGTATATATTCATTACAATTTACATGGTGGTAATCCTGATGCGCATGGGACAGTTAAAAGCGAAATGAAAGAAAAGCAATATTCTGACTATTACGAAACAAATAAAAAGAAATATTACTTACCTAATGTTTCATTATATCATGCAAACAAACCTACCACTATAGCTGCTTATAATGATTTAAAGAGCATAGTTGATGAAATTAATAAAACAAGACAACCTCAAGATAAAGCAAGGATAGAGCGATGTATTACTTTAGAATTTACTGGTCGTTTTCCATTTGAAGGAGACCCACACGCTGATTAGTTACTTATTCTTTTAGACCAATTTATACTTAAGCGACCTATATGAATGCCATAAGATGTTTTATAACTTTCGTCATTTGGGTCCTTCTTTTTAAATAAGTTTTTAATCCATTTAATCATTCTTTTATTGGGTTTTTAGTGGCCCAAGTAGATGATTATTTAACCTTCTATTGTTCTGAAGGTACAATCACCCCTGAAGGGGCTTTGAATTGTTGTTGCTAAAGTCACAATATGATATTTGGTTTTGAAGCCCCTTTAGGGGTTTGGGGCTGCATTTTGTCTCCCCGCTTTGGGCGCCTTTTGCTCCCTGCTTGCCTGTTTTCCTATACTCGCATCTTTTACAGCTAACCAGCGCCCACCTTTTGTCTATTTCTTTGAATTGGATTGTTAATTTTTAATTTCTAATTCGTAATTAAAAAGTGGGGTTACACTTTTTCAATTTGTTACCCGTCAACTATTTGATAATCAACAGTAAAATCTCGCAATTTTTTGTCATTTTGTAACCCGTCCCTCATAATTTTTTTCGTACAATACATGCACCGTTTTTCTGATGGCTAACGATTAACCACTTACGACTATTTTCCACCACAGAGTTCACAGAGTAAAATGCAGCACAGAGTTTCACAGAGGGTATAATGAATGTGTTATTTTTCTAACGACTAACCACTTACGACTATATTTCACAAATTTACACCCACCGCCAAAATAAGAAAAGAGAAATAAGCCAATGTTTTAAACAACCCCGATAACAGAGATATTCACTAATTGGTTATTTGTTAAATTTACAATCAATAAACAGCCACTTCACATGACACCACGGACACTTTTTCTGATAATAATAAAGCTTTTCGGGCTTTATATGATATTAGAGTTTTTAGCAGGTGTACCGGCAATGCTTTCTTATGGATCTATGTTCGGACGTTGGAATTTTAGTGAAATAATGAATTTTTTGCTTGTTGTTCCGGGAGTTATTCTGTTATACTATATTATTATAAGGCTCCTCTTATTTAAGGGATCATGGATCATAGATAAGCTCTCACTTGACAAGCATTTCGATCAGGAAATTATTGATATTAAGATTGATAGTTTAGCCGTTGTTCAGATAGCTATAATTGTATTAGGTGGATTATTATTCATTGATACACTTCCTACCCTTATAAAAGAAATTATACTTATTGCGAAATCAAAACAAGAAGGTTCAATTATTCGTGATTCAGGTTTTGGCTATTTGGTTTATTGGGTATGTAAATTTACTCTCGGTTATTTATTGCTGACTAATAGTAAGTCAATAACTATTTGGATTGATAAAAAGAACAATAAGAGAGATTAGGTAAATGAAGTCACTAATTCTAATACTATCCCTTTTCTTTAGCCTTGCTGCTTTTGGGCAGCAACCAGAATACCCAGATAGTGGCTTTACGAATAAGGCTGAGGCAAAAAATTTAATTGTGAATGGACAGAAGGAAGGGAAGTGGGTTATATATTATGGTAATCTTAATCTGAGGTTAGTCTCTGGCGACAAGGTGGTGAAACGTCATACAAGACACTATGAACTCGTTGTGTATAAGCATGATAAACTATATGGCGTTACTCAAAGATATGACAATGGTAAATTATCTTGGAGAAAAACTTATAAGAATGGCAAGGTGAATGGTATTATTATTAAATATAATGAAGATGGCAGTAAATGGCAAGAGGCCACTTACATTAATGATACTCTATTAGGACCTGAAAAAGAATATCGTAATGGGAAAATATATATTGAAAATTGGTATACGAATCACATAATAGATAGTGAAGAAAATTTTTACGATAACGGACTACTTTCTGTACGAAGAGTATTTACAGATAACGGCAACAAGATAATTGAGCAGGACTATGATGAAGTTGGAAAATTAATGCAAACTCAATATCAGTTTATTACTGATTCATCTTACTATGTTAAATACTACAGACCAAACGGGAAATTGAAATTTGAAACTTTTTATAAAAGATGGACGACACCAATACATTATAAAGAATTTTCTCCAGACAAAGGCAAGGCGGTGGATAGAACATACAATTATCTGAATGAAAAAGTAATATTTGATAAGAGCTACGATGAAAACGGTATCGAAATAAAGCAATAGCTTTTTTCCACACTTTTGTACCGTAATAATTGCTCGCCAAAGTCGTTTAATAAAATAATGAGGAGGTTTCTGATAATAATCGGTTTACTGTTTTGTATATCGCATTGTGCCAGCGCACAATATGCTGATAGTACATTAGAGGATACCTCATTTTTGCACCAGGTAACTATTTTGCCAACAGGCTATGTGTCTATTAGTATTGGCCAGGGTACCGAGGTTGCAGGATTCAATGGTAGCGGCTACCAGTTAAGCCCTTGCGGCTTGCCAGGGCTAAATGCTTCAGTTAGTTTAAATAAGCCGCTTGTTTCGCATGCCGGTTTTTCCATTCTTGTGGGGTATTGCTTAAACAATACAAACACAAATACATATTGCGGAGGGTATGAGCAGCAGTTCGGATCAGGAGAAACCATAACCAATGCCAGTAACCACGATTTCAGCGAATTGCTATTTATGGCCGGGCCTTTCTTTACCATGCCTTTTCATAGGTTTTCGTTCGATATGAAGTTGTTGTTTGGTACCATGGACTGGAATTCTCCAACTATATCATACACTGCAGTCAGCTCTTCGGGTGTACAAACACCAGAACAAGTTCCCGGGCAAGGTTTTGAATGTTATGTGTATGGCCTTGGGGCAGGAGCAAGGCTGCGGGTGTATAAAGATTTTGCACTTGTTGCCAATGCCGATTATGTGCGTAATTTCAGTGGGTCGACTAATACTTTTGTCATTTTTGAAACAGTAACAACGGGAGTCGCCTACCAGTTTTAAATAAAAGAGGGGCTAAAAGCCCCTCCTTCTATTTCAGCAAACCAATCTTTAATTTTATTGCTTTATAAATTTAGCCACACTTGCTGAATTAGCGGTCATTATTTTTACAAAATAAATACCTGCAGGCAGCTTGGCTATATTTATCTCCATTGGCCCTGAGCTTATGTTTTTCTCAAATGCCATTACTTCATTACCCAATATATCCATAACAGAAACAGTTGCGGTAAGCGGAGTGTTTTGTGTTCCGAAATTGAGATAAATATATTGGCTTGCAGGATTAGGGTATTCATTAATTCCTACATATGCAGGTGTTATATTGGCTATTCCTACCTGCGATTCAAATACCAGGTTGTCAATTTTAAGATCGGCACCTACATATGAATTGGGAATTACATATGTTTTGGTTACATTATCATACACCCAATTGGAAGATTGAATATTTACCAAAACTGAGTCAGGTGTTGTGCCAAAACTGAAGGGGATAACCATATGTGTATAAGATGCAGCAGCTTTCAGAGGCCAGCCTGAACCAAAAATTATGCTGCTATTCTTTTTAAAGGTAAGGAATATAGTTGCCCTGTCGGCAGTGTCAGCCGGAGCATATTTATAATCGAAAGCTAGGTTATCACTTGTAAGTGTATATGGATATCCGCCAACGGTACTATCATTATGCGAACCTACAATAATCTGTTTTCCGTCGTCGGCCTGGCCGGGAGAGTTTTGATTACTATGTTGGCCTGCACCCGTTGTTATAAGTTCCATCGCATAATTGCCCGATGCAGCATCGGTAGTGCGGAAAACACCTCCATTGCCATATGTTGCTTCCCATAACGATGGAGTAACAATTGAATCGTTCACCCAGTTCTCAAAGTCTCCGTTCAGGTTTACAGGCTGGCTGGCTACTCCTGTAAAGTTTACACTGTCAATAGTTAGCGTACTACCGGGCATTCCATTGCCGTTATTTATAATTGATGCTGAAGTAGCTGCACCAAACACAACAGTATCGGGTGTTAAGCTTAAAGCAGGGCTAAAGGTTCCGGTAAGTAGTTTGTACGTGCTGGTAGTATCAGATATTTTTATAAAATATTGCCCTATAATAGTTCCTTTCTGTTTAAACCATACCAGTATGAGCCCGGTGTCTTTTGCCAGGATGGTGTACTTATAATGCAGGCTTATACCTGTTGCCTTTTGGTTGTAGGGTATACCACCCTGTACAGTTATTGAACTACCGTGACCGCTTGGGTTACCATCGAGTAAATACCCCGGCATGGTATCGGCGCCTATTTTTAACACAGTCAGTTTTGCCGCATATTTGCCATGGTAAGCCGATGTTACACGTGTTACATTTACTGAAAAAATGTTCCCGTTATTATTATTTCCGTTCGATGACATAAAGTATTGAGGGTCCTGCCATTTCTGAATGCTCCAGTTTTCAAACCCACTATTTGGTATCGACTGCCCGAAAGCGGTTAAACCGATTAGTATTGCGATTGTAAGTAGTATCTTTTTCATGATGTTTTAAGGTTTGGTTATTTGCTTCAAAAGTACCTGGTCTTTTATGCTTGCCCCATGTCCCATGTCATAGTAAACATTGAGAGTTATCATATGTTTTTATTAAGCCTCAAGTGGAGTGTATTGAGGCTGATAACCAACTGTTTTATAGTTATATCTTGTAAAAAAACAGGAAAATAGGTCGCTTTTCTAAAAAAGACTATCTTTACGTCGCCTTTTTAATAATTAAACACTATTCCTATGGCAAAAAATGTAATGGAAGATGCGTCCTTAGTGAACCAGATCAAAGCCGGTACACATATTGAAGGAGAAGTTAAGTCAAGCGGCGACATGCGCATTGACGGAACTTTGAAAGGTAAAATACAAACACAAGGCAAATTAGTTATAGGCCCAACAGGCAAAATTGATGGCGATATTTCGTGTCAAAATGCTGAAATACATGGGGTTATAAATGGTAAAATAACGGTGACCGAGCTCCTTTCCCTGAAGTCCAGCTCCAAACTATTAGGAGACATAGTAGTAGGCAAATTAGCCATTGAACCAGGTGCCCAGTTCAGCGGGTCCTGCGTTATGGGAAATGCCGTAAAAGGACTTTACAACGGAAATGGACACGAAACCGCAAAGGAAAGAAACGAACGAAAAGCCGAAACAGTCGCCTAATATGCTTGCCCGTTATTCGGGTATGGCATTTCAAATTGGCGGTGCAATTATTCTAGGTGGCTTAATAGGGCATTGGCTAGACAAACAATTCGAAGTTCCTAAGAATTTATTTATGACACTCTTTTTGATATTGGGTGTTTTTGTTGGTCTTTACTCAGTTGTCAGAGATCTTTTAAAGAAATGAAACAAGGTTCATTTGTAGCTTTTTTACTTCAACTTTTCGGCCTTACTGCAATACTTTACGGTGTACTGTATATGTTTTTTACAAAAGTAATGCCCGTTACTGGCATTCCGCTTGAGGTTATGCTGGGTATGCTTTTTGCTGTTACAGCACTTTCTCATTTCATTATCATTCAGTCCGGTAAAAAGAACCCACGCGCATTTACCTACGCGTTTATGTTCACCAGCTTAACCCGCCTGGTTGTTTACGGTGTTTTTATTGTATTATACGGCCGTCAGCATTCCGATATTGTAAAGCCCTTCGTACTTAGCTTTTTTGTGCTCTACATCATCTACACCGTATTTGAAATACGTTCTGTATTGGGCTACTTAAAGGGTAAGTGAATCAATTCCAGTATTAATTCTTTTCGGGGCGACTCTTGCTCCCTGCTTGCCTGAGTTTCCTGAACTCGCATCATTTGCAGCTAACCCGCGCCCACCTTTTATCTAGTTCATGTATTTGCGTTAGGGATTGCAGTGGAAACCCCGCAGCCGACCTAAGGAGGCGAGGAGTTGTAACGTAAAGCCCGACCCGCAGGGGAACGCCCTGAAAATAATTGTGAATTAACGCCATCAGGAATTGTACTATTTTCTTCCTATAATAAACTAAGTTTTGGCTATGTTTATCGCTCTCAACACCAGTTTAATCGCAGCTTTTCGAAGGGTGTTAAAATTCTCTTAAAAGTTATTCACATTATAAATAGATAGATATATAAATATCATATATTTGCGGCGGATTTAGAAAAATAATTGAATAATATTGGCTGAATGACTACTGGAATCAAGGGTTTTACGCACATTAGAAAGCTGATCGCAATAATTTCGTTTTTATTCATTTTGCCTGTTTTTTCATTAGCAGGTGATACTGTAACCCAGGCTAAGCCTGCGGAGGCAGCTACCAAAGCTACTGAAGGCAAGGAAAAATTCAATGCAGGTGAAATGATTTTGGAGCACGTTAGCGATGCTCACAGCTGGCACGTTGCAGGTCATTTTTCTATTCCTTTGCCTGTTATTCTGTATTCAAAAGACCGCGGATTAATGATATTCTCTTCTTCTAAATTGAAAGATGGTAACATCTTCAAAGGGTATGAAAAAGATCCGAATTCGAAGAATGGTTTTAAAGAATCGGGTATTCATATTGTTGTTGCAAATGAGGACGGAACCGTAAATAAAGAAGAAACGGCAAAGCTTTGGGATCTTTCCATTACCAAGAATGCTGCTACTATATTACTTACCGGCTTACTATTAATATTCGTTTTTTTAAGTGTAGCTAAAGGCTATAAGGTGCGTGGCACCGGAGCGCCAAAGGGCATTCAATCGTTCTTTGAACCAGTTGTTGTTTTTATCCGTGACGATGTGGCTATTCCTGCAATAGGCCATGCAAAGTATGCTAAGTTCATGCCATACCTGCTTACCTTATTCTTCTTTGTATTATTCCTGAACTTATTAGGTCTTATACCTTTCTTCCCGGGCGGAGCAAACGTAACCGGTAATATTGGTATTACCATGACATTGGCTTGCCTTACCTTTATTATAATGATGGCAAACTCTAATAAAAGCTATTGGTCACATACCCTTTGGATGCCTGGTGTGCCTCCTGTGGTTAAGATTCTAATCCTTGGCCCTATTGAAACCCTGGGTATTATCCTTAAGCCATTTACTTTATTAATACGGATATTCGCGAACATATTAGCAGGCCACATTGTGGCGCTTTCGTTCTTCAGTTTGATTTTCATCTTCGGTGCAATGAGTGCAGTTGCAGGTTACGGAGTATCGGTGGTATCGGTAATATTTACCATTATCATGTTACTGCTTGACACTTTGGTAGCGTTAATACAGGCGTATGTATTTACACTGCTTTCTGCAATGTATTTTGGAATGGCAACGGCCGAAGAGGAACATCATTAAAATTTGGATTCTTTAACCTTTAAATAAATCAATTATGTTATCATCAGTGTTATTAGACGTAGCCCAATCAGGTTCTAACATCGGAATCGGATATGGTTTAGCTGCTATGGGTGCTGGTTTAGCTGCTCTTGGTGCCGGTATGGGCATTGGCCAAATTGGTCGCGGCGGACTGGAATCTATGGCTCGCCAGCCTGAAATTGCTGCAGATCTGCGTACTAACATGATCCTTGCTATCGCGTTCATCGAAGGAACTTCTTTCTTTGGAATGGTAATAGGATTGTTAGTGTTGCTTATCCGCTAAGGCTAAGAAAATTGATCCTGCGGGTATCAACGCTTGGTTGACCCGCGGGATTTATTAAAAGGAAAAGAAGTAAATTAGAAAACTCAAACATCATGGATATTATATCACCAGCATTCGGACTTATTTTTTGGATGACGCTCACATTCCTTATTGTGTTCTTCACCCTAAAGAAATTTGCATGGGGGCCAATTCTTGGCGCATTAAAAGATAGAGAGAAAACTATACAAGATGCCCTTGACTCTGCTGAAAAAGCAAAGCAGGATATGCTTCAGTTGCAATCGAACAACGAAAAGATATTAATGGAAGCACGTGCTGAACGTGATACCATGCTTAAAGAAGCAAGAGAGATAAAGGAAAGCATGATAAATGAAGCTAAGGGTAAAGCACACAAAGAAGCTGAAAAGCTTTTGAAAGATGCACGTGAAGCTATACAGGGAGAAAAAGCTGCTGCATTAACAGAGCTTAAGAACCAGGTAGCAAGCCTTTCAATAGAAATTGCAGAAAGAATTCTTAAGTCTGAACTATCATCAGACGATAAGCAAAAGGCTTTGGTAAATACAATGTTAAAAGAAGTTAGCTTAAATTAATAGCTTAAATAGAGCATTATGTCAGAAGTTGCAGTACGTTACGCCAAGTCACTCATCCAGATAGCCAATGAAAAAGGCCAGCTGGAAGCAGTGTATACTGATATGCGCATGGTACTGGCAGGCTGTAAAAACCTAAGGGACTTGCACAGACTTTTAGTTAGCCCTGTTATTAAGACAGAAAAGAAAGTACAGATACTGAAGGAGATTTTCAGCGGACAGGTAAATATAATTACCGAACAGTTTATTGTATTGCTCACCAAAAAGAGAAGAGAATCATATCTTGAAAATATTGCAGAGGAATTTATTTCGCAATACAAAGATCAAAAGCATATTGTATCGGCTACGGTTACTACTGCAATACCATTAGATGAAACTGCGCGTAAGAACATTACCGAAGTATTAAAGAAATGGTACAAGACAGAAATTGAGCTGATAGAAAAGGTAGATCCGAAAATTATTGGCGGCTTTATTATTACAGTAGGCAGCAAGCAGCTTGATATGAGTGTTCATCATCAACTGGCAGAATTACGTAAAGACTTTAACAAATCATATATTCTTAATTAATACAAATAGGTCATGGCAGAAATTAAACCAGCAGAAGTATCTGCAATACTGAGAGAGCAACTTTCGGGCTTTAAAACCGAAGCACAGCTTGAGGAGATTGGTACCGTTTTACAAATTGGTGACGGTATTGCGCGTGTATATGGTTTATTGGGCGTACAGGCCGGTGAGCTTGTAGAGTTCGAAACAGGATTAAAGGGTATTGCCCTTAACCTTGAAGAAGATAACGTTGGTCTGGTGTTACTAGGTCCTTCCGGCGATTTAAAGGAAGGTGCTACTGTAAAACGCCTTGGCCGTATTGCATCAATTAAAGCAGGTGAAGGTTTACTTGGCCGTGTACTTGATGCACTAGGAAATCCTATTGATGGTAAAGGTCCTATTACTGGCCAAACCTATGATATGCCAATGGAGCGTAAAGCGCCTGGTGTTATCTACCGTCAGCCGGTTACCGAGCCATTACAGACCGGTATTAAGGCTATCGATGCCATGATACCAATTGGCCGCGGACAACGTGAGCTTATCATTGGCGACCGTCAGACGGGTAAAACAGCTATTGCTATTGATACCATTCTGAACCAAAAAGAATTTTACGAAAGAGGAGAGACAGTTTATTGTATTTATGTAGCGATCGGCCAAAAGGCTTCTACCGTTGCAAACGTGGTACGCACACTGGAAGAGAATGGTGCTATGGCTTATACAATTGTTGTAGCTGCAAGTGCTGCTGATCCTGCTCCAATGCAATATTTTGCTCCGCTGTCAGGCGCTGCAATGGGTGAGTTCTTCCGCGATACCGGTAAGGCTGCTCTTATTATTTATGATGATCTTTCTAAACAGGCTGTAGCGTACCGTGAGGTATCGCTCTTGCTCCGTCGTCCTCCGGGCCGTGAAGCATATCCTGGTGATATATTCTATTTACACTCTCGTTTGCTGGAGCGTGCTGCTAAGATCAACACTGACCAGAACGTAGCAAGCCAGATGAATGACTTACCTCCTTCACTTAAGGATATTGTGAAAGGTGGTGGTTCACTTACTGCATTGCCTATTATTGAAACACAGGCAGGTGACGTATCTGCATACATTCCTACAAACGTTATTTCAATTACCGACGGACAGATATTCCTGGAAGGTAACTTGTTTAACTCGGGTGTAAGGCCGGCTATTAACGTAGGTATCTCGGTATCGCGTGTGGGTGGTAATGCGCAGATCAAGTCAATGAAAAAAGTTGCCGGTACATTAAAACTCGACCAGGCTCAATACCGCGAGTTGGAAGCATTTGCAAAGTTCGGTTCTGACCTTGATGCGGCTACCAAATATGTACTTGACAAGGGTTCACGTAACGTGGAAATATTGAAACAAGCTCAGTATTCTCCGGTTCCGGTTGAAAAACAAGTTGCTATTATTTACTTAGGTACAAAAGGTTTATTGCGTGATGTACCGGTAAACAAGGTGCCTGAGTTTGAAGCTGAGTTTTTAGGAATATTAGATGCTAAATACAAGAGCACACTTGCTGATTTGAAAGCGGGTAAGCTTTCAGATGATGCAATTGCAAACCTTGAAAAAGTTGGTTCTGAATTATCTAAGAAGTATAAGAAATAAACAGCTATGCCAAGTTTAAAAGAGGTACGTGTACGTATAGCATCAGTAAACTCAACATCGCAGATAACCAGCGCCATGAAAATGGTGTCGGCATCGAAGTTGAAACGGGCCCAGGATGCAATAATTCAAATGCGTCCGTTTGCTGAAAAGCTGAAAGAAATACTTGATAACCTTGTTGCATCTACCGGTACCGGTGGCAGCGTATATGCTGCTAACCGCCCTGCAGAAAAGGTTATGATCGTATTGATTACCTCTAACCGTGGCCTCTGCGGCGGTTTTAACGCCTATGCTACTAAAACTGCTAATAACCTGATCCGCGAAAAATATGCAGAGCAGGCAAAGAAAGGCAACCTGACTATTGTTTGCATTGGTAAAAAGGGATTTGACCTGATGCGTAAAACAGCTTACAAAATAGAGAACCATAATGAAATATGGGATGGGCTTACCTATGCAAAAGCATCGGTTGTGGCTGAAGATATTTTGAAGAAGTTTGCAGCGGGTGAAGTTGATAGGGTAGAAGTTGTGTACAACAAATTCAAGAACGCTGCTACGCAAATATTAACTACCGAACAAATATTGCCTTTCCATGTTGAGGTAACTAAGGGCGCAGCAAAGAAAACTGAGAAAACAGGTTCTAAGCCTGATTATATATTTGAACCTGACGAAGAAAAGATAGTTCAGGATATTATTCCGTATGCAGTAAAAGTTGGGTTATACAGGTCCTTGCTCGATTCAAATGCAGCTGAACATGGTGCACGTATGACAGCTATGCACAAGGCAACTGATAATGCAAAAGATCTGTTGAAGGCACTTCGTCTTTCATACAACAAAGCACGCCAGGCATCTATCACCAAGGAAATCCTTGAGATCGTTGGTGGTGCTGAGGCAATCAATAACTAATAAGCATGCTTAACAAGGAAGTTACCCCGATAGAGCTTAAAAAGATGATGGATACCCATGAGGACTTCCAACTGATTGATGTTCGTGAAGAACATGAATTTGAGACTTGCCAGATCGGAGGTAAGCTTATACCTATGGGCACTGTTGCACAGCATGTTGATGAAATTGCAAAGGACAAAAAAGTAATAGTGCATTGCCGCAGTGGTAAGCGCTCTGCTACTGTTATTGATATGCTTGAGCAGAACTTTGGTTATACAAACCTGTACAACCTTAAAGGCGGCATTTTAGCTTACGCTGATGATGTTGATCCTAAGCTGACTAAGTACTAGGATTTTTCTTTCTCTTAAATTATTTATATATTTACTGTATAAATAAATCCACTATATGAAAAAAACTACAAGACTTTTTCTGTTATTTGCTGTTTTCTGTATGAGTAATGTGTTGATTGCTCAATCAACTTTTCAACATACATACGGAACTTCTCGAAGAAATGATCCTTATACTTATACACAAACCTCAGATAAGGGATTTGTTATAGTAGCTTCTGATACAAATAGTATGTTTGTTATTAAAACAGATTCGGCTGGTAATAAACAATGGTCGAAAGGAATTAAACTGCCGTATCCCCTTTATGTTGATTTTGCCGGAATAATACAGGATAAAAAGAATTACGTAATATGTGCTTCCAATGTTATTATAAAAATGGATTCCCTTGGGAATCTTATTTGGGAACATGACTTTACACCGTCTCACTATATTGGTTTCCTAAGATCAATTATTCCAACTACAGGAGGATACGTTGTATCAGGAGGAGGTGGATTCTTGTTGATGAAGGTAGATACCGCTGGTAACGCTATTTGGACTGTAATGCCTTCAGCTAACAGCAGTACCACAGGTGGGGTTGTTCAATTAGCCTCAGATTCTTGTTTTTATGTTATCAACAATTCTTACTCCTACAGAATATTTAAAGTAGATAAAAATGGGCATGGTATATGGGCTAAAAATATTTCACTAAATCATTTAACAGCACCTCCAAATTATGACGTCCAAAATTATACTTCTCAAATAGCACAGAGCCCTGATGGTAAATCTTTACTGGCTTCAATAATAGATGGAAATGGTGCGCCATATTGGTTCAGGTTTGACACCTCAGGTAATATTTTAAACTCACGCATCTTTACCGGTAGTAGTTATGGCGGTAGCGGATTTACAGGTTTGTTTAATTGGACCCCATACAATAAAGGAGGAAGCACCGATTTGGTAATAACTAGTTTTTTTGATACAACAGGAGATCCAGGTGCTGGCGCTAACATCGATAAAGTAGATATACTGGTTACAAGGGTTGATACTACTGGTACTGCTAAATGGTGTTATAAGGTAGGTGGGCAGAAAAATGAATTCCCTTCAAATGTTAGTATGGCAGTTGATGGCGGGATTATAATTTTAGGTTCCACTGAAAGTTTTGGCGCAGGAGGAAAGGATGTATATTTAGTTAAAACCGATAGTATGGGTAATGGCGGTTGCAACTCTACCGCCACCAAAAATAAAATTTCCGCAATACCTGCAATTATTGGTACAGATACATGTGATATTCCATTTGGAACAGTCCCGTATCCTACATTTCATAATATGAACTTTACTGACTCAAGATCTGCTGATACCAGCTTTAATGCCTGCAACTGTCATTCTCCGATTGCAGCATTCGGTTACAGTACTGTTTCAAACCAAATATCAGATAGTTCGTTATGGGGGCAAAAATGGTATTGGAGTTTTGGAGATGGAACATACGATTCTACAGGTGTTGCTACTGATCATAATTATAATGTTATTGGAAAATATAATCTATGTCTAACTGTAAAAAATTCATGCGGTACTGATTCAGTTTGCCAATTAATAACTTATAACCCATCGCCTATTGGAATTAGCAACATAAAATCTGATAATGAAATTAACATATCACCAAACCCATCAACCGGTGTGTTTCATATTTCCTTTAATAATGTGGTAAACAAGCTTGAAGTACTCGATATTACTGGCAGGGTAATTTATAGTGAAGTGCCTTCTGAAAGAATATTCAATATAGATGTAAGCAGTTTCGAAACTGGTATCTACTTTGTGAAAGTATCAACCGATGCTGGTGTTGTTGTGAAAAAAGTTGTAAAAATTTAGAATGACCAATTTCTATTGAATGAAAAGGCTGCCGCAAGGGAGCCTTTTGTTTACCTACAATATCTAAGGTTTTATCTAATTCTTCCATTATTTTATCTTATTTTAAATACCTTCATCAAAATTTATTTGCCATGAAAAAACTACTTTTTTTAATTAGTGTACTAATAGTTTGTGCGGGTAATGCGCAAACACTTACCTGTTGTGCCAAACCAGCCGATGGAATGGTTGCATTTGCAAATGATCCAAAGTTCATCGCATCGCATACTTCACCGGAAACATTCAATTATACTGAGCAGGCAGGGAAGATGGTGAAATTCGCCACACCTGATAATGATATTGGTTCTGCCTATGTTGTAATGGCTACCACACCTACAAACAATTATTTAATTATTGAACATGAATGGTGGGGGTTGAATGATTATATAAAGCAACGTGCAGATGAATTACAAAAAGAATTGGGTAACGTAAATGTAATAGCAATTGATATGTATGATGGGCAAGTAACCAGTTTACCTGATTCTGCCAGTAAAATAATGGGTAGGGTAAAAGATTCCAGAATAAAGAATATTATTAAAGGGGCAATAACATATGCAGGCCCCAATGCGCGCATTATCACCCTGGGCTGGTGTTTTGGTGGCGGATATTCATTGCAGGCGGCCATACTGGCAGGTAAGCAGGCTATCGGCTGTGTGATGTATTATGGTATGCCTGAAAAGGATATGACTGTGTTGAAAACACTGAATTGCCCTGTGCTTGGTTTGTTTGCTGAAAAAGATGGGTGGGTAACACCTGAAGTAGTAAAAACCTTTCAGGCAAATATGAGTGAGGCAGGCAAGGTGCTTACCGTGAAATCATACGATGCAAAACATGGGTTTGCAAACCCAAGCAATCCTTTATTTGATAAGGCTTCTGCCGATGATGCTAATGCAAACGCATTAGCCTTTATGAAAGGGTTGGTGAAAAAATAGTATTCATTTTTTTTCTTCCTCATTATCAGTTACTTACACTTACTGTGAAAAATAATTGCGTAACCGAATGGTTTCATGTATATATTTGTAACCGATTAGTTACATAATTAATAATAAAAACAACATGAGAAAATTAATTTCAAGCATAATAGTATCACTCGATGGGTTTGCAGCAGGGCCGAAAGGAGAGTTGAATATGTTTAAGGTGGAAGAGGAATTTTTTAATATGTCAGGTAAACTGACTGAAGCAGCTGATGCAGTTCTATATGGAAAAGGCACTTATGCCATTATGCAGGCTTACTGGCCAACAGCAGGTGATCAACCTAATGCTTCAAAGCATGATAAACAACATGCAACGTGGTATAATAAAGTACCAAAATACGTTTTATCCACAACCATGAAAGGTGCAGATGCGCCCAATGCCACAATCATTAACAGAAATGTTGCCGATGAAATAAAGAAGCTGAAAGAGCAAAGCGGAAAGAACATACAGATATTTGGCAGTCCGGGGGCAGTACGCTCACTAACAGAATTAGGCTTGATCGATGAATATCATGTGTTCCTGTTTCCGGTAGTTATCGGGCACGGCATTCCACTATTTAAAGAAATGAACCAATCGTTGAACCTGGAATTGATTTCCAGTAAGGCTATGAAATCGGGTGCGGTTGCATTACATTATAAAAAGGCTTAATAATTAAGTATGAGAAGAGACGTTTTTCAGGCAATTGCAGACCCCACGAGGAGGGAGATAATAAACCTGCTTGCACACAAGTCACTTACATTGAACGGCGTTGCTGATAATTTTAATATAAGCCGCCCTGCCATTTCAAAGCATGTTAAAATATTAACGGAGTGTGGCTTAATTACCATTGAAGTAAAGGGCAGGGAACATGTGTGTGAAGCGCAGTTAGATAAACTGAGTGAAGTGTCTGACTGGGTAGAGCAGTATAAGAAATTCTGGAATGATAAGTTAGATGCACTTGAAAATTATTTGAAAGTATTACAATCAGAAAATAAACCTAAAAACAAAAAACATGGAAAAGGTAAAAGAACCCGTTAAAGGAACGGATGGCCGTACATTATCTATTACACGGCTTATTAATGCACCGGTTGAATTAGTATTTGAAGCCTGGACAAAGCCGGATCATATTAAGCATTGGTGGGGGCCGAACGGGTTCACTAACACAATCTCAAAAATGGATGTTAAGCAAGGTGGAGAGTGGGTGTTTACCATGCATGGCCCTGACGGAACCGATTACCCTAATACAAATGTTTTTGTTGAATTGGTTAAAAATGAAAAGATCGTGTTGAGGCACGTAGGCCCACCAATATTTGAATTGAGCGCAACATTTAAAGCGCAAGGTAAAAGAACTCTTATATCTATTACGTCAATCTTTGAAAAAGCTGAACAATTACAAGCGGCCATTGAAGCGGTTAAAGCCGATATCGGACTTAAGCAAAATGTCGACCGTATGGAGCAATATATGTATAAACTTTCTGCTGAAGCCAAGCATTTCCTTACACGTGAATTTAATGCGCCGAGAGAATTGGTTTACAAGGCATGGACTGATGCAGACCAGTTTGCTAAATGGTGGGGGCCTAAGGATACCGGCCTGAATATTACAAGATTTGAATTAATACCTGAAGGTGTTTGTATTTATAGCATGAAATTTCCGGGCGGCAATGATGTGTGGGGTAAGTTTACCTATAAGGAAATTGTTGCACCAGAAAGACTGGTATTTACAAGTGCATTTTCTGATAAAGATGGGAATATACAACCAATGCCTTTCTTCCCGGTTTGGCCATTGGAAATACTGAACATAGTTGAGTTTGCTGAAAATAATGGTAAAACAATTATTACCATGAGCGGCGGCCCTGTAAATGCTACGGCAGAGGAGTTTGAAGCATATGAAGAGAAGAAACCAATGATACAAGGTGGCTTTAAAGGTACGTTTGATCAATTTGATGAATTTCTTGCATCTATTCAAAAATAAAAACACAAAAATATCATGACAACTAACACCGAAACATCACATAAAACAATGCAACTTACCCGTACACTTAACGCTCCGCGTGAGTTAGTCTGGAAGGCATGGACAGAAAGTAAATTAATGGCGGAATGGTGGAGCCCCAGGGGCTTCACCAACCCAACCTGCGAAATTGATGTAAGGCCAGGCGGCGCTATCCGCATACATATGGATCATCCCAATTTTCCTAACCATTGGATGACCGGCACTTTCAAGGAGGTGTCAAGGCCTGAAAAACTTGTTTTTATTTCCAAAGCATTTGAAGATGAAAAAGGGAATGCTGAACTGGAAATACTAAACACGGTGACCTTTGAAGAGATCAATGGCAAAACAAAACTTACTGTACATGCCCAAATTTTAAAGGCTACCGAGAAGATGAAGTTTGCAGTTGGTGGTATGAACCAGGGCTGGAATGAAAGTATTGATAAGCTAGAAGAATTACTTGCCAAGATTAAATAACCAAATCATACACCATGTCGTTTCAAGCCTATATAGATAACATTAAAACAAAGACGGGTAAAACACCTGAAGACTTCAAAAAACTTGCAGAAAAGAAAGGTTTACTTAAACCTGATGTGAAAGCCATGCAGGTTGTAAACTGGTTGAAAGCAGATTTTGGTTTGGGCCACGGACATGCCATGGCTATTTATGCCGTGTTTAAAGGTATTAAACAAGCAGAACCAATTGCGAAGAAACCGGTGAAGAAAAAGACAGGCAGTGCAAAAAAGAAAAAGTAAATTGTCAATGGTTGAAGTGTTTAAAACAAATGTGAGGTTAAAAAAGGAATCAATGTTACTGTTGAAGATTCTTTTGGAAATATTTCCGAAGTATAAAATAGACTTCGACCTTGATGATTGTGATAAGGTTTTAAGAATAGAAGGGATAGTTGTTCAATCGGGAAAAGTAATTAATGCATTAAAAGAACAAGGGTTCAGCTGTTCAGTACTTCAATAAAAACAAATAAAACATGCAAAAAGTAATTTCAAAAGATGGCACATCAATTGCCTATGAAAAAGTGGGCAAGGGCCCGGCACTTATATTAGTAGACGGTGCGCTATGTAGCAGAGATTTTGGCCCAATGAGAAAGATTGCCGAACTTCTCTCAAATAATTTTACTGTGTATTTCTATGATCGTCGCGGCCGTAACCAAAGTGGTGATACTAAACCATACTCAGTTGAACACGAGGTTGAAGATATTGAAGCGCTTGTTAAAGAAGCGAACGGTCCTGTTTATCTGGCAGGTTCGTCTTCAGGGGCAGCGCTCGCTTTAAGGGCTGCTGCCAGTGGACTTAATATTGCTAAGCTGGCCTTGTTCGAACCTCCATACCTAAAAGGAGCAGGGGGGCATGAACCACCAGTAGATGCGCAGGCACAATTACAGAAAAGAGTAGATGAGGGGAACAGAGGGGCTGCGGTTAAATATTTTATGCACGATATGGTTGGCCTTCCATCTATAATGACAGCTATTTTTCCCATTACCCCGGTTTGGAAGAAACTAAAAGGCGTTGCACACACATTACCATATGATGCTGCTGTTCTGGGAGATTTCTCAATTCCATTAGCGCTCGCAAAATCTATACGCATTCCGACATTGGTTGGTGCAGGAACCAAAAGCCCAAAACCTATGCAGGATACAATGAAAAGAGTTGTAGAGGCTATTCCCGGGTCGAAGCTGTATATGCTTAAAGGGCAAACTCATAATGCATCACCTAAATCATTGGCTACAATGTTCACTGAATTCTTTAACTAAACTAAAAACAATCACATGAAAAAAACAAAGATCATTTATTGGATTTCAACCATATTGGTTGTGTTATCATTAGGTGCAACTGCAATTCCCGACGTATTGGCCGTGCCCGATGCTGTTAAGTTTATGACCCAATTAGGTTACCCGCACTACTTTATTCCGTTTATAGGTGTGGCTAAAGTACTTGGTGTTATTGCTATTGTTATTCCGGGCTTTCCCAGGATAAAAGAATGGGCTTATGCAGGATTGTTCTTTGATCTGATCGGAGCTACGTATTCCCAGTTGGCTACAACGCCCTCATCAATGGTCGCGCTGATGGTAATCTGGTTCATTCCATTAATTGTTTCGTATATATATCATCACAAAAGATTAAATGAAAATATTTAAACTAGAACAAAATGAAAAAGATAACACCGTTTTTATGGTATGATGGCAAAGCTCAGGAAGCTGCCGAATTCTATACCTCAATTTTTAAGAACTCTAAAATTGTAAGTACTAACCCTATGTCTGCAACCTTTCAAATTGATGGATGTGAGTTCATAGCATTCAATGGAGGGCCGCACTTCAAGTTCAATGAATCAATTTCATTGTTTATTGATTGCAATACCCAGGAGGAAGTAGATGAATTATGGAATAAACTCTCGAAAGGTGGTTCTGAAAGCAGGTGCGGCTGGCTCAAGGATAAATATGGTTTGTCATGGCAGGTGGTACCATCAACTCTTGGCAAGCTATTGGGTGATAAAGACCCTGTGAAAGCTAAGCGGGTTATGGATGCTATGCTTAAAATGAGCAAGATCAATATTAAAGCATTGCAGGACGCTTACGAGGGCAAATAAACGTTTCGATTTTAAGATGTAAATTGTATATTTGTTACAACAGGTTTGACAGCCTGTTTGCTCAGTACATAACAACATACAATTTACATTCTGCATGAAAGCAAGGCCGGCGTTCGTATTCATTTCTACAGCTATTATAATTATCGTTGCTGTATCAGGGTATTGGCACCCTAAGGTATGGTGGTCAATGGTTTTGTTTGGCCCCTTAATTTACCTGGGCTATTCAGATATTATTCAGCGTAAACATGCTATTAAGCGCAACTTTCCTGTAATAGGGCATGGGCGTTTTATGCTTGAAAAAATACGCCCTGAGATAATGCAATACTTTGTAGAAACCGATCAGGCAGGCAGGCCATTTAACCGTATTCTACGTTCTATGGTGTATCAACGTGCTAAAAAAGTGACTGATACAACTCCCTTCGGAACGCAGTTAGATGTATATGCATCAGGTTATGAATGGATGGATCATTCCATGTATGCTCATAAAATTGATCATAGCGGGCCACACCCACGTGTAATGGTTGGCGGGCCCGATTGCAAGAAGCCATATTCTGCCAGTATATTAAATTCATCGGCAATGAGCTATGGTTCATTAAGCAAGAATGCTGTAATGGCTATTAATAAAGGAGCCAAGATGGACAATTTTGCCCAGAACACAGGCGAAGGTGGCTTAAGCCAGTACCACTTAAAATATGGTGGCGATATTATATGGCAAATAGGTACAGGTTATTTTGGTGCACGTAATAAGGATGGAACTTTCTCTGATAGTGAGTTTGCGAAAAGAGCAACTTTGGAGAATGTGAAAATGATAGAGTTGAAAATATCACAAGGCGCTAAGCCTGGTCACGGTGGTATATTGCCTGCATCAAAAAACACACCTGAAATAGCTGAAATAAGAGGAGTAGAGCCTTATACCGAAGTGCAGTCTCCGCCGGCCCATTCTGCTTTTTCAGACCCAACAGGTTTATTACAACTTCTTAAAAGAATGAGAGATCTTTCAGGTGGTAAGCCGGTTGGTTTTAAAATATGTATTGGTAAAGAGAATGAGTTTATTGATATATGTAAGGCAATGATTGCAACCGGTATCAAGCCTGACTTTATAACCATTGATGGAGGCGAGGGTGGTACAGGCGCGGCGCCTGTAGAGTTCTCAAACTATATTGGCAGGCCACTGAGAGATGGACTTTCATTTGCATATAATACATTGGTGGGGTTTGATCTTAAGAAAGATATTAAACTGATTGGCTCAGGAAAAATTGTAAATGGATTTCACATAGCAAGAACGCTTGCCCTGGGTGCTGACATGTGTAACAGTGCCCGTGCTATGATGCTTGCAGTTGGTTGTATACAGGCATTGCAATGCAATAACAATACCTGCCCTACAGGTGTTGCTACCCAAGACGAAGTACTTATGAAAGGCCTTGACGTTGAAAGCAAATCGAACCGTATTGCGAACTTCCATCACGCAACGTTAAATAGTTTTGTTGAGTTAATAGGTGCACTTGGCATTTCAAACCCTTCAGAAATTAATCGTTCACACATAAACAGGCGTATGAGTATCAATACCGTTAAGCGTTACGATGAGCTATATCCTTATGTAAAGAAGGGGGAATACTTAGTAAATGAGCCTAAAGCTGTTTCGTATGAACATAATATGTAAACAACGTATTAGCCTATCTGGCCACCAACCCTGTTAAACAATCCTTGCGGCTTCCATGCTCTTTTTTCGCCTAGGTACATGCGCTTGGCTTTTCGTACTTCTTTAAATCCATTGTTGAGTAAAAACTGAATGGCAGCTGCATTATCTATAGGCAATACTGCATTGTCATTCACCTTTAAACGTAGTTTCATTAGTTCAATACCGGCTTGCGGGTTTCTGGCAATTATCATTCCTTCGCCCAGCTCGTGAAAGTAGCAACCAAGTATGTTGCCATTCTCTTTATAAACCAATGAGCTTTCAATACTTTCTTTCAATCTGTTCTCTCTGTCCTCGCCTGAAATTTCTCTATCCATAGCTAAGATGTCATTCCGGAATTTTTCCTGGAACGGAACAATGTTAGGCGAGAGTGAAGTGTTCTTATCAAAACTGCCTTCTTTAAAAAAAGTGTATTCTGTTTCAGTAATGAAACCAAGTTTGGTATAAAGCGGAGCACCAAGGTCAGTAGCAATAAGGTAAATAGTTTTAAAGGCTGAGCCTTTGTAGTTCTCAATCAGCTTTTCAGTAATGGTTCTTCCAATTCCTTTGCTTCTGTATTTCGGGTGGACAATAATATGCGCGAGCCATACTGTATCCTTGTGCATTATAGCCGTACCTATACCAACAAGCTTATTATCTATAACTGCCTTAATAGGCTCACAAAACTGTGAATCAATAAAGTATTTGTTGTAAGGAACAATATCGTACCAACCTTCGGGTTGAAGTTCTTTTACAGAATCCAGGTCGGTGTGGAGTAGGGGTTCAAAAGTCATAGAGCTTAATTACCAATAGTCATCCTTTCTTCGCAGAAACTAAACTCTTCTTCTTTGTTATTTGAGAAGACAATTATGGTTTTGTCCTTGGCATAATTTTTTATCATATTCTGGTACCATACCACCGATTTCGCATCAAGTGCCGTTGCAGGTTCATCGAGCAATAGGAGAGGAGTAGCACTGAGTATTGCCAATCCTAGTTTTACACGTTGCTTCATACCTGATGAAAAGTGTTTGTACATCTTTTCTTTTGTGTGTGATAATTCCAACACATCAATAATGTCCTTTTCTGTAAGATTGTTTTGAATCGGCTTGAATACTTTATGAAAGGTCAGTAATTCATGTAGCGAGTATTCCTCAGGCACATCTAAATAAGGTGCAGCAATTGATACACTTTTGTAAACCTCATCAATACTTATGTCGCCCTTACTATTTGAGTATACCAAGGTTCCTTCTGTGGGGGTAAGGTTTCCGGAAGCGATCTTT
>JABCZY010000010.1 GCA_013289395.1 Bacteroidota bacterium
TTTGCCAACAACTACCTTTTTATCGTATTGACCAATATTAAAAAGCAGTTTCCTTTTATGCTCGGGGTCATGTGCCCTGCTTTCTGCATCCTTAAGAAACTGGTCGAGGTGACTTGCCATATATTACTTCAATGTTAACACTCTATTTTATGTACTCTGTCCGTATGCCTGCCACCTTCGAAAGAGGTCGAAAGAAAAGCATCTACGCACTTTTGTGCCTCTTTCTCATCCATATACCTGGCTGGTAATGCCATTACATTAGCATCGTTATGCTGGCGGGCCAGTACTGCAATTTCTGCCATCCAGCAAAGTGCTGAACGAACGCCATGATGACGATTAGCGGTCATATTCACGCCATTACCACTACCACATATAACTATACCAAAGTCTACTTGTTTGGTTTCTACGGCATTTGCTACCGGATGTGCAAAATCAGGATAATCAGCTCGATCTAATGAATGGGTGCCGAAATCTTTTACTTCGACCTCTTTCTTTTGCAGATAGGCTTTTACTTTTTCCTTCAGTTCAAACCCTGCATGATCAGCACCAATAGCTATTTTCATTACCTTGCCTTTTTATTATGCCTGCAAAGTTACTACGCAATTGCACACATACTAAAAAAAACCTTCGTTCGTTGAAACATTTATTAACCTGTTATGTTAATAAGAGTGGTATAGATTGTTAGCATCTCTTTATTAAATAACTTTGTATTGGATAACAGATAGCTTCATACACTAATTTAATTCATTCAAGCATTATAGTTATACTTTTAGTTAGTTTTAAGTTAACAGTGTCTTAACATAAAAGAGAAAAATAACATATGAACAAATTGGCTTTATTAACAATAGCTAACACAGTGTTCATTACTCAAATTAATATTGGTTATCAGTTAATTACGCTCTAATAAAGTTTCAGTATATGTTAATTAACACCAAATTGTGTTAAGTCCAACGGTTGAGGTTTATTTTTACTAACCATACTAACAGGCTAATAATAATAACAATAGATATTAAATAAAAAGATATATATTATTGTAATAGTTAATACCCTGAAAACTTAAAAATTAAAATGGAAACGATCGATGTTGGTTTAGATATATTTGAAGAAATAAATAAACTGAAAAATGAAAAAAATGCTGTCATACTCGCCCACTACTACCAGGACGCCGATATTCAAGACGTTGCTGATTTTATTGGAGACAGCCTTGCCCTTGCCCAACAGGCCGCTAAAACTAAAGCTGACATGATTGTTTTTGCCGGTGTGCATTTCATGGCCGAAACAGCTAAAATTTTAAATCCGACCAAAAAAGTTGTAATGCCTGATCTGAGAGCTGGTTGTTCCTTAGCTGATTCCTGCCCTGCCGATAAATTTGAGGCGTTTATTAAACAACATCCCAATCATGTTGTTATTTCTTATATCAATTGCTCTGCTGAAGTTAAGGCACTAACAGATATCATTTGTACCTCGAGTAATGCAGAGAAAATTATTAATAGTGTTCCGAAAGATAAAGGAATAATTTTTGCGCCGGATAAGAACTTAGGAGCTTATTTAGTGAAGAAAACAGGCAGAAACATGGTATTGTGGAATGGAGCTTGTATGGTGCATGAGATCTTTTCCTTAGAAAAAATAAATCACTTGCGGGAGTTAAATCCTAAGGCAAAACTTATTGCGCACCCTGAATGTGAAGAACCTATTTTACGAATAGCAGATTATATTGGTTCTACAACTGCTTTGCTTAAATTTACGCAGGAAGATAATGGTAATGAATATATTGTAGCTACTGAAACAGGTATACTTCATCAGATGATGAAATCCTCGCCGCATAAAACGTTTATACCCGCCCCACCAAATAATTCATGTGCATGCAATGATTGCCCACATATGAAGTTAAATACTTTGGAAAAACTATATAATTGTATGAAATTTGAAAAGCCGGAATTACTTATGAAACCGGAATTAATGAAGGCAGCTGAAAAACCGTTAAGAAGAATGTTGGAATTGTCGTCTAATTAAAAAATGAAAAAAAGGTTTGACATAGTATATTTCGTTGCAGGCTTATTGCTTGCGTTCTTAGTTTTTTTTCCGGGCATTTCTTCCGCGCAAAAAACAAAGGAAGGATATAATAAGCTTTACTATGCTAATGGAAAACTTTCGAGTGAAGGTACTATACGGAACGGTAAACCTGATGGATATTGGAAAACATATTATGAGAGTGGCAAAATAAAATCAGAGGGTAATAGAAAAGAGTATGTGCTTGATAGTATCTGGAATTTTTATACTGAAAAAGGATTGATGTATGTTTCATTCAGCTATAAAAACGGAAAGAAGAATGGATTTAAATCGAATTTTACATACGATGCGAAAGACAGTTCGAAAAGTGTGCTGGTATCAAAAGAGAATTATGTTAATGATACATTGCAAGGGCAATCGTATTATTTTAAGAATAACAAACTGTCGAGGATCACAACTTATAAGGATGGGTTAGCAGAAGGAAAAGCATTTGATTTTTCGCCCGACTCGTTGATAACAGTTATTACACTCTACAAAGGAGGCTTTGTAAAAAAGGTAACCAGGATCAATCAGTATAATACTGCGGGACATAAAGATGGATTGTGGCAAACCTTTTACGCGAACGGAAACGTTAAGTGGGAAGGAACTTACAATGATGGAAAGAAAGATGGGTATTTTAAAACGTATACAGATGCCGGAAGCTTAATCACTATTGAAAAATATATTAGCGATGTGTTGCAGACCGATGCGCCTGAATTAGCAAAGCTTGAAACGCATACTGAATATTATGATAATGGAAGAGTAAAATCAGAAGGTCCTTTGAAGAACGGAAAACCTTTTGGTGTGCACCATGAATATGATGAAACAGGTAAGCCGGTGAAAGCGGAAATATATGACAGTGGTAGAGTAATGGCTGAAGGTGTTTTAGATACAGCTGGACTGCAGCAAGGTGAATGGAAAGAATATTATGAGAACGGACAAATGAAATCGATTGGGAAATACCTGAATGGAAATAAAATTGGCCAGTGGAAATATTTTTATACCAGTTCTAAAGTATTTGAAATTGGTAAGTACGATAACCAGGGCCGCCAGCAGGGAAAATGGGTATGGTATTTTGATAATGGAAAAACACGAAGAGAAAGTAATTTCTTAAACGGGCAGGAAGATGGCGACTTTATAGAGTATGCAGATAGCGGAGGTGTAATTACAAAGGGGCAATATGTTGAAGGATTGCGTGAAGGTATCTGGACCTATGAACTTGGCAACTATCGTTCGATTGGTAAATATACCGACGACCAGCAAGACAGTTTATGGAAGGAGTATTACATAGATGATAACAAAGTACGTTTCCAGGGGAATTACAACCAGGGCAGGCCCGATGGTACGCATACCTGGTATTACCCTGATGGAAAGAAACAAATTGAAGGGCAATTCACCATGGGTGTAATGGAAGATAAGTGGAGATATTACGATGAAGCAGGAAATCTATTCCTTACCATCACTTACAAAGACGATGTAGAAATAAAATACGATGCAGTAAAAGTCCTGCAGTAATTACCACAGGACTTATTCATTCATTTTATTTGCACCATTCATCAACTGTCAATACAGTTCCGCGACGTGTAAAAAATTTAGTGGTAAGTAGTTTATGCGTTTCCGGGTCAGGATCAGCACAGCAATCAGATAATACGCTAATACGGTAATCTTTATCAGACGCTTCACATGCAGTTGAAAGCACAACTCCGCTTGTGGCAATACCGGTTAATATCATGTGTTTAATACCCGTTGCACGCAACACAACTTCCAGATCGCTGCCGGTAAATGCGCTCACACGGCGTTTTGTTATTGTTATTTCGCCTTCTTGTGGCGCCAACTCCGGAAGTATTTTCACCCATTCTTCCATGTTCATTTTTCCGAAGCGGTCCCTCATGGCTGCAGTTGCTTCTGGTGCTCCGGGCCTGAAACCGATTACCACATAAATGACAGGTATTTTTTTGCTTCGGGCATGTGCAATTGCTTTTTTAACATTGGGTACAAATCCCATAATATCCGGATACATTGCCAGCATAGGCGCTTGCATATCCATTACAAAAAGAGCTGTGTTTTCTTCCATAGTGTTTGAGATTTGATTATTGAATATTATCTATTTTCTCTCCTTCGGTTTCCTTAAATTCTTTTTTCTCTTTTTTACTTAGCCGGTCGCTTCTCAAAAATTTTGCGAATAGCGCAGCAATTACAAGAGCCAAAATGCCTTGATAGAGCAAGATGGTCGGCTCTCCAAAATACTTTGAAATAAAACCCGCAAGTAAAGCACCTAGTGGCAACATTCCAAATAAAGACATAGCGACATAGCCCATCACCCTGCCACGCATCTTAGGATCAGAATGAGTATGTATAATGGTTAGACAAATAGTGCTTTGGGTCATGGCTCCGAAACCAAACATGGTGGCAAATAACATAGCTAAAGGAAAGTAACTTATGTGAGAGAATACCATTAGGCCAACACCTAAAATTATGGTATTGAATAAGAGAACTATTTTAAGATCAGTGCCTGGTTTAAGGGAAGCGAGAAAAAAAGTACCTACTATTGCGCCTATACCAATAAAGCTCTTTATATATCCATACGTAGCCACATCGCCTTTAAAGACAACCTTAGCAAAAGCTAACAACAGTGGTTCGTAGGACAAAACAAAAAAACTGACTAAACTAAACATCAGTATTATAAGACTTATTGCAGGAGTTCTTTTCAAATACGTAAACCCCTCGGAAAGCTCTGTCATAATTTTCTTCTTAACCAATGTTGGAGTATGCTTAGGTAGCTTCATTAATAACAATGAGGTTATTACGGCAACAAAACTCAGTGCATTTAGCAGGAAGCAAATACCCGGGCCATACTTTGCATATACAATGCCAGATAACGCCGGGCCTGCAATCCGGGCTAAATTGACCATGGAAGAATTGAGTGCTACAGCATTAGCGAGGTCTTCTTTATTATCTACCATTTCATGTACCATTGGCTGCCGAGCAGGTACATCAAATGCATTTATAGTTGCAAGCAAAGCTGTAAGTGCAAATATTTCCCAGGAAATAAATTTATTTGTCAGAACTAACACAGCAAGCAAAATTGCCTGTAGCATTGAAGCTGTTTGGGTAATAAGTAATATCTTATATCTGTCGTACCTGTCAGCCAGAATACCTCCGTATAAGGAAAAGATACAGGTAGGTGCATAAGATGCAAATAAAGTCAGGCTTGCCGTCCATGTAGAGTTTGTCATCGCATACATAAGCCATACTAGGCCTGTTCGTTGCATCCAGGTACCGATCTGCGAGATCGTTTGCCCGGTAAAAAAGAGTGCGTAATTGCGATTCTTGAACGCTCTGAATGTTTGTATATTCATGGAAAGGTGGTACAAATATACAATTAGTTCTGTAATTACAGAACCAAAAAAACTATTATATTTGTTTTCTGATAACCTCCATTATCTGAGAAAATGAAAGTAGAAAAAAAACTGTCAGCAAAAGACTATGTTGAAAAGATAGGAGTATCTTTTGAAAAGGAAGGATTTCAGCCCGCCATGGGAAGAATATTTGCCTACCTAATCATCGCTGACCCGCCTCACAAATCTTTTGAAGAAATACTTGAGTATCTGAAGATCAGCAAAAGTGCAGTGAGTACATCATTGAATTACCTGATGTCCAGAGACCTGGTGGAATACATTACATTACCCGGTGACAGGAAGCGATATTTCAAAATAAATATGTCGGGTTGGTTAACACTGATAAAAAAGAAAATGGCCAGGCGTAGTTTTTTTGGTGAAATAATGAAGGAAGCTTTAAGCGCCCGTTCGAATAAATACAAGGAATTCAATGATGCATTAGAAGAACAGGCCGAGTTTTTGGATTTTATGCATAAAGAGATGAAAGACGCCCTCGATAAATGGGAAAGAAAGAAAAAAAAGAAGGGTTAACAATTTCCGTACATTTGATGCGTTAAATCTGAGGAAATTAAACGAGTAAGAGAAAAACAAATCTAAACGCGGACAATGCCAGTATGTTTATAAAACGACTTTTTCTGTTGATCCTGTTCATAGTTTCAACCACATCTCTTTTTTCTCAAGCTAACTTTACAATAAGCGGTACTATAAAGGATTCATCATCCGGCGAAGCGCTTATTGGCGTGGTGGCCTCGGTAAAAGAATTACCTACTACAGGTGCAAATACTAATGAATATGGTTTTTATTCATTAACACTTCCTGAAGGAAATTATACACTGATTTATTTTTATTTAGGATACAGACCAGATTCTATTAAGATCTCTTTACATCAGAACATTAAACAAAACCTGAGATTAGCCACAGCTGGTAAATCGCTGGAAGAAGTAAAAGTGCAGGGAGCAAAATCGAATGCGAATGTAACAAGCACACAGACGGGTTTAATTCAATTAGATGTAAAGCAGATCAGCACCATACCGGTAATATTTGGTGAAAAGGACGTAATGAAAACATTGCAGTTACTTCCTGGTGTATTATCGGCAGGAGATGGAAATAGTGGTTTTTATGTTCGTGGTGGCGCTGCTGATCAGAACTTAATATTGCTTGATGATGCGCCTGTTTACAATGCATCTCACCTGTTAGGCTTTTTCTCTGTATTTAATTCCGATGCTATAAAAGATGTTACCTTGTACAAAAGTGGAATGCCTGCTCAGTTTGGTGGTCGCCTGGCTTCGGTTGAAGATATTAAGATGAATGACGGCAACGACCAGACCTATCATTTAAGCGGTGGTATTGGGCTGATAGCATCAAGATTGAATTTTGAAGGGCCTATAAAAAAAGGGAAGGGCTCATTTTTAATTGCAGGCAGAAGGACCTATGCTGATGTGTTTTTGAAGCTCTCAACCAATGCTTCGCTTCGCAATAGCAGCCTTTATTTTTATGATTTTAATGCCAAAGGAAATTACACACTGGGAGACAAAGACCGGATTTATTTATCAGGGTATTTCGGTAAAGATGTGTTAGGCGCTGATAATCTTTTTGGAATCAATTGGGGTAATGCTACAGGTACATTCCGCTGGAATCACATATATGGGCCGAAATTGTTTTCCAATACTTCTGTCATTTTCAGTGACTATAATTATAATATTGATATTACAGCTGCAGGAATTAATCTGGGTATTCAATCAACCATTCGTGATTGGAGTTTAAAGGAAGAGTTTCAATATTTCCCTAACAACAAGAACAAAATATTGTTTGGATTTAATTCGATATACCACACTGTTATACCCGGTAATCTTGTATCAAATGATTCGAATATTGTCGGTACACATATACAAACTCGCTATGCTCTGGAAAATTCAATTTATGCATCCGATCAGGTTAAGCTAAGCGAACGGTTAAGCTTTATGGCAGGCGTTAGACTAACAACATTTAGTTTGCTTGGTGCCGGAACATTTTACAATTATGATGCCAACGGAAATGAAACCGACTCTGCAAAATATTCCAGCGGGCAGTTTGTGAAAACATACATCAATCCAGAACCACGCGCTAACTTTAATTATCTGTTGAACGAAACATCATCCATAAAAGCATCGTACGACAGAAATGTTCAGAATATGCATTTGCTCTCTAACTCCACCACCTCTACCCCTACCGATCTATGGATACCAAGCAGCAACAATGTTCTGCCAGAAATATCTGACCAGGTTTCCTTGGGTTATTACAGAAACTTTGATGATAACAATTATGAATTTTCTATTGAAACATATTACAAACAAATGCAGAACGAGATCGATTATAAGAACGGTGCTCAACTTATTCTGAACCAGAGTGTGGAGAGTGAATTACTCTTTGGCAAAGGGAAATCGTACGGTGTCGAATTGTTCTTTAAAAAGAAATTTGGGAAATTGACAGGCTGGCTTGGGTATACATATTCAAGAACTTTCTTTCAGATACAAGGCATTAATAATGGTGGTTGGTACCCTGCAAGGCAAGATATTCCTAATGATGTGGACATTGTGTTGATTTATAAACTGAATGATAAATGGACTTTCTCTGCAACATGGGTATATAATACCGGTTACCCTGTTACATTTCCTAGTGGCAAATATGAAGTAGATGGTAATATTTATTATTACTACACATCGCGCAACGGATATCGTATGCCTGATTATGATAGGATGGATATTGGCGCTACACTTGAATGTAAGAAACATGGCCGCTTCCAGGGTGAATGGGCTTTCTCGGTTTACAATGTATACGACAGATGGAATGCGTATACCATTACCTTTCAGCAAAACCCGAGCAACCCTCAGGAAACACAGGCTTTGCTGACTTCGTTGTTTGGTATTATTCCTTCAGTCTCTTATAATTTTAAGTTCTGATACTATGAGAAAATATAGATTATACATTGTGTTAGGGGTGATTGCAATTATTTCTTCTTGCCAAAAAGTTATTAATATTGATCTGAACTCAGTAAACCCAGCAATAATAATTGTAGGTAATATTAATGATCAGCCAGGACCTTATTCAGTTATATTAAGCCAAACGGTTAATTTCAGTGACCCTAATACCTTCCCTCCTATTGACGGCGCTTTTGTTACCATTGCGGATAATGCAGGTACAACCGATACATTGGTAGAAACAACAAAGGCGGGAACCTATAATACAACAAAATTAATTGGTGTGCCTGGCAGAACGTATACACTTACTGTGAATGCAAATGGCAAGACCTATCAATCTGTTAGCACCATGCCACAGCCAATTAAATTCGATACACTTTACATATACGCGCACTTAAGTTTTTTCAGCAAGGGCGGGCCGCCTGATACGGTTTATACGCCGCTCGTTGAGTTTCAGGATCCGGGAAATTCAATGAATTACTTTAGATATATTGAAACGATGAATGATACTTTGCTTACAAACGTTATGACCTCTGATGATCAGTTTTCAAGCGGGAAAATGGTCTACTACCCTATTCGTTCGGAAGGTCATACTGTACTTGTTGGGGATAGTATAAAAGTTGAAATGCAATGCATTGACAAAGGAACGTATCAATACCTCTCTACCTTGGGTGAAGCTTCTGGCTCTACTAACGTAACACCTTCAAACCCGGTGTCGAATATTTCGAATAATGCATTGGGTTATTTCAGTGCGCATACATCACGGTATAAGGTGGCTAAGATTCAGTGATAGCCTAGATGTGAGATGACTCATATTCATGAAGGGTAAAAATTGCTAATTTTACCGCAAAACTTTTCGTATTGATCTTCGATATTAAGCAGATAGCCAGCGCAAGCATGATATTGTTTGCAGTAATTGATATACTTGGTGCAATACCGGTTGTTATCGATCTGGGTAATCGCATGGGTGAAATAAATGCCAGTAAAGCAACGCTCGTATCCGGCGCGATTATGTTGGTTTTTCTTTTTATGGGTGAATCAATTCTAAGCCTTATCGGCCTGGATATCCATTCTTTTGCGTTAGCAGGTGCCTTGGTTATTTTCTTTATAGGTATTGAAATGGTGCTTGGTATAAAACTATCCAAAGAAGAAACTACATCGGCGGTATCGGTTGTTCCTATTGCTTTTCCGCTTATTGCAGGAACAGGCACCCTAACTACCCTACTCTCAATAAAAGCCGAATTTGCTACGGAAAGTATTATTGCAGCAATTCTTATAAACCTTGTTTTTATTTACATTGTTTTACGTAATACAAAGTATCTCGAAAAAATATTGGGCCCGGGAGGAATTATTATTTTGCGGAAAGTATTTGGCATAGTATTACTTGCAATAGGCATTAAACTATTTTTAACGAATATGGGCGCAGTTATAAACTTAACACATGCATCAGGAAAAGCACTTTAGACAACCGGCATTTGTACGCGATGTTATCATTGGCCTCTCCGATGGTATTACGGTACCATTTGCTCTCACTGCAGGTATTAGTGGTGCAGTCGCTACCAATGGAATAATCATTACTGCAGGTATTGCCGAAATATGTGCCGGATCGATTGCAATGGGCCTGGGTGGTTTTCTGGCAGCTAAAACCGAGGAGGAACACTATTACGCTGAACTTATTCGCGAAAAAAGGGAGATAAAAGAGCTGTATGAGCATGAAAAACAGGAGGTTAGGGATGTTTTTGCGGCGTATGGCCTATCAAAGCAGACACAGGATATGGTTGCTGATGAGATAGCGAAGGACGAAACTAAGTGGGTTGACTTCATGATGAGATTCGAATTAGGCCTTGAACAGCCCGATACGCTTAGGGCTCGAAGAAGTGCCATGAATATCGCTTTTTCTTACATCATTGGAGGCTTGATACCACTTATGGGATATGTAACGACAGCGACCCCTCAAAATGGCTTACGTGACTCGTCCATTTTCACAATCCTCTGTTTAATCGTATTTGGGTACTTGAAAAGTAAATTTACGGGTCAAAACCCTGTTTCGGGTGCTTTGAAAACTACGGCCATTGGAATTTTAGCAGCAGGAGCCGCTTTTGGTATTGCCTATGCATTTAATCACCGATAATAGAAATACTTATGGAAATTACTCCGGAAATAGTTAATCGTATAAAGCAACTGGATGAAAAATACCAGGCTATGGGTCAGGATATGAACTCGTACCTTGATGGTTTGCTTTACATGGATTATTTGAAGTACTGGGATTATGTTCATACTGATACCCTACTCTCGCTTCAGAACCCCAGAACTAATTTTCCGGATGAGAAGATCTTCATCATGTACCATCAGATCACAGAATTGTTCTTTAAGCTCTGTATACATGAATTTGAACAGATAGCTAATCACCCTACCCTTACAGCTAAGTTTTTATTGGAAAGAACCAGGCGTATTGTTCGGTATTTTGATGGTCTTGTTACCACCTATGACATCATGGTAGATGGCATGGATAAGGAGCAGTTTTTGAAGTTCCGTATGGCCCTATTACCTGCCAGTGGATTCCAATCTGCACAGTATAGAATGATAGAGCTGTACTCAACGGATATGATCAACCTGGTGCATAGAGAATACCTTGCTAAGAACCCTAAAATTAGGGATGCTTCGGTAGCAGAGAAGCATGAACATATTTATTGGAAGACGGGGGCAACTGAACTGGCTACTGGAAGAAAAACGTTAACCTTGAAACAATTTGAGGAGAAGTACGGTGATGAGTTTGTCAGGTTAGCTGAGGCATGTGTAAAGGGAAATATTTATGCTAAATTCAAGAGCCTTCCTGAAGCAGATCAGAAGAACCCTGAGCTGATAAATACCCTTAGGGAATTAGATGCGAATGTTAATGTAAACTGGTGCTTGATGCATTACAAATCTGCGGTTAGATACTTACAAGGCGACCCGGATATTATAGCCGCTACAGGCGGTACGAATTGGCAAAAATACCTGCCTCCTCGCTTCCAACGGGTAACCTTTTATCCTGAACTTTGGACCGATCAGGAACTAGCTGAATGGGGTAAGACCTGGGTCAAGAAAATCGTTCCAAACGCGGTATAGTTCCACGTGGAACGGTGGCATAGCCACCCCTTATCCGCTTGTTTATTTTTGCTAAGAATACTTTGTCGTTCCACGTGGAACGAACTAAATATTTTTCGCTTGTAACCTACCATATTTTTTCTACCGAAAAACTGCTTTTTGAGTATCTTTTTTCAAACATATTTAAGCCCTCACCTATCCCTGTTGCATATCTTACCGGGGTTTATTTTAATGAGAATACTTGTTCAAAAACGTATGCCATGGTCTACCTATTTCCATATCTAAATCGAACGATTTAATGCGTTTATTTAATAGAATATCTTAGTGACGAGCTTCTCTTGTTGGACACGAAACGGGGTTACGTACCAGGGCGAATTGCATGTCATTGTAGACCCCTTACCTGCATGCTTTTAGTAGTTAAGTGGAGCATTATTCCACGTGGAACATATCTGCACTACCTTCCTTAATCCTTGCTTAATTGCAGTCTTAATACATGCCCAATAATGGCCTCATTAGAGGGGTTATTTGCGTGCCTTTTCATATGAAGAACAGAGCCGTTAATCTAGATACTCTTATGAAGTTTGGGTATAAATGATCATTTAATTCTAGCAGAAATAGGGTAGGGGATTGCACCTTCGTTCCACGTGGAACGGATCTAATATTTCACCCAAATAGGCATGAAAATTGTACCTCAAAAATAGATTTTAGGGGTAAAATTTCACGGCGCTGTGAGGCAGGTTCCACGTGGAACCTAGAATCGAATTTCAATAGAAAGTATTGTTTGAAGTCTCCTCTCAGGAGATTTAAAGGGGGGGGGTAGAACTACCTACCAATATGCACCATCAAAACAGAAATATCTGATGGGTTAATACCACTGATCCGGGATGCCTGACCCAATGTTTTTGGCTTGAATTTGGTAAGCTTTTCCCTGGCCTCAGTAGACAAAGATTTAAGCGAATGATAGTCTAAATTATCATGCAAAATAAGGTCTTCCAGGCGCGATACTTTATTGGCAGTTTCCTGCTCCTTTTGTATATAGCCTTCATACTTCATTTCTATCTCAGCTTTCTCTATAGTTTCCGCGTCAAATTGCTCTAAGTAATTCTCTATTTTCTCAGAACCTTTTGCCACATCTTTAATGCCAATATTTGGCCTTGATAGAATAGAAAATGCCTTTACTTTTTGGTCAATTTCCATTGAGCCAAGGTCGGTCAAAATGGGGTTAATTTTCGATGGTTCTAAGCTCTCATTTTTAATTTGAGAAGTAATTTCCTTAGCCCCTTTTATCTTTTCATTTACTCGTTTAAACCTGTCTTCTTTAGCTAAACCTATTTCATAACTTAATGGGGTTAACCGGGTATCTGCATTATCCTGGCGAAGCAAAATTCTGTATTCTGCCCTCGAGGTAAACATACGATACGGTTCTTCAGTACCCTTGGTTATAAGATCGTCAATTAGGACCCCAATGTAGGCTTGGGCTCTTGAAAGTACAAAAGGTTTAGCATTTTTTACCTTCAAATGGGCGTTTATACCTGCCATAAGTCCCTGACAAGCAGCTTCTTCGTATCCAGTAGTTCCATTAATTTGACCGGCAAAAAACAGGTTTTCAATTCGACGCGTTTGCAGCGTATTAGAGAGCTGTTCGGGAGGGAAGTAATCATATTCTATCGCATAGCCCGGTCGAAACATCTTTACCCCCTCTAAACCCTTTATTTTGCGTAGTGCCTTAATTTGTACATCCTCAGGTAACGAAGTTGAGAACCCATTGAGGTAAACTTCGACAGTTTCCCATCCTTCGGGTTCTATAAAAAGCTGGTGACGTTCCTTATCTGAAAAACGATTTATCTTGTCTTCTATTGATGGACAATATCTTGGTCCGAGGCCTTGTATCCTTCCGGCATACATTGGCGACTTATCAAAGCCCGTTTTAAGTATATCGTGAACCTCTTCACTGGTGTAAGTGAGGTAGCAACTGCGTTGTTTTTTCAATGGCTCGGTCTGGTCCGAATATGAGAATTTACAAGGCTCTTCATCGCCTTTTTGTTCTTCCATTTTCGAATAATCAAGCGAGCGGCCATCAATACGCGGAGGTGTACCGGTCTTCATACGGCCACTCTCAAAACCAAGCTGTAAAAGCTGTTCCGTAATGCCGGTAGCTGCTTTTTCACCGACTCTGCCGCCACCAAATTGCTTTTCACCGATGTGAATTAGTCCGTTTAAAAACGTGCCATTGGTTAACACAACCGATTTTCCTTTGATCTCAATACCCATTCCTGTAACAACTCCGCAAACCTTGCCATTGTTCACGATAAGGCCCTTTACCATATCCTGAAAAAAATCTACATTCAATGTCTGTTCCAGCATTTTTCTCCACTCGTATGTAAATAAAGCGCGGTCGTTTTGAGTACGCGGACTCCACATGGCCGGGCCTTTTGAGCGGTTAAGCATACGGAATTGTATGGCAGTTTTATCGCTCACAATTCCTGAATACCCTCCCAATGCATCTATTTCGCGTACGATCTGTCCCTTGGCAATACCGCCCATGGCAGGGTTGCAGGACATTTGTGCGATCTTGGTCATGTCCATAGTAATAAGCATAACCGAAGAGCCCATATTGGCTGCTGCGGCTGCAGCCTCGCATCCTGCGTGGCCCGCACCTACTACTATTACATCATATTCTTTAAACATTTTTTTTCAAAAGGGTTGCAAATCTAAGCTTTCTGGCAATTTCAACGAAATTAATATTGTCGAGAAGCATTGCCAAACCCATAAAAGACAATAATTGTATCTGTGCCAGGGTCAGGAAAAAATGGCGTTCATCTTCCATTGCATCAGCATTATACATTAAAATTATGTTTACAAAAAACATAAAGCATAGACACAATGGAATGAAAAATATTAGTTCTTTTTCCCGTATAAATAGAATCAAAACACCAACACAAATTATCAATAATCCCCAAATAGAGAATATAGGAAAAAGGGGATGCAGGTATTGTGTATAACCCCTTGGTGGATTAATATAGTTGAGATCATTTACAAATATTCTATTTAATTGTTCATGCGTTTCTTCTTGTAAAAAGAAGTAGGAGGAATGTGTGAGAAGGAATTTAATATAGGTACTTTGTCCACTTTCTTTAATCCACTTATAGAGTACATGATGCATACTGTCGCTTACATAAAACTGGTAAAGCAATGAAATTTTCTCAACGTTCTTGGAATCAAATCCGGAAAACTTTTTGCGCAACGTATCCATTTCTGGCATTCCATTATCAACAAACCATTTATAATGTTCATCATTAGGGAATACACGGATTATAATGGAATTAGTAAGAGGTAGTTCCGTCCTTTCTCCAATACGAATAGAGACTTGTTGTATACCAAAAAACAGCATTGAACTACAAAAACAAACTAAGGCGATCTTAGTAAATTTCTCTCGTGAAATCTTGGAAAACAGAAGCAAAAGCCCATAAAAAACAGGTAATACATAACACCAATTATCGTGTGTGAAAGAAAAGAGTAGCATAGTTAACAGATGAACTATTAAACTTATGGTACTTCTTTTCTTTAATAATATCAGTAATGTTGCTATCCATAAAAACATAAATGAAATGGAAAGAGATTCGGAGAGCAGTAAAGTTGACCAGCCAAGTAAGTTCCACCAGGAGCCAAGCAGATAAATGCTAATAATTGATAAACACTTTACCCAGTTTTTAGAAATAAATAATGAAATTGCATATGCCAGAAAAAACAGGGATATGGTATGAATACAAAATTGCATGTTTACTATTGTGTTCCAATTACCGCCGGTAAAATGGTAAAATAGAGAGGTTGTAAATGCCCTGGGGGAGAATCCCGGCGCACTTTTGTATGGAAAATACATGTGAATATCAAATAAGGAAAATTTCGCCTGGTAAAGATAACTACCCGGATCGCCAAGCCCTGACCAATCAGATTCATGTCGTTCCGTACCGAGGTTTAATATCAGGCAGGTGATGAACAATACCAGATTCAGAATAATATCGAACTTAAGTAACCTAAGGAGCGGATTTTTTGTGAACATTATTGAATCATTCGGAAAGATCTGATTGTAAAAGTAGGGAATAAAATTAATGGCTGAAATATGGGATTTGGTGGAATGTATTAGTAGAAGTCTTAATAATGCAAACATTAAACTTCATTAGCTTTGTTATTGTATGCAATTCTCAAAACAGAAAAAAAACCTTTACATACTTATTGCAGCCGCGGTTGTAGTAAAGCTAATTATTCTGCATTTCATAACCAACTTCAGGGTATGGGAAGAGAATGAAATGGCAATGAACTACATGGCTACAGGTAAATTACAGTATATGCACGATGGTGTAATGGTTTACAATTATAGCCTTCCCGTATATCCATTTTTATTGGTATGGGTTTATAAAATATTCGGAGTAAATTATACATATGCAGCAGCAATGAACATTATTTTTTCAGCCATTACAGCCGTGCTGTTATATGATATTTTCAATGCATTTTTCGAACGAATTAAACTTCCTGAGAGGGTTAAAGATCTCCAATCAGTCATTGTGCTTTTGTCCGTTGCAGCATATCTGTTTCACCCCCTTATAATGTTCTATGAAATAAAAAATGTGCACCCTTTTGCTATGTACCTTTTCTCATACGTATTGGGTATGTGGCTAATGTTGAAATATGTTGAAAAAAATACTTGGACAAACCTTTTATTGTTTGGCCTGATAATGGGTTTGATAGTGCTGGGAAGAATCCCATTTGTGGCTCTGTTTGTGCCATTTTTTCTATTGCTTTTGCAAAAGGAAGGTATAAAAAAGAGTTTGTTGAAAATTGGGGTTGTTCTAATATTTTCTTCAGTATTTCCGCTTTTATGGATATGGAATACGCACAGTAAAGCACAAAGTGGAAACCTGTTCCCTAATATGGGCGCAGCTATGTGGATGGGATCATTACCACAGACCGAAGGCTCTAACAATTTTGAAAACGGAAAAACATTTTACGCTGCACTATCCGACAGTGATATGCAAGTAATTTCAAAAATTCCTGCGGCAAGCAGGGACTCTTTTTATGCTGCAAAATATTCTTACAAATTGAAGCATAACCCTGGCCTTGTTGCTAAAATGTTCCTGATTAAATTTGAAAATTTCTGGCTTTTCCGTAGAGCGATTGGAGTAGATTATCCTGCAAATATTCAAAAGTTAATACCAATTTATAAAGCAGTTTACGTAGTGATACTTTTACTTGCGTTATTTGCAGCAATTAGGGTAGGGAAGGAAGCCTGGATATTATTGTCATTACCATTTGCAGTATCACTTATTCATGCCATGGTGTACGTAGAAACCCGACACCGGATAATGTTTGAACCATTGCTCATTTTTCTGGCAATTATTGGCGTGGCACTTTTAGTAAAAAAGAAGGAAACTATTTAAGCTTTGTAAACTCCTATAAGTGTATTTTCTACAAGCTTTTTAGGCAGCATACGACTAAAGAATGCTCCGGCTTTATTAGAGCCTCCCGGAATGATTTCGAGCTTGCCCTTAAGTAAACCGTCAACCCCGATCTTTGCAACGGCCTGTGGTGTCATATTAAAGCGCTCAGCCTGTTTCATAGCTTTCTTCATGTCCTTCATTCCGGCACGATCCATAAAGTAGGTATCGGTCGGGCCAGGGCAAAGGCAAGAAACAGAAACATTTTCGCCCTTAAGTTCATGATGTAATGCGCGCGAAAAAGAAAGTACAAATGCTTTGGTTGCAGCGTAAACACCTAAATAGGGTACAGCCTGGTGAGCCGCTGTACTGGCCACATTCAATATATAACTTTTATGAGAACTATTTTTAAGAACAGGTATCATTAAATATGTTAGCTGAACTAAACTCTGCATATTCAACTGCATCATATTCAGTTGCTCGTCAAGCGGTAACTTTTCAAATGCCCCGCCAAGGCCATAACCTGCATTATTTATTAAAGCAGCTACCTCGTAATTTTTTGACTTGCACCAATCGGCAATCTTTTTTGCAGAATCATTTGCAGAAAGATCGGCCACAAAATAATCGGTTTTTATTCCAAACTTTTTTTCAAGCTCAGCGGCATTTTCTTTAAGCAAGTTCTCGCTACGTGCAACAAGCAGAATATCTATTTTCCGTTGCGCAATGTTTTCAGCAATTGCCTTGCCAATACCTTTGCTACCACCCGTAATAAGCGCGTATGCCATTATTCAGCGAACTTAGCAAAAGCGTGTAAGTGATGGTAAATAGGTGTTTTACCGGTCTTGCCTTTTTTCGGCGGTTTCCTTGTTTGGCGTGGCCCACAAAGTACAGGTATATACATTACACGGCGGCGGCTTACTGAATCGGTATGTTCAGAATGACCTACCCTGTGCCATATATGGCCATGGTGTACTACTACATCACCGGCTTTAGCTACAACCAGAATTTCGTTCTTATCTTCCTTGGTATTACGGTAATACATTTTTGTAAACAACATACCAAAAATACCTTGTGTATGGGTCGATGGAAGTATGCGTAAACCTCCATTAACCGCAGAAGAATCGTCGAAGTAAACGCCAATATTTAACATTGGAAATACTTTTTTGGCGTAAAACACTTCACGTATAGAGTCGGTATGCCAGCCCATTTGCTTAAAACGGCTGTGCTTTGAATTTACATAGTGATTGAATACAACACCATCGCGCTCATTTTCGCTAACACGGCTCGATTTAATATCGAGCAGGCGCTTAAAGCCTTGTATACGAGGGTCAGCAACAAGTTGTTTTATCCTGTCGCTATAGTGTGATGTATATGGGAAACGTTGAACAATACGTTTTCCGTTTTCGTCGTGCCCAAAAATAACCGGTATGCCTTTTACAACTTTTTCTTTCGATTTTATGAGCTTTTCCTGGGCTGATTCATATCCTCCAATAAGTTCTTTTACCTCTTCAGGAGATAGAACATTGCTGAAATGAACGAATCCATATTTATTAAAAAAGTCAGTTTGCTCTTTTGTAAAAGTAGGCCCAAGTTTAAACTTGGGGTAGTTCTTAAGAGATTTATCCATTTATGATAATATAAGGTCGAACTGCAAATATAAAAAAAATAGATACATATAAAAACCATGCTTTTGCACATTTGCTTGTTAACAGTAAATTAAATATTTTAGCGGGGCGATTTGGGATTCAATTAATTTCGTAAGAATTTATTTATCAGGATGATACATAGGGAAGGATATGGTCTTATTACGTGGTCTTTTGTTTTTTTGGGTTTATTAAGCGGAACTACTTATTTTTTTGGTGCTCCTTTCTGGTTGCAAGGCTTTGTTTACCTTCTGTCACTCGTAATGTGGTTGCTCATTGTTCAGTTTTTCCGTAATCCTAAACGCAGTACACCAAAAAATGAAAAAAATATTATTGCACCTGCTGATGGCAAGGTAGTAGTAATTGAAGAGGTTGAAGAAAACGAGTATTTTAAAGATAAAAGACTACAGGTCTCTATTTTTATGTCACCATTGAACGTGCACGTCAACCGTTATCCTGTTTCGGGTAATGTAGAATATGTAAAGTACCACCCGGGCTTGTATCTGGTGGCATGGCACCCTAAATCATCAACCGATAATGAACGGACAACTGTAGTTGTTAAAACATCAGCAGGTCAACAAATTCTTTTCAGGCAAATTGCAGGTGCGCTGGCACGTCGTATAAAATACTATTGTAAAGTGGGCGATAAAGCAGAACAAGGGGGAGAGATGGGGTTTATAAAATTCGGGTCAAGAGTAGATCTTTTTTTGCCTACAGGCACTAAGGTGAATGCAAAACTCAATGAAATTGTGAAGGGAGGAGAAACTATAATTGCTGAATTGAATATATGAAGAAATTGCTATGCTTTATAGCAATCATTTTTTTCGGATTATCTATTGCCGTGGGGCAAAAGCATGGAACTTGTTCTGCTGCTGCCGAGGTAAGTTCTGAAAGCTATGGCCCGGTTGCACCCAATGGTGTTATTGATAAGAGTGTTGCAAAACTGCATAGCCATGGCAGGTTTTTTGAAGAAGAACATAATATAACCTGGGTGGTATTTGATATCCCTAATGATACCATGCTTACGTTCGATATTATTCCTCAAAAGTTAAATGACGATATTGACTTTTTGCTTTTTAAAGACGATGAAGATTTTAATGAGGTGTTTTGTAAAAAAATAGAAGAGCATAAACTAACACCTGTACGTACAAATCTGGCAAAGCCTGATAGCGCAACGCACAGTGGCATTACAGGCCTGTCTTTAACTGCAACGGATTCTATAGTTCCCCTTGGCTATAACCCAAATTACAGCAAGGCACTAAAGGTGAAAAAAGGAGAACGCTATTTCATGGTAATAGATAATTATACGGAGGCAAAAGGGGCATTTATTTTAAAACTCCATTTGAGGTTTGCAACCAATGCTCCGCTACAAACGGCAGAAAGAGAGACTGCACCTGCTGTTTCAGCTTCAACATTAGCCAAAATAAAACCATTTGGAAAAACAAGCTTAACCATACATGTAACCAATGCAGCAGGCAAGCCGGTTAAAGGGGAACTTGATATTACCGGTGCAAGACCCAACCAGGTGCTTAATGCCGATACCTGCGACTATACTTTTGTTTTGAACCCCAGGGTAACCATAAACGTTAATTGTAATGCCCTTGGCTATATGTTCAGTCAAAGTTCATATACGTCGCCTGATACTGCTTCGGTTACAATTTTAAATGTAGTGCTTGAACCCGTAGAAGAACATAAGAGCTTTGTTTTGAAGGATATAAAATTTCAGGAAGGTGTAGCAATATTTTTGCCAACGTCTCAGAACGAACTGATGAACCTTATAGAATTTATGAAGAGTAACCCCGATGTAAATATTCTGATAAAGGGATTTGTAAATGACCCCGGAAGTGATAATTCGGGTGCAGCAAAAAAATTGTCGAAACAGCGTGCCCAGGCTGTTTACAGCTTTTTGGCTTCGGCCGGTATAAATAAAAAAAGAATGGACTATAAAGGGTTTGGAAATGAAAAAATGATATATCCAAACCCGGCAAATAGTGTTCAGGCAGAGGCTAACCGACGGGTGGAAGTTGAGATAATGAAATGAAAAAACTTGCCTTTATAGCCTGTTTTATAATTGCATTTACTATTTCTTTAACAGCACAAAACCACGGTAGTTGCGATAAAGCTGTTCTTGTAGATACATCTGATTACGGTCCTGTGTATGCTGATGGAAAAGCCAATCCATTGCTGGCTATGAAACATACCGACGGCAATTATTTTGAAAAACCGCATTCTGTTGTTTGGTTTTGCATTGATATACCCTACGATACCATCCTTACCTTTGACTTGGTACCGCAAAACCATACGGATGATCTTGACTTTTTGTTGTTCAAAGACGAATCTGCAGAAATAAAGAATTGCGGCCTATGTAGAGTGGATAAAAAGAATTTCTGTCAAAAGATAGCCATGGAAAAGATGGTACCTGTCCGCGCAAATATTGCAAATACCTCTATGTCAGTAAAAGGAATGACGGGCCTTTCGGCTAATGCAGAAAATGAAACAGAACCACCGGGAAAACATTCAACATATAGTAAGGCACTGGCTGTAAAAAAAGGAGAAAGGTATTATTTAGTGGCAGATAATTATACAAGTGCACAAAGGTCGTTTAGTCTTAAATTACATTTCCGTTTTGTTAACGACACCACGGATTATATAGTAGCTGAAACTAAGACGGCAGAAATAACAACACATCCTAAAGGATTGTTCAACATAAATGTTTTGGATAGTGTTACCGGTAAGTTATTGAAAGCTAAAATTAGAATAGATTGGGTGAATCCTGAAGGGAAACAGAAGATTGAAATGTCGGGTAAACAATATGCATTTGTGTTGAAAAAGGCAGAGAAAATTAATATAGTATGCTATACAAAAGGATACCTGATAGCCCAAAAAACGTACATAGCTCAAGGCGATTCTGATAAAGGAATTGATGTTAAATTATTCCCTATAAGGGCACACACCAAAATGATATTTAAGCACCTGGAATTTAAACCAGGGCTACCAGAATTTCTTCCTTCTGCATCAGAATCACTGAACGATCTGCTTGAATTCATGACAAACAATCCCGATGTACATATTATGATCAAAGGCTTTGTGAATGATCCGTATAAATTGTACGATGATAAGTTCGATCAAACTCTTTCCAGCGAAAGGGCTGCTGCTGTATTTAATTACTTGTTGGAGAATGGGATAGGTAAAAACAGGGTACAATGGAGAGGTTATGGTGCCAGCCAAATGGTTTATCCTGAGCCTTCAAACGAAGATGAAATGGAGGCAAACAGAAGGGTAGAGGTAGAAATAGTTAAATAGGTTTCCGCCTGTTTATCGTCCGATACTTTCCATATATTTGCAACGGTCAATTATTAAAGGAAAAACCGTTATGGCGTCCAACTTGAAATTTTCGGATGATGCGCTTACAGTGGCGCATAAAATAATAAGCCGTTACCCTGAAGGGAAACAGAAATCTGCATTACTGCCCTTACTGCATTTAGCACAGGCTGAATTTGGTGGCTGGCTTAGCCCCGAAGCAATGAATTATGTTGCGGGTATCCTTAACATTTTACCGGTTGAGGTGTATGAAGTGGCAACATTTTACAGCATGTATAACATGAAACCTGTCGGCAAATGTGTATTGGAAGTATGCCGTACCGGACCTTGCTGGCTTATGGGTGCTGAAGATATTGTGAAGTATTTAGAGAGAAAATTGGAAATAAAAGTGGGAGAAACTACTGCAGACGGTATGTTTACATTAAAGACGGTAGAATGCCTTGCAGCTTGCGGAACTGCGCCGGTAATGCAAGTGGGAGAAACATATCATGAAAATCTTACCTGCGATAAATTAGATACCATATTGAGCGATTATCGCAACACTGTTAAAGAACCTATTTCGCACTTTGCCAAAAAACATATTAAAAGCTAGTTACTATGGGCAAAAAGTTATTGCTTGAACATATAAACGTACCGGGGATTGATACTTACGCTGTATACCGCGAAAAAGGCGGATATGCCAGTGTTGAGAAAGCGTTGAAAATGAAACCCGACGACGTGGTTGAAGAAGTTAAAAAATCGGGTTTAAGGGGTAGAGGAGGAGCTGGTTTCCCAACCGGAATGAAGTGGAGTTTTATTGATAAAAAAACACCAAATCCTCATTACCTTGTTTGCAACGCCGATGAAAGTGAACCAGGTACTTTTAAGGATAGATATTTTATGCAACACCTTCCTCACGCATTAGTGGAAGGAATGATCGTTTCGAGTTTTGCATTAGATGCACATACGGCCTACATCTATATTCGTGGAGAGCTGTTATACGTTTATCATATTTTAGAAAAAGCAATTGCCGAAGCATATAATGCTGGCTGGCTAGGTAAAAACATTATGGGTTCTGGTTTTGACCTTGACTTGTATGTTCACCCGGGTGCAGGCGCATACATTTGCGGAGAAGAAACCGGCCTTATAGAATCGCTCGAAGGCAAAAGAGGTAACCCTCGCATGAAGCCACCATTCCCTGCTATACAGGGTTTGTGGATGTGCCCTACAGTGGTAAATAATGTTGAAACTATTGCAGCCGTTCCTCATATTTTAAATATGGGTGGAGAGGAGTATGCAAAGATCGGTATTGGAAAAAGTACAGGAACAAAACTTATTTCTGCCTGCGGACATGTTAAGAATCCAGGTGTATATGAAATTGATCTGGGCCTTCCGGTAGAAGAATTTTTGTTTTCAGATGAATATTGCGGAGGCATTCGCAATGGTAAAAAATTCAAAGCAATAGTTGCAGGTGGTTCATCGGTTCCAATACTTCCCGCCGAACTATTCTTGAAAAATGCAAAAGGCGAACCTCGCTTAATGAGCTATGAATCATTGGCTGATGGTGGTTTTGCAAGCGGTACCATGATGGGTTCCGGAGGATTCATTGTAATGGATGAAACGGTTAGCGTAGTAAAGAATCTATATAATTTCACTCGGTTCTATCATCATGAATCATGTGGCCAATGCAGCCCATGTCGCGAAGGAACCGGATGGATGGAAAGAGTGTTGCACCGTATAATTGATGGTCACGGAAAAATGTCCGATATTGATCTTCTTTGGGATGTACAATCTAAGATAGAAGGCCGTACTATTTGCCCGCTTGGCGATGCAGCAGCATGGCCTGTAGCAAGTGCTATACGCCACTTCCGAAAGGAGTTTGAAGAACTTATTCAAGCCCAGCAAAAGGTAAAGGATGTTAACTACCTGCAGGAACTGGTAACGGCATAATCTTATTCCATATTTGCTTCGTAATTTCTACAGAAGTAATAAGTAAAGCATTATTGCTTCTTATCTTTTATTCTTTTTCAAGTGCTTACAGATCCGGAGCATGTGGAATTCCAATATCGTTCTAATTTATATATTTAAGCAGAGGAAATTTGTCTCAACGCAACCCAACTGAAAGTTTATGCATCTGCACTTCAAGTGCTAATGCACTTGAAAATGAAGAAATCAGTACTCAAAATAATTCTAATATGTTTTTCTGTCAGTCTCTTTGCTCAAAGCAATAAGGTCGATTCCTTACAGGGTGTTTTAAAAACCGAAAAAGAAGATACCACTAAGGTAAATACCCTGAATGATATGTGTTCCACATTATCTAATATGGGCAATTATACTGCGGCATATTCAGTGGAGGAAAATGCCTTGCAATTAGCTAAGCAACTCGATTATAAGAAGGGCGCATGTAGAACCTATGAAATAAGAGGGCTTGATTATTATGCACAAAGTAAGTATACAGAGGCGTTAAAATGCTACCTGGAAGGCATAAAAGAAGCGGAAGAACTGCAGGAACGTGCACAAAAAAACGCTAATGCAACTGATCTGTTGGATAGTAAACGGGCTATAGCGGCAGCGTATAATGATATAGGCAATATTTATGATGACGAAGGGAATCATCCGGAAGCGTTGAAATATGAATTACAAGCCTTGAAAATAGATCAGGAGATTGGCGATAAATATGGTACTGGCGCTGCATACAATAACATAGGAAGTATTTATGATATTGAAGGTAATTACGAGGAAGCGCTGAAAAATTATAAACTGGCCTTGCAAATACATCTGGAAATAGGCGATAAATCAGGAATAGATGCGGGTTATGGAAATATAGGAATTATATATGCAAGGCAAGGTAATTATAAGGAAGCAATTGAAAATCAACTATTGGCCCTTAAAATTTCTGAAGAAGAAGGAGATAAATCAGGCATGGATAATCATTACTTTAACATAGGAAATACCTATGAAAAAGAAGGTAGTTATTCGGAGGCTTTAAAGAACTATTTGAAAAGCCTGGAAATTGCTAGAACTATTGATGAAAAGTATATGGTAGCTTCTAACTATTGGCACATAGGAAGAATAAGCATCATGGAAAAAAGGAATAATGAAGCGTGGCAATACCTCGACAGTGCTTTATTTCTATGTAAGAATATAGGTGCCAAGGATATTATCAGGAGTGTTTATAATGTTATGGAAATGCTGGATAGTGCAAAAGGGAATTATAAGTCAGCTTTCAGTAATTATAAAATGTACATTGCTTACAGCGATAGCCTGGTAAATGAAGAGAATACGAAAAGGATACTAAGTGAACAAATGGCCTATGAGTTCGACAGGAGAACAGATTCTATAAAAGCGGAGCATGCAAAACTTGATATTAAAAGGGTTGCTGAAATAAGGCGAAAGAGCATAATTGCATATAGTGTACTTGTAATTTTAGCACTAACTATTATTATAGCTGTTTTATTTATAAGAAGCTTGCAGATAAAACGAAAAAAGGATGAAGTAACCGTAGCACTGTCAGAAAAGGAAAAGACTTTACTGAAACTGGAGAAAGACTACCTGGGAGAGAAATTGCAAAGTGCTACTAATACACTTGAGGTTTACACCCAGAGTATGGCCGAAAAAAATGAGCTACTGGAGCAATTCAAAACAGACGTTGAAAAACTGAAGAACCTTAAATCGAGGGAATTGAATGAGGCACGGGTTGATCAGTTAGAATACCTCAGTAAAACAACCATACTTACCGAAGAAGATTGGAATAATTTCAGAAATTACTTTGAAGAGGTATATAAAGGATTTTTTATCCGGTTAAAAGAAAAATTACCTGATCTGACCCCTGCTGAAACACGTTTAATTTGTTTAACCAAACTTAAACTGGATGGTAAACAAATGGCAAATATTCTGGGTGTATCGTCAGATACAATTAGAATAACCCGTTACCGTTTGCGTAAAAAGTTAAGTTTATCAGAAAGCGAGAGCATAGACGACATCGCTGAATCTATCTGATTACCAGCATAATTTTATTTTGTATATGTTTTTGTAACGCCACTTTGTTACCTAAAAACTTGTTGCAGCAATAGTTTTGCTCCATGAAATTTTAATGCCTCAAAAGGTAAGATCTCAACACAAAAATTAATACAGCATGAACACAGCAAAAATGCAGTTAGATGAATTTACTGCAAAGTACAAACCAACCGATGCAACTATTGCAAGTGAAACGTTGATAAAACGGTATTCTGAAAAAGTTCCTTCTGCACTCATTGAATTATGGAAGACAAAAGGATTCGGCAAATACAACGATGGAATAATTGAGATTGTAAATCCTGAGGATTTTGAAGGCGATTTAGAAAGAACCCTAGGGAAAGAAGTGCCAAACTATGTGCCCATTGCAATTGGTGCTTTCGGCGATCTTTTTTATTACAGAAAGCTAAGTGACACTGAGGAAGATGTGTGCCTTTTCGACCCGCATTCCCGTAAAATTCATGTGTGTTGCTGGAGTTTAACAGAATTTTTTAATGCCTTTTTATGTGATGATGAGATCATTAACAGAAATTTAAGTAAAGCCCTGTTTGAGGCCGCCACAAAGAAACTGGGAAAGCTTAAAAACGATGAAATTTTCTTTTTTGTTCCTGCACTTGCCTTAGGTGGCACCCCAACTATTGAGTATGTAGATAAAGGCAATTGCCATGTTCATTTAGAAATACTATTCCAGCTATAACCAATTAACAATAATTAAACCGAAAGAGATGAAAAAACTAATTACAATTTGCTTAATGAGCATTTTAATGCAATCGTTACATGCTCAAACTGGCCTCGCTCCTGTTGAGGAGAATGGTAAGTATGGATATAAAAGTACCAATAACACGGGTGGCTCATTTGTTATTCCGCCAAGGTATGATGATGCGCATTACTTTTTTGAGGGTCTTGCGGTTGTCAGGATAGGAGACAACTGGGGTTATATCGACGTGAATGGCACTATGAAAATACAAGCTAAATATGTTGCTGCAAACGATTTTTATGAAGGCCTCGCTGATGTTGCCATTGATGTTAAAGAGGGTGGTGCCACATATGAAAAACATGGATTTATAAATAAGGCGGGTGCAACAGTTATTCCTTTTAAATATTTTGACCTGGGTGTGTTCAATGATGCAGGATTGTGTTATGCATCTGTAAAGGACGCTCAAGGGAAATTGAAATTCGGTTTTATCAATAAAAGCGGAACTATGGTAGTACCGGCTAAATATGACTCGCTAAGCGGCGAAGGCGCTAACGGATATACTCCTTTTGTGTTAAACGGGAAAGTCGGCTTTTTGAATTCTAAAGCGGTGGAAGTTATACACCCTACTTATGACAACAGCTTCCGTAACGGCCTTTGTTCATTTAGTAAAGATGGCCAAGCAGTAGTAATGCTAAACCATAAGATGGGACTTATTGATGCTACAGGCAAGGTAGTGATACCATTCAAGTATGATTACATGGATGTCTTCAGAGAAGGTATGGCAATGGTTGAGGCAAACGGCAAATGGGGATTTATTAACGCGAGCGGGTCAGAAGTTATTCCATTACAATATGCAAAAGAGGGAACATTCAATAGTGGCCAGGCGCTTGTATGGTTGGATGATGGAGAAGAATGGTCAATAGATAAAACAGGGAAACAAATAAAGCTCCTTTTTAAACCCGAAATAATGGATTCCACAATATTTTCAGGAGAATTCAATGACAAAAGGCCAACCCTGTCTTTTACATACTCATGTCAAAGTAATGCTATTTGTGTTGTTGTGTTGGCTGGTGGTGTAGCACACAAATTTCCGGGTGTTACAGGAATAATTGATCTCAGGCGCGTAGGTATAAAGAAAGGCGAAAACGTAAGAGTAACCGTAAAAAACCGTAAGGGATGTACTGTAAAAATGGCACCCGGTGGAGCTATTAAATAGCAAGGATAAAAACAGATTAAAATATATGGAGTATACCGAAAATCCATTTACAAAGAGTAGGTAAAATAAAAAAACAAATCATGAAAAAATCTCAACTTACAGGGCTGGCCGGAATGGCAATTATTATCATTGGAACATTTTTACCCTACATTACAGTAGGTGAACAATCATTCACCATGTTTTCATTAGGAGGACCTGCAAAAACAGTAGCAATCTTATTTATTGTATTAGGTCTTTTATCAGGTGTCTTTGCTTTTTTCGGAAAAGGAAAAGCATGGTGGCTCTCGATCCTGAATTTAGTAGTCTCAGGCTTAGCTGCCTTATTGATACTGCTACATATTAATAAATTAGGTAAGGAAGCTGCTAACGTAATTGGTATTTCAGTATACGTAATTGCTATGGGCGCAATAATTGGTGTTGTTTCTTCCATAATGGGAATTATGAAGAAATAAGGTATAAGGGAAAAGCCGAAAATCCATTAACAAAGGAGTAAGCTCCATTCTATTTCATTTATATTTACCTCACAATCTCCATACGGAAAATAATGAGGAAAATATTTCTATGTCTTATCTTTCTAATTATTCAGGCTCCGTTTGGTTATACCCAGCAACGTAAAATCGACTCATTGAAGCAGGTATTAAAAGCGGCTAAAGAAGATACTAATAAGGTAAACCTACTTAATCAACTAAGCGAAGAGCAAAAAAATATTAGTAATTACGACAGTTCAATGTTTTTTGCTTCAAGTGCAAAACTGCTGGCAGAAAAAACAGGTTTCAAAAAAGGCGAAGCAACAGCGTTACGATATATAGGTATTGTTTATTGGCAAAAAGGGAATTATCCCGCTGCGCTTGAAAATGATAACAATGCATTAAGTATTAATAACCAAAATGGATACAAAAAGGGCATAGCGGCAGACTATAGTAGCATAGGGGCTATCTATGAAAGTGAAGGTGATTATCCTAAAGCCTTAGACAATGTTTTCAAATCATTAGCGATAAGCAAAGAGATTAATGATAAACCGGGTCTTGCAACTAATTACAGTAACATTGCTATAGTATATTCTGACCAGGGTAACACAGAAAAGGCCTTGGAATGTGCATTAAAGGCTTTGGATATTTACAAAGAAAAAGACGTAAACGATACAGGTAATATTGCCCGCAGTCTGGGTAATATTGGCAGTATGTACCTCGATAAAGGAAACTATACCAAAGCAATGGAGTACGACTCAATGGCACTATGCTTATATAGAAAAATAAATAATGGTGGCGGAATTGCTATAAACCTTGAAAACATTGCATTGATATATGAAGATAGAAATGAATATGTTAAGTCAATAGACTATGACCTGCAAGCATTTGACATATACAAAAAAGAGGGTGATAAGGATGGAATGGCATATACCCTGATTGACCTGGGTAGCAATTATACCAAAAGTAAAAAATACGTAGAAGCGCAAAAATATCTCGATTCAGCACTGGCAACAGCGCGAAGCATCGATAGTAAAGCTGATATAGAATATGCTTATCAGTATCTTTCAACACTTGACAGTATAAAAGGCAATTACAAAACATCATTCGAGAACTATAAAGAATATATAGCATACCGTGATAGCTTGCTGAACGAGGTCAACACCAAAAAATCGGTGCAGGCAGAAATGAATTATGAGTTTGAGCAAAAAGAAGCAGCGCAAAAAGCCGAACAGGATAAAAAAGACGCTATTACCAGATCTGATAAGAGAAAACAGCAGATAATAACCGGCTCGGTTGGTGTTGGACTTTTATTGGTATTAGTATTTTCAGGCCTTCTCTTTTCCCGATTCAGGATTACGCAAAGACAAAAGAAAATAATTGAGCGCCAACGGGATATAGTAGAAGAAAAGAATAAAGAAATACTCGATTCAATAACCTATGCAAAACGATTACAGGATGCTATTCTTCCTCCGCTTGGCGTAATAAAGAAATACTTACCAGAATCATTCGTGTTGTACAAACCTAAAGACATTGTGGCAGGTGATTTTTACTGGATGGAGCGAAGCGACGATATGATCTTTATTGCTGCCTGCGATTGTACTGGCCATGGTGTGCCCGGAGCTATGGTAAGTGTAGTTTGCAGCAATGCATTGAACAGAACAGTGAAAGAGTTTCATATTACTGAAACAGGCAAATTGCTTGATAAGGTAAGAGAGTTAGTAATTGAAACATTCGAAAAATCGGAAAGTGAAGTAAAAGACGGAATGGATATATCACTTTGCAGCATTGATAAGAATACCAGAAAAATATATTGGAGCGGAGCATATAACCCATTATGGTATATGCAAAACAATGAATTGAAAGAACTAACGGCAGATAAGCAACCGATTGGCAAGCAGGAAAACCAAAAACCCTTCAAAACCCATTTAATAGACTTGCAAAATGGAGATATACTTTACTTATTTACCGATGGCTATGCCGACCAGTTTGGTGGGCCTAAGGGGAAGAAATTTAAGTATAAACAATTGCAGGAAAAACTATTAGCCATATCTTCATTTAATATGGATAAACAAAAAGAGATACTTGATGAAACTATTGAGACGTGGAAGAGTGGTATGGAACAGACTGACGATGTGTGTATTATTGGCATAAGAGTATAATTCGGAAGTCTGGTTTATCTTAAAAAAAGGGTTTATGTCTAAAAACATATTACGCTAGGTAAAATCCATTAACTTTGTACTGTAATACTATTTTATGAATTCGACAGGAACATTAATGCAATACTTACCGATAATAATAACGGTATTGGTAGCGGGTGGATTTGTTACCTTAACAATGTTTGCAACTCACTTTCTTGGGCCAAGGCGCCATACAAAAGTTAAGCTTGAAACATTCGAATGCGGTATTGAATCACAAGGAAATGCACGTATTCCGTTTTCTGTAAAATATTTTTTAGCAGCTATTTTGTTTGTTTTGTTCGATGTGGAAGTGATCTTTATGTACCCATGGGCAGTTGATTTCAGAAACCTTGGAAGCCTTGGTTTCATTGAAATGGTATCATACATGGCAGTATTGTTGATCGGCTTTTTATACATATTGAAAAAGGGTGCATTGAAGTGGGATACTGACTAACCCTAAATTGAAAAGAGTATGAGTATAGAGGTTGAAAAAAGTAATATTCAGGTGGTTAACTCACCTGCTGGTGTGGAAGGACCTGGTTTTTTTGCCACATCGGTAGATAAAGTTGTGGGTATGGCGCGCAAGAATTCTATCTGGCCATTGCCTTTTGCTACATCATGTTGCGGTATTGAATTTATGGCTACCATGGCTGCCCACTATGATATGGGTCGTTTTGGAGCTGAGCGTTTAAGTTTTTCTCCACGCCAGGCCGATTTGCTTATGGTAATGGGTACCATCGCAAAAAAAATGGCTCCTATTCTTCGCCAGGTATATATGCAAATGGCTGAACCAAGGTGGGTACTTTCAATGGGTGCATGTGCATCTAGCGGGGGTATTTTCGATACATATAGCGTGTTACAAGGTATTGACAGGGTAATACCTGTTGACGTATATGTGCCAGGCTGCCCTCCTCGCCCTGAACAGGTGCTGGATGGTATTCTTAAAATTCAGGAACTGATCCAGAACGAATCAATACGCAGAAGAGATACCCCTCAATATAAAGCCCTGTTGGCTGAATACGGAATAGAATAAGTGTATGGAAGATATATTGCCAGTAATAGAAAGTAAACTTCGCGAAGCATTTGGCGATGCAATTATTTCAGCGGAAATGTCGAAAGACTTCCCGGTATTTACCATAAAAAAAGATAAGATAATAGATGTTGTAAAGTTTCTTTATGACGAACCTGAAATGCAATTCCGTTTTTTAACCGACCTGTGCGGAATACATTTTCCTGATAACAAAGGCCAGGAGCTTGGTGTTATTTACCACCTGCATAACCTGCGCCGCAACTGGAGGATACGCCTGCGTATTTTCTTTGCCTTGAATGATTCAGTTGTTCCTACACTTACAACGGTTTTCTCTACGGCCAACTGGATGGAAAGAGAAACCTACGATTTCTTTGGCATTACATTTAAAGGGCATCCGAATATGAAACGTATTTTGAATGTAGATGATCTAGGAGGATTCCCTATGTTAAAGGAATTTCCGTTGGAAGACCCAACACGTACAGATAAGAACGATTCAATGTTCGGACGATAATAATATTCTGAAGTATGGCTCAGGTAAAAGATAAAAAGGAAAAGATGGTGCAACAAACAGCACCGGAGACAGCTGAGAAGCTTGACGAAAAAGAATATTCCATTCTGAATCTTGGCCCTACGCACCCTGCTACACACGGGGTTTTCCAGAATATTCTTAAAATGGATGGTGAAATTATTGTTGATTCAGAACCTACCATTGGCTTCATACATCGTGCATTTGAAAAACTTTCTGAAAGAAGACCATATAACCAGATCACTCCTATAACCGACCGCCTTAATTACTGTTCATCACCAATCAATAATATTGGTTGGCATATGACGGTGGAGAAACTTATAGACGCCAAGATTCCTAAGCGTGTGCAATACATGCGTATTATAATTATGGAACTGGCACGTATTGCTGATCATTTGGTTTGCAATAGTGTAATTGGCGTTGATGCCGGAGCACTGACCGGATTTGTATATGTATTTGAAGAACGCGAAAAGATCTATGAGATCTACGAGTCGATATGTGGTGCAAGGTTAACCACAAACATTGACCGTATCGGTGGTTTTGAACGTGACTGGTCTGACGTAACCTGGGCCAAGATCAAAAAATTCATGAAAGATTTTCCGGCAGTGTTAAAAGAATTTGAGAAGCTTCTGGTGCGTAATCGCATATTTATGGACCGTACCATTGGCGCCGGACCGATAAGTGCTGACAGGGCGTTGAATTATGGTTTTACTGGCCCTAATTTGCGTGCAGCAGGTGTTGATTACGACGTGCGTGTAATGAACCCGTATTGCAGTTACGAAGAATTTACGTTTGATATTCCTGTTGGCACCCATGGTGATACCTACGACCGGTTTATGGTGCGTGAACATGAAATATGGGAAAGCTATAGTATCATTCAGCAAGCCTTAGATAAAATTGACAAGATGCCTGAAAAGGATTTTCATGGCAATGTCCCTGACTTCTACCTGCCTCCGAAAGAGGAAGTTTATAATAATATGGAAGCTCTTATTTATCACTTTAAAATAGTAATGGGCGAAACCAATATTCCTAAGGGCGAAATTTATCATGCTGTGGAAGGTGCTAATGGCGAACTTGGTTTTTACCTGGTAAGCGATGGCGGAAGAACACCTTACAGGTTACACTACCGCAGACCATGCTTTATATACTACCAGGCATATCCTGAAATGGTACGTGGTAATATGTTATCGGACGCTATTGTAACATTAAGCAGCCTTAATGTTATTGCCGGTGAACTTGATGCATAGTATACGCATTCAATTTTCTTCTTTGTTCCAAAACAGCTACCTTTGATTACCTGAACAAAGCATGGAAGAAGCATATCCTCAACATACTCAATGTTTAATTAGCAGATCAAAGGATCTTAGAACATTAAAGAGATATGAGCGACATTACTTGGTAAAAAGCCATCCTGCCGGATTCGTTTTTTGTTCCCGCATTCCCAGCCAAAAAGAACTCGAGGAGCATTATGGCGCTTACCCAAGAAATGAATATTATTCTCCTATAACAAGGCTCAGATACAGGGAATTACTCACGGAGTTTGAACCATACCGGAAGACAAATAAGATACTTGACGTAGGATGTGGAACAGGTTTCTTTTTAGAAGTAGCAAAGGAAATGGGTTGGGAGGTATACGGAACTGAATTTGCCGATAATGCTGTAGAAATTTGCCGAAACAAAGGAATTATTATGCAAACAGGCCCATTAAAGGCTGAAAACTATAGCTCCGAAATGTTTGACATAATTACTTCGTTTGAAGTATTGGAACATATAAATAACCCTATTGAAGAGGTAACCAATATTCACAAAATACTGAGAAAAGGCGGGCTTGTATACCTTACCACACCTAATTTCAATGCCCTTGAGAGGTATTTGCTGAAGGATAATTATAACGTAATAGAATACCCTGAACATTTAAGTTACTATACTGCTAAAACAGTAAATTATCTTTTCACAAATAATGGATTTAAGAAGAAAAAAATTAGAACTACGGGTATTAGTTTTTCAAGGTTAAAGACCAGTTTTCGTACCATGCGCCATGTTGAAAATAAGGAGCTACTAATTTCCGCAACCAGTTCAGATGAGCTAATGCGCGAAAGAAGCCAATCAAATCCATTATTTCGTGCAGTAATACAATTAATAAATGGTTTGCTCAACACATTCAAAGTAGGGAACTCGCTTAAAGGCTGGTTTATAAAAGAATAAAAGCAGAATTATTTTGCCCGCATTCTGTTATTCTTAGGGTTATGTTCTACTTCAGCAAGGCCCAACGCTTCCATTAATGGCGGAACGTACATTCCAAAACGCCCACGCAAGCCTTTTTTAAGTCCATACCAACCACCTACAGGATTTTTAGGAGAACGTCCCCAGGCTTCAACAGTTCCTTCTTTAGCAGGCTTCTGTTCATCGGCACTGCCCAGTTCCATCCAATCGCCATGCTTTTTAAGCATTGCGTGCAAGTCATCAACGCAACGAAGGTCATAATGTAAAACAGTTTTTCCTACCGTGCATACCAATAATTCTTTACCATCTTTTACTTCAGTATGCATGGTATAATCTGAAGTTAAGGGAGGTGTTTTTAACTTCATTGGTTTTTCTTTTGTTCCAATTTCTTTTTTCATGATAATATGTTTTAGTTAAGAAATGAAGGGCTTGAAACACCAACCAGGCTTGGAAAATCTTGTTTAGGAGGTGCTTCCGGTCCGCTTGCTCTAAGTTGTTGCTGAAAGCTTATAAAGGAATGCAGTTCAAGCAATTGTTTTTCATCTTTTTCTGTTTTAAAGAATGCCAGATGGGTGAATGTTTTTTCATCGGGGCTGAGACATACATTGTAAAGCATGCCTGAATTATTAATGGCTTGCAAATCGCTCATTACCTTTTCTATGTTAGCCTTATTTTGTGCAGTGTATTCTGCTTTTGTAGTATAAACTACTCTTACAATTTTCATATTATTTGGTGTTAGTTAGGGTTTCGGCTTCTTTTTTCAGGTCGTTCGCAAATTGGTCAAATGATTCATCGAATGGTGGAATATATTTTGCAAATAGCGGAAACATAAGTCCTCCGATCTTCTCCGTCATGGAGAAATTAACTGAGCCATTACCACCATTTGATAACGTATAGGTTCTATTACCCATAGCATCTCCCCAAACTAATTTCTTACCCGTTTCAAATTCTTTCACCTTTAATTTAAAGGTGCGCTTAGGGTCAAGTTTCGATTTAAGCTTAATAGTTTCTCCGGGTTTAATATTTCCTTCAATACCTATTACCGTAGTGTTCCATTTAGGATAATTCGCTGAATCGGTCAGTAAGCCCCATATCGTTTTGCTATCGGCCTTTATTTCAGTACTTACTGAAGTTTCGCGACTGAATGTGGTTTTTATTGTTGATGCTTTTGCCATGATAAATAAGGTTTTTTTGGTTCTATATTAGTTTAGACGTATGAGACCAAAAAAACGATCAGATACCTAATTTTTCACCAGGTATTCTTCCATTACATTTCGATTATGTTCTAAATGATGCAGCTCAAGTTCTGAAGCAGCGGAATCAAACGGGTCAATAGATTTCACTATTTGAGTTCTCAGGTCAAAAAGCTCTTCTTTATTTTTTGTGCCGGCATCTCTTGCCATTTCAATTTTCATCAACTCCTTTTGCAGCTCATGCTTTGGGTTGAATATTCCATTTAACTCACTACACTGATGGCAAATGCCTGTTTTATTGATCAGTGAACAACGCCTGTCGAATATTTCGATCATTTTCTGGCGGCTATTATGCAAAGCGTGTTTTACAACGCCTTCCGTAATATTCATTATTTCAGCAATCTCCTGCACTTTGAATTCGTAAACTTCTTTCAAAAGAAGCACCACCTGTTGTTCAATAGGCAATGACTTTTCAATGCAGGTAAAACAAAATGCAATATGTTCTCTTATTTCGAAATTGCCATGAGGAGAGGTTTGCCTGATGTTCATCATTTGCTTCAGAAACTCAGGTGAGCCCAAGGCCTTTTCTCTGCATATATCAGTAACTGTTTCGGGCCACAGTTTTTTTGAACGTAAAAAATCCTTGCTCAAGTTAGTTGCAATAGAAAATAGCCAGGTTTTTAATGTAGAATCAGAACGAAAAGACTGGATATTTTTAAATGCCTTTATATATGTTTCCTGAACAATGTCTTTTGAATCTTCAATACTGGCAGTCATTCTAAGTATGAACGATCGCAGTTGAGGCCGATACTTCTCAAATTCTTCGGTCAATACCTGTTCATTGATCATGCTCAGAAAAAATCTTTGATTAAATTATCTGGCTCAACTTCAACATATTGGTGCGGCCACGTTCTTTAATTGGTGTGCTGGCAATATTTATTACAAAATCACCCGGGCCCAATAGTTTCTGTTTATGCAGAAATGATTTTATTTCAGAGATGGTGTGGTCGGTGCTTAAATACTTATCGTAGTAGAAGCCGTGTACACCCCAGAGCAAGCTTAATGTAGTTAGCAGTGTGGAGTTATCGGTAAAAATAAATATGTTGGCTTTGGGCCTGTGACTTGAAAGCTTGAATGCAGTATATCCCGAATTGGTCATAGATGCAATTGCTTTAACACCCGCATGCCTGGCCATTACACAGGCGTTGTAGCAAATAGAGTCAGATATAAATGTTTGTGTTTGCAATATCGGATGGTGTTCACGATAATAAACACTGTTCTCATTATCTTCAATATGCTTTGCAATTTTATGCATATACTGTACAGCCCTTACAGGGTACTGGCCTACCGAAGTTTCTTCACTTAACATAACTGCATCAGCACCATCAAGCACTGCGTTTGCAACATCGTTAACCTCGGCGCGGGTGGGAGAGAAGTTGGTTAACATGCTCTCCATCATTTGCGTAGCAATAATTACCGGCTTTGATGCCTCAATGCATTTACGTACCAGCA
>JABCZY010000011.1 GCA_013289395.1 Bacteroidota bacterium
GCCATCAACAAATTTCTTTGGCTGATTTGCATAGTACTTATATATAACCTTCGAAATACCTACGTTCGATGACATTTCAAATGCACGTTGCACAGTTACCCAACCCGATACATCGTGTTCAGCATCATGCATTACACGGTCAGCATATTGGTGTGTACCATTTTCAAGATTTATGGTGTCGCTATTATTTACATAACCATCTTCCATTGCTACTATTAAAGAAGAGAGCTTGAAGGTTGAACCTGGCTCTGCAGCTTCGCCCAATGCGTAGTTATATGACTCCTCGTATTTTTCAGCAGAATCTTTTCGCGCTAAATTGGCAGCAGCCAGTACACGGCCAGTCTTCACTTCCATAAGCACAACACAACCATGGTCTGCATGGTGCTTTATAAGTTGCTCACGCAAAGAAGTTTCGGCAACATCCTGATAATTGATATTAATAGTAGATACTACATCTTCTCCGTTTTGTGGTTGAACATCATCATCCGTATTAATAGGAACACGAACACCACCTGCTAATTTTTCCATTAATATGCGTCCGCTATCACCTCTTAAGTATTCGTCAAATGCACCTTCAAGGCCCACGCTGATATTGTCGCGTGTATATCCTATTGTACGTTCTGCCAGGTCACGGAAAGGCAATTCCCGTTTGTAATTCTGTTCAACTATCATTCCACCTTTATTCCTGCCCAGGCGGAGAAGAGGGAAATGTTTTACTTTTTGCAGCTGCTCGTACGATGCAGCTTTGTGCAACAACACATATCTTGAATCGGCTGAACGTGCACTCTTTAGCAACCTGTAATACTCGTCAGCTGATTTATCTTTAAATAATTGCGCGAAGCAACGGCTGAGTGAATCAATTTTAGAATTGAACAACTCATCCGTGAGGTAATCAGTATTTACATCCATCGCCACATCATAGTATGGTAATGATGTTGCAAGCAAATTACCATCGGCAGCGTAAATATTTCCACGCATGGCCTCAATGGTAACATAACCTGTGGTCATGTTGGCAGCCGTAGCTTTCCACTTACTTCCCTGCACATACTGTATTGTTATTATCCTTGCGATAATAACAACACCCAATATGCACATTGATGCATATAAGAGGTACGTACGGAGCAATGTGCTTTTTCTCGCTTCCATTTATTTACTTGCTACTTTATTATCAATTACAATTTTATCGGGCGGTATAACCGATTCCTTCAAACCCATCTTTGCTGTTGCCCTTGCCACTTCCGATTCCTTACTCAGGTACATCAGCTTTGCTTCTGCTATCTGAAACTGGGTATTCAATTCTTTTATCTGGGTGTTCAAGGTATCGAGCTCCCTGTCTTTTCCCTGTGCGAAGTATCCGTTAGCGATATATAACAAGCATAGGAATGCAACAAAAAACAAGAAAGGCATTTGCTTGAGCGTATTATCAGAAATAAGAAAACGCCCGCTTACAACAGAAGAAACCGTACGCCCAACCGCATTACCCTTTTTAGTGGTAGCAGGTTCAGGGGCAGCTTCAACTGCTTCAGGAGCGGAATTCAACATTTCCTCCTTTGCCTTTTGTTCCTGGTCTAATTCTATTTTTAACCTGTTCTTCATTTACAATTTTTCTGCAATTCTCATTTTAGCGCTGCGTGCCCTGCTATTTTCGGTTATCTCTTCTTCGTTTGGCAGTATTGGCTTTTTGGTAATCGGCTCCATAGTCCTTAAATCGTGCCCGTACATATTTTTTTGCGGTATGCCTTCAAAATTTCCGCTGCGCATAAAGTTCTTTACCAACCTGTCTTCTAACGAGTGATAGGATATAACCACAAGCCTTCCGCCTTTGTTCAACATAGTATCGCTCTGGCGTAATAGATCTTTCAGCGCATCTACTTCTTCATTCAATTCAATTCGCAATGACTGAAACACTTGCGCCAAATACCTGTGTGCAGTTTGCGGAGGCGTACAAGGCTTAATAGCTTCTATCAGGTCACCGGTTGTGCGTATATGCTTAACTGTTCTTGCCTTTTCAAGCACACGAGAAAGATTTGCCGCATTGGTTATTTCCCCATACTCAGAAAACATTTTTTGCAGTTTACCAGCCGGATATGTATTGATTATGTATGCAGCTGTAAGTGCTGACTCACTATTCATACGCATATCAAGCGGAGCATCAAAACGCGTAGAAAAACCTCTTTCAGGTGTATCTATCTGGTGCGATGAAATACCAAGGTCCGCCAATATGCCATCTACCTTATCGATGCCCTTAGCGCTTAATTGCGCTGCCAGGTAACGGAAATTCGAATGCAGAATAGTTAAACGTGAATCGGAATTACTGTTTGCAAGCGCATCCTTATCCTGATCGAAAGCTATAACGCGGCCGTTTTTAAGTTTCTCAAGTATTGCGTTGGTGTGTCCTCCTCCTCCGTAAGTAGCGTCGACGTATATTCCTCCATCTGTGATGTTTAACCCATTGATGCTTTCGCTCAGAAGCACCGGCCTATGATACATCTCCAATACTGTCATTTGGTAGTTTACCCATTACTTCTTCTGCAAGGGCAGCAAAATCATCAGCGCCCTGCTTCATGTATTTATCGTATTCCTGTTTCGACCATATTTCAATTCTGTTCGAGAAACCGAACAGCACCGATGTTTTATCAACCCCTGCAAACTGCATAAGTGGCTTAGGCAACAGCAAACGGCCTGAACTATCAAGCTCAACTTCGGTCGCACCGTTATTGAATTTTCTTACGAACTCACGGTTCTTTTGAACGTACAGGTTCAGTGAATTAAGGCGGGCAGTTTCCTTATCCCACTCCTTACGCGGCCACAGGTTAAGCTGTTTTTCAAGCCCGCGGTTAACAACAAATCGCTTTTGCTCTTTAGCAGGCAATTGCTTCTTGAACCCGACAGGAAGCATGAGCCTTCCCTTCTCGTCCAATTTGCATTCGTATTCCCCGATCAAAGCTGCCACAATAGGTTGTTTTTATTGAGTTGTAAAAGTAGTGAAAAAATTCCCACATTTTACCACATTTTCCCACTTTGTTGAAAACTTTAATTAATCGTTAAATTTTCGTGAACAGGAAATGTTTTTATGTCGCCCAATTGATAAGGAATTGAAGGGAAACCGGGCCATGAAAACGTTATTAACTATTCGGTGGGAGAAAAATGAAAATGTTCAAAAGAACAAGACGATTTTTAGTAAAAACCTGAAAAAAGGCCGAGTAAAATCAGAACGGGAAAATCTGCAGGGGGAAAATGTGGGAAACCGTGTAAGAAGCAATGGTAATTTTCTGCCAAAAACATTTTCTTATCTTTGTTCAAAGCAGATTCAAGAGTGGCTATGTTGCAGATAAATGTAGATGAGTTACTACGAACTAAAGCTTCAAAAGCTTACAGGTTCATTCCACGTTTCCTTATCAATTATGTTCGAAGAACTATTCATGAAGGCGAGATAAATAAATTTCTTGCCGAGAATGAAAATACCAGAGGGATTGCTTTTGTAGATGGAGCGCTGGCCAGTATGGGCGCCAATGTATCTATTGAAGGAATTGAAAACATCCCGAAAACGGGTGGATACATTTTTGCGGCTAATCACCCGCTTGGCGGGCTCGATGGCCTAGCTATTATAAACTCTATTGCTAAGGTTCGAACCGATATAAAATTCTTTGTGAATGAAATATTGCTCAACCTTAAAAACCTTGATGACATTCTTGTTCCCGTTAACATAAACGGCAATAGTACCCGTCCGATGTTGGAATTGGTTGATAACATATACAAGTCTGATAATGCTATTCCTATTTTTCCCGCGGGGCTTGTATCACGCCGCCAGCCCGATAAAAGTATTAAAGACCTTCGCTGGAAAAAAAGCTTTATAACCAAAGCCAAGGACTACAAAAAAGATATTATTCCAATATGGGTTGAAGGCAGAAACTCAAACTTCTTCTACAACTTTGCCATGTGGCGAAAAAGGCTCGGAATCAAGGTGAATATTGAAATGTTCTTTTTACCGGATGAGATGTTTGGCCAGCGAAACAAGCGCATTGTGCTCCATTTTGGAAAACCCGTTTCTTTCACTACCTTTATGGAATGTAACAACGATGCAAAAATGGCCATTATGTTCCAGGATGCATTATATGATAAAAAAGAAAAAATAGTAAACGAGACTTTATTTACCAGCCCCATAAAATTATAATACGCTAAACGATACGCAAGCATGCAACCCATCATCCCACCCGTTCCGGCCAATGTGCTGGCCTCTGAACTTACCCGCGACAAGTTTGTACGTAATACCAATTACGGCAAGAATGAAATTTATATTGTTACCTACCACAACTCACCAAATGTAGTAAAGGAAATTGGCCGCTTACGTGAACTCACGTTCCGCTATGCAGGTGGTGGCACAGGCAAGGCTATGGACCTTGATGAATTTGACACCGGCGAAAAACCATACAAGCAATTGATTGTATGGAGCCCTGAAGACAAGGCTATTGTTGGCTCTTATCGTTTTCTGCGTTGCAGAGATGCACAGGTAAAGCATGATGTAATACAATTAGCAACCGTAGAGCTATTTGATTTCAGTGCTAAGTTTTTAAAAGACTATTACCCTACCACAATAGAATTGGGTCGCTCTTTTGTACAACCCGATTATCAACCTTCTTCTACAAACCGTAAGGGTTTATTTTCATTAGATAATTTGTGGGATGGCCTTGGTGCACTGGTGGTTGACAACCCCGATATGAAATACTTTTTTGGAAAAGTTACTATGTACAGGCATTTTAATGTGCGTGCACGTGATATGATATTATATTTCATGCAACACTATTTCCCGAATAAAGAGAACCTGGTGGTGCCGCTCGATCCGCTGCCATTGAACCATGATATGTACAGATTCGCATCGAAATTAAAAGATAAAGATTATAAAGAAGGACATGCTATACTTAACCAGTCTGTGCGTGCATTGGGAGAAAATATTCCTCCGCTGGTAAACTCATACATGAACCTTTCATCGACCATGAAAACTTTTGGCACATGCCTTAATCCTGAATTTGGTGGTGTTGAAGAGACCGGAATCCTGGTGACCATACCTGATATTTATCCAAGCAAAAAGGAAAGACATATTGACTCTTACCTGAAGCAAAAGGAAAAATATAAAATGCATTCTTAATAGATGATGCAATGAGCCCAAAGCTATGGTTTGGTTCAAGCATGCGCCCTTACCCGGAAGATGAACCGCCATTTTATAAGCCTGAAAGCTTTACCTGGGCCAAGCATTTTGAAGAGAACTGGGCCATTATTAAAGAAGAGGTAGCACCGTTTATTGCCGAAAAGGCAATTAAAAAAAATGCAGACTCTTTGCTTTATGAGCATTTTTCAGATGATCCGAAATGGAGTAAGCTTTACCTTTTCTGGGGCGCAAGAGTTTCAAATGACTTGCAGAAATGCAAAGTATTAAGCGGTCTTTTAAAGGAAATACCCGGCCTGGTTTCTGTTATGATAAGTTGCCTTGAATCGAATGCAACTATACCGGAACATTCGGGCGATACCAATGGAACTATGCGTTGCCATTTTGGAATTGAAACCCCGGAAGGTTCACCTGATTGCACCCTAAAGGTAGGTGGTGAAGAGCAATATTACCGTAATGGAAAGTGGATAATGTTTAACGACGGGCATAAACATTCAAGCTGGAACAAAACAAACCAACGGCGTGTAATTTTCATTCTTGACGTAATACGGCCTGAGTTTATGCATAAGAAGAACATGATATGTGCTTTTATACTTACCCGATACGCATCATATTACTATAACCGTTCTAAGATTATACACAACAGCCCAGCTTTTATAAAAACAATATTGTTTGGAATTGTGCTAAGTACAGTATATATAGGTAAGCCCATTTATAATTTATTTAAACGGTAAGGCCTATTTCAATACATCGCCCCACTCCGGCTTTATATTATTGCTGGTTTTCTTTTTGAATTTCGAGTAAGCAGCATGTACTGAATACCTTGTATACCTGAACCTGGTAAAAGCCAGCCATACCCTGTATATAATTTTCCATATTGCAATTCTGAATACAGGTGCAATTACTGCAGCTTCCGCATGCGGATATCCATATTGTTGCAAGGCATATTTCCCTGTTATCTTCTCAACAATTGCAATATCCTTCGGCTTCAGGTCTTTTTTCCATTTATCAATATTCACTTCGCTTATCGGCTCAAACATAGTTCTCTTATTCTCCTCCAGTTCTACACCCTTAACTAAATATGTATCTTTTATTTCTTTGCGGTTTATATCCTTCATGGCTTCACTATATGGTATCCCTAAAAAGCTACACACCTGCTTCATACTACCTTCAACATCTTTCACCATATCCTCGTAGTGCAAAGTAAAATAGCTGGAAGGTCTTTTACTTTTATTTTTCTCAATAATACGGTTAAACATCAGCCACTGCAGAGACATGTAAATACTATTCTTTATTTTGTAAGTGCGCAATGTACTCGCTACATTATCTCTAGGATCGCGAATAAGGTGCACAAACTTTGCTTCAGGAAATACCTTTACCAACATGTGAATGAAGATAGCATAAAAAGGGTTTTTATCTGATAAAAGAACAATGTTCTCTTTATTCCCTTTCATATAATAATAAACCATTTTACAAGCCAAAGGATAATCGAGATATTCAAGTGCAGAAAGCAAAAATTCAGCTAGTTTTTGCCTGTCGGGCTTCCAGAACTCAGCAAAGTAAAATTCCGTATATAATAGGTCTACAAATAAATTAACATCTGCTTCCGTCCATTTTTGTTTTCTACCAAATCGCCTGGCATGCATTATAATAAACTTCGACTCGGGTGGGGCAACCACGTTAGGGTGCGAATTAAATAAGGACTGTAACAAGGTAGTGCCGGAACGCCCCTTCCCCAGTATGAAAACAAAGGGCATATTCCTGATACTATCTGCTTCTTCGCTTGTCATTACCTTTTATAGAAAAAATTCACTACGTATTTCAAATAGGCACGATGGAAAAGATATACTCCCCGATGCTTAAGTAACACATAAAAATATTTATTTATAAATGCATACTTTATCTTAACCACGATCATCTGTAGCCCACTTATTCTGAAGTCTTTTTTATCGATATCTTTTTTGTACCCGTATGTTTTATACGCATAATCTCCAGCCACAAATTCAGCTGCTTCCTGCTCTTCCACACTCATCTTATCTTTCCATTCATCAACATATGATGTGCTAACTGGCTCAAACACTTTTTTATGAAAGCGATTGAATTCATGCTCATCCTTCTTTTTATAAAAACTGGGAAATAGCTTTTCATTATGGCCTTCTATCATATTCTGTTCGAAGGGAATATCAAGAAAGCTGCAAACCTGTTTCATTATGCCCTCAGGGTCCTGAACCAAGGATTCGTATGTAAGGCTGAACCATTGTGCAGGCGATTTACTCTTAACCGATTCAATATGCTTATTCACCCTCATCCACCTATAAGCCATATCGGCTATACTGAATTTAATTCGTACAATTCTTTTATGGCTTAGGATGTTTCCACGATAATCTCTCACAATATGAATAAACTTTGCCTGCGGAAATATTTCTTTCAGCTCAGGTAAAAACCTATAATATAATGGGTTCTTATCCATGTATATTTTAATGTCCTTCCCCGTCTTATCGAAATGCTGAAATACAATTTTGCATACTAAAGGGTAGCTCAGTTTTTCCTTAACGCTCACTAACGAATCATGTAATTCCTCTTTAGGTATATTCCAAAAGTTTACAAAAATCTTTTCCACGTAAAGTTCATCGCAAAAAGTCGTAATATCTTTTACCGTCCAGTTTTGTTTTTTGCCATATTTCAAATACAGCATTATAATAAACCTCGATTCAGGTGGGGCCAGTACATTGGAATGGTTATTTAGCATTACCTGCAATAAGGTAGTGCCCGACCTTTCCTTTCCTATTACGAAATAGAGAGGGGTTTTATTGATCTTATCTATATCCAATTCCACCATATATTACTGTACGCTTACAAAAATAACAGGTTATATGGTTTATATCCCCAAAATCGCTAAGTTTGTGTAAGATGCATGGGGCATTGCTTGCTATGAATAAATTCACAAAAATTGTTGCCTTTTTATTATTTATACCATTAATCTGTATTCTGTCGTGCCGGAAGAATTCGGGGCCCTCATGGGACACACAAATATTAGCCCCCCTTATAAAAACTTCACTTTCTGTCAATAACCTAATAACCAATGCCAATGCGGTTAGTAATGCCGATAGCTCCGTAACATTGGTATTTCGCGATTCGCTTTACAGCCTAAACATCGATAGCCTTTTTAAAATAAGGGATACCACTCTGATAAACTCTTACGTAAGCCCAATTTCTATACCTATAAACCCTGGCAATTCTATAATACCTGGTGGGGGAACGCCCTCAACCACTACCTATCACCTTGGTAGTGTTAACCTGAGCAAGGCAGTTATAAAAACAGGCTTTGTTACATTTAAAGTAATAAGCACATTGCCACGCGTAACCGATTATACCTATTCTGTGCCAAGTGCAACAAATGGTACACCATTAGCTATTTCTGTCCAGGTTCCTGCAAGCACTGCTTCAGTAAAAAGACAGGAACGTGATACTACCATATCATTAAGTGGGTACACGGTTGACTTTACCGGTTTAAACCACAACGGATACAATACATTAATTACAGTTTTAAATGGAATACTCGACCCTGCAGCAGCAGCCTATACCTTAACAAATAATGATTCAGTAATTATTACCGCCCAGTTTTATGGCATGGTGCCGGAATATGGCCAGGGTTATTTTGGGGAAACGAAAAAAATAATCGGGCCTACGAAATCAAATTTTCCGCTATTTAATGGAATAACAGCCGGAAGCTTAAACCTGAAGAGTGCCAGCGTAAACTTTACACTTGAAAATGGCTTTGGGGTTGATGCCCGTTTGTATATTGATTCACTTTACTCTATGAATACACGCCCGGGCGGAACAAATATTCCCCTTACGGCGAGTATTGTACACAATGCCATTAATATTAATCGTGCTGCAGCAACCATTGATCCACTATCTCCTGTAATACCATCGGTTCAAACTTTTTCGTTAACAAATGCGAACAGTAACATTGTGCAATGGATCGATAACCTACCAAATGCAATTGATTATAAGTTAGAGCTTACAACTGACCCACTAGGTAATGTTTCAGGTAACCAGGATTTTGCTTATTACGGTTATGGTATTAAAGCGTATTTAGATGTTTCAGTACCCTTGTTCGTTGCAGCCAATAACCTTACCTTGCAAGATACGCTGTCGGTAAACTTTGCAAGTTCCAGCGAAACAAAGCAAGTGAAGAGCGGTACGTTTACGTTGTACGCATCAAACCTTTTCCCATTCAGTGCTGGTATGCAGGTATATATGCTCAATAGCAATATGCAAATAGCCGACTCTATTCTTATACCGGCTCAAACCATAGCGGCTGGGATTCCTAATACCAACGGAATGGTAACAAGCCCTACTAATTCTATATTAACCATACCGCTCGATGCCAATCATGCCAATACCCTGTTCTCATCAAAGAGAATTGTGATCAAGGCAGTTTTTAATATGGGCTGCAGCACCTGTACCCCAATTAAATACAGTAAAATTTATAATACTTACCAACTAAATCTTAAGCTGATAGGCAATTTCGACTATCAGGTTAAGGGATAATTTTATGTTTGCAGCGTGAAGAGAACGGTTATCATTTTTCTTACTTATTTAACTTCCTTTACAGTTCATGCACAGTGGAACGATGGACTGACCGCGGTTCCGGCCCAGAAAGGCTTTGCTGTTGGTGTATATGGAGATGCTGATTACGCATCGACCTGCCTTACCACTTCATTTGCATTTAATATTGTGCAGGGTAATTACATTACCAATAGCATGAAAAAACAAGTATCATCTCAGTTACAAAAATTCAACCGGGCTGATGCAGAATTGAATTACGGCATGTATGGTGTATGGTATGATGACACACTTAGCAGGAAAAGAGTTTGCAATTTTTTCTTTGCATTACGTCATAAGTCATTTATAAACACCACATTTTCGCCTGACATTTTTAATCTTGCTTTTTATGGCAATGCCATGTATGCCGGTAAGTCCGCCGTACTCATGCCTTTTTCGCTGAACATGGTTAGCTATCAGCAAGCCGAGGTAGGCCTGGTATGTACTAACTTTAACGGAAAAGCTGAGTTTGGCATAGGTGTTTCTGTACTTGCGGCACATCAACTATTAACCATCGATGAACGTAAGGCTTCTTTGTATACTGACTCCTCCGGACAGGAGCTGCAATTCAGTTCCGATGCTCAATCATACAGAAGCGATACCTCAGGCAATGCAGCATATACTAATGGTTACGGAGCATCATTAGATCTGTACTTTAAAGCACCTTATAAATTAGGTAAACGTAATGGTACCATTTCGGTTAGCGCCACCGACCTTGGCTTTATATACTGGAATAAAAAATCGATATTCTATAATAAAGACACTTCATATAACTACAATGGTGTAACCATCAATAATATTTCAGACCTGCAAAATGTGAGCCTGAATGGAACATCAAAGGATAGTTTACAAAACAGGTTTCTGCCGTTTAAACAGAAATCGTTTTTTTATACAATACCTTCTACCTTAAGCATTAATAGTAATACCGACTTTGGTAAGTATCACCTGGAACTTGGCTACAATTATATTTTCAATGCTAATATGGTGGGCTATGTTTATGCACAGGGCGATAAATACCTTACCAATGGATGGATGACTGCCTTGCAAATAGGTTACGGTGGATATTCTACCTTGAATATGTCTATTATGGTTCAGCGGCAAAGCAAAAATAGTATGTACAGAATTGTGCTTAACCATATACCGGGCCTTATAGTACCAACCTATTTCGGTGGTGCCGGCCTTTACCTGGAATACTTACACTCTTTTGGGAAATAATGAAAGACCTGATTTTAGGACATAAAAAAAGCCGTTTCAAAGAAACGGCCTTTTTTAATAGATTGAGACAAATTATTTCTTGTCAGCAGGAGCTGCAGCTTTCTTGTCGTCTTTCTTGTCCATTTTCTTGTCAGACTTCTTGTCCATTTTCTTGTCTTCCTTCTTTTCGGTCTTCTTGTCAGACTTTGCAGGAGCAGTTTTGTCTTGAGCAAATGCAACTGTTCCAAAAGCGAACAGAAGAGCAGCAACGATTGATAACTTTTTCATTTTTAAATGATTTTGTTGGTTTATGTGGCGCAAAATTATAAAAATTTCGGAAATCAAAGCTTTTTTGGCTAAAATATTAATAACAATCTGGTTATTAGTGTGTTTCGCAAATATTTCTACCGCCCAGTACCCAAAAAACTTTTTCACTCCTGCCACTATTCAAGACAATAACAGGCTCGTACCACTCGTAATAGCGCAGGGCGCATTATATAGTGGTTCCATGGTTGGCCTCAATTTACTCTGGTACAAAAATTATGCACATTCATCATTTCATCTTTTCAACGATAACGGCGAATGGCTACAAATGGACAAGTTCGGCCACACACTAACCGCTTACACATTAAGCAGAATAATGACGGCCCTTTATTCATGGAGCGGGCTCAACCGTTCCTCATCAGCCAATTATGGTTCGGCACTAGCAATGGCATACCAAACCAATATTGAAGTATTCGATGGATTTTCGAGCGCATGGGGGTTTTCAATTGGAGACATGGTGGCCAATACTGCCGGGGTTAGCCTTTTCGGTGTGCAGGAAGGAGTGTGGAAAGAACAAAGGATAAGTATGAAAATATCTTTCCACAAAAGCGAATACGCTGAATACAGGCCCGACGAATTAGGATACACTGATTTGGAAAGGAGCATTAAAGATTACAACGGACAAACGTATTGGTTTGCTATTGCCATTGCATCATTTTTACCAAAAGGAAATAAAGTACCAAACTGGCTTTGCCTCGATTTTGGTTATGGCGCAGAAGGTATGGTGGGCGGTAGTGCAAACCCTATACTATATAATAGTAATGGTGATGAACTATTTTTTGACCGCTACAGACAATATTATTGTTCGCTCGATGTGGACCTTACCCGTATAAACACCAGGTCGAATGCACTAAAAGCCTTTTTCGGAACCGTTTCATTTATTAAAATACCTATGCCCACGGTAGAGCTCAGCAGGAAGAAATTAAAATTCCACTTACTCTATTTTTAAGAAGCTCTGTTTGCAATGGCCCTCGAATGTTTTCCTGCTATTATATAGTATAGCCATGTACCTAACAGGTATAAAGCTGCGGTCATATAGAATATACTAGCGTAATCAACATTATTATTCCTGAGTACTTTAAATGCAATAGCACTTACATAATACCCGCCCCAGGCAATAGCAAACATAAGGGCACTTATTATTTCGCCATTTCTTTCTCCACCATAAATTATCGACAGCTCTGATGAAAGCGGCCCTGCCATATTCATAAATGAATTGCGTATGAAGTATGCAATTACAGCAATTACAATAGCAATAGAATACATGTTATAATATTGTGTGCTTGCCATTAATACCAAAGCTGCAACAGCTAATAACTGTATCCAGGTTATAGATGAACGCATGCCTGCAGTTCGTTTTAAATAGGGAATATATAAGGTAGATACAACTATTAATACTGATGATGATGAGCTCATAAGTGCAAATGCGCCGGTACTTGTATTGTGAACATGCACAAAGAACAAACCAAGGAATGGAACGGTAAGTCCTGCCCCCAATGAAATAAATATGCAGGGAAGCAGTATATACAATATCCGTTTCCAGTCAAAATCATTGAGCAAATGCACCTTCTTTTTTTGTTCAACAGGAATCTGCTCATCAATTTTTACTTTCTGCAAAAAGTAAAGATTCAGAAACCCTATAGCCGCAATAAGTATCAATACATTCCTTTCATTGAAAAGTTCTTTATCTAATTCGTTCAAAAATCCTACCATCCATCCGCTTATCACAGTGCCCAATGCAATAACAATGTAATGGAGTGATATAGCACTTGTTTGATGCTCAGGTTTTTCATTCCGAATTATATATGGCAAAATTGCGACACTAAAAAAAGAAAAGAACACACCAATAAAAAATTGAGTTATATCAATAAGCAATTCATTATAGTATGAAATAGCCAATAAGGATGCTATGGTGAAGAGAGGCATCAGTATTCCGGTTGCAATAAAAAAACTCTTAAGCTTTCTTCCTTTAATAAAAAAACCCAGCGGAATACTTGTAAGCACTACTCCCAAAAAACGGTACGATACACATTGGGCGATCTCACCATCAGTATACTTTGCCACATGCATATACAATGGCAAAATATACAGCAATGCATTTGCCACAAGCTGAATAAAAAATTCAGCTACTATAATATATAGAATAGGTTTTTGAATAGAGGCATAATCCTTACGGATATCTATCATGGCTTTACAGTATCAGTGGCAGAACTAATATATGTATATATATCTTCAACTTCGTCTGGTGAGAACCACTTTATTTCTTCATCTTTTTTGAACCAGGTAAGTTGCCTTTTAGCATAATGCCATGTATTTGTCTTTATGTTTTGAATGGTAGTGTTCCAGTCGTTCTTTCCTTCAATGAAGTCAAATATCTCACTATACCCCACTGTTTTTAGAGAGCCGAGCGCCCTTTGGGGGTATAGCTTCATACATTCTTCAAGCCAGTGGTTGCTTATCATTTGGTCAACCCGCTGTTCTATTCTTTCTCGCAATACTGCTTTATCAATATTCAAGCCTATCTTACAGACAGAAAAATCTCTGCTAACGGCTTTCTTTTTCCTGAATTGAGAATAAGGCAAACCGGTTTGGTGAATAACTTCAAGTGCCCGTATAAGGCGGCGTGGGTTTTGCTTATCTACTGTTTCGTAATATACAGGATCCTTTTCCATAAGCTCCTGTTGAATTACTTCAATACCTTTTTCCTTTAATATACTTTCATATTTTTCCCGCAACTCAAAATCAGCCTCAGGCAATTCATCAAATCCATTACACAATGCTTTTACAAAAAGTCCGGAACCACCAACCAGTATTACCTTATCATGCGTTTTAAATAATTCGTGTATACAGGCCAATGCTTCCTTCTCATACTTTCCTGCATTATACTCATCACGTATAGATAGGTTGTTTATAAAATGATGCGGTACTTGTTGCAGTTCATCGGGTGAAGGCTTAGCAGTTCCAATCTCCATTTCTTTATAAAATTGGCGTGAATCAGTAGATAATATCTCTGTTCTGAATTTTGCTGCTACATGTAATGAAAGTGCTGTTTTTCCGACAGCAGTAGGGCCTACAATTGCTACCAGTAATTTAGTTGACAATGCGCGAAGGATTAAACTTCTTCTTCTTCCTCGAAACCGCTTTCTTCCTCAAAATCTTCCGGGGTCTCTTCTTCTTCAGCAGCTACCATATCCACATCGCCTTCCATCTCTTCAGCTGTTTTGGTTCGCAATGCCATAGGCCCTTCCTCAGCTCCTTCTTCTGCTTCGCTAAAGTGTTCTGTTACTTTATGCACGTATTTACCAGGCTCTTCAACCGGCAATTCATCTTCGTCGTCCTCATCACCCACCAGATCAGCAGGTGTTGTTACTTTATATTGTGCCGGCGCTGTACCATTTGATTTGGCTATGCGTGGGTAATCAACCGGTGAATCAGGCAATATTTTTGAAAGTTCAACAAATAACACCCAGCAGGTTCCGTCGGGGTCAAATTCATATACAAACTTCTGGTGAGGATCATCTACAAACTTGGCGATTTTTGTTTCATGCATCCATGTACCTGCTTGCAAGGCTTTCCGGCTACGCAGTATTCTTATTTCTTTACCCTTGCGCCATGTATCGTTACTTACATAAAAAGAGGCACTATGGGCATCATCGAAATTAATGGCCTTTTGTATAATAAAATGAAAATCCTCGAAAGTCTGGGTCGATTTAATTTCAATATCGCGCCAAATACTTTCGTGGTCCTCAAAAAATACCTTAAAGCGATATACTGACATAGGTGCTGTTTTTTACAAATATAATTACTATAAGCAAATATAGAAAATAGATCATTTTCTGCAAACTCCTATCCCGGAAATTATTTCCGCGGGTGAAAACGCAAAATAGCATCGCGCAGGTATTCCCTGTCGAGATGGGTATATATTTCAGTAGTAGTAATGCTTTCATGGCCAAGCATTTCCTGCACTGCACGCAGGTCCGCACCACCTTCAACCAAATGGGTAGCAAACGAATGCCTGAAGGTATGCGGGCTGATGTGCTTATGCAAACCAGCTTGTTCTTTTAGTTTCTGCAAAATGAGAAAAACCATAACCCTCGACAATTTATTTCCGTTCCTGTTCAGGAACAAAATATCCTCAGCCCCTTTTTTGATACTTAAATGACAGCGAACACCCTTCATATATATACTGATGAATTTTGCGGCTCCATTGCCCAAAGGCACGATGCGCTGTTTATTGCCTTTACCTATTACGCGTATATACCCTTCATCAAATGAAACATCTGAAATTTTGATCCCGACTAATTCCGACACACGCAACCCACAACAATACAGCACTTCAAGCATCGCTTTATTTCGCTGGCCTTCGGGCTTACTCAGGTCTATCTGCTCTATTATCATGTCAATTTCTTCCACGCTAAGCACTTCAGGTAATTTCCTGGGAAGCTTCGGAAGTTCTAGCAGATCGGCGGGGTTTTGCTTAATGGCATCTTCCATAAGCAAGTATTTATAAAAAGCCCTGATGCCCGATATAAGCCTGGCCTGGCTCCTTGCCACTATCTCTGACTCCCCTATCCAAACCAAAAACTCCTGCAGGTTCTTTAATTCAACTTTTTCGGGAGACAGATCATATTTCTTTTCCTCAAGAAATCGCTGAAACATTGCCACATCGTGGTAATATGCTTCAAGCGTGTTTTCAGAAACAGATTTTTCGAGGCGCAGGTATGCTTTAAAGCCATTCAATGCCGACTTCCAATCCATTTTCAGTAAAAATCGCGGGAATCAAGTTCAGAAAATACTCTTTTACCTTGTAGAAAATATTTACGTACAATACTACGGCGGTAAATGGCTGAAACTTCAGGGTCCGTAACTGTTGCCTGCACTTTTTTTCGTTTTGCCCATGTCTTTTTCATGGTTCTGTAAAAATGAGCATGCGCCCTGGTAATGGCCCAAAAATCACCCAGATCACCTTTCAATAGAAAACGAAATGCAGCAAGCCCATCCAATACCATGCGTTGAAAAACCATTTTGCTCAATGCCCTTGCAGGGAGATTTTTACAAAGTATGATCAGGTTATTGCGGAAGTTCAGGTATGTTTTAAATGGGTTTGATTTAGGCAGCATTCCTCCGCCATAATGCAATACTTCTGAATTGGGGCAGTACATAATTTTATATCCCTTTAGTTTCATTCTCCAGCAAAGATCTATCTCTTCCTGGTGAGAAAAAAGGTCTTCATCGAAGCCACCCATTTCATGAAATACAGATGCTTTTATAAATAAGCACGCCCCCGTAGCCCAAAAAATTTCCTTCTCATCATTATATTGCCCTTCATCTTTTTCAATGGTATCGAAAATACGGCCGCGACAAAAAGGATAACCGTATACGTCAATATATCCCCCAGCGGCACCGGCATATTCAAACATTTGTGGCTGGAAGAATGATTTTATTTTGGGTTGAACCGCAACCACCTCAACCCTGTTCTTCAGCATTTCTACCGGTCCTTTTACCCAATCGGCGGTAACTTCTACATCTGAATTAAGTAACACATAATAATCAGCCTTTATCTGGCTGAGCGCCATATTATACCCAACAGCAAAACCGCCATTCAATGGATTCTGTATCAAATGAACATCAGGATAATTTTTCTTCAGATATTCGACAGAATCGTCATTTGAAGCATTGTCGGCAACATATATATCAGCCTGGTTAGCAGTATGTGCAACAACCAAAGGAAGAAACTGTTCTAAAAACTTTTTTCCGTTCCAGTTCAATATAACCACTGCTACCTGCATACTATTTCAATCAGGTAAATCAGCGTGGATTATTGAATAAGTCCTGTGTATTGGTTGCATTCTGGTTAGGCATAGGCAACGTATTATCATCTACACTGGTAGGTGGCATAAGCAATTGACCAAAGAGCACTTGTTGCCATTGCCTGTTTTGCACCTCGCCTTTTGCTGTTGAATGCAACAGAACAAAATCATTAGTAGCCAATGCAGGCTCATAAAAAATGAATTTCTTATCCGATTCTCCATCTGCCAGTTTATAATATTCCCATATTTCATATGGGTAACTATCGGCATTAATTGTTTCCTGATCGCGTTGGCTTGGTGACCCATATTGAAGGTAAACCCTGCCCCTGTCTGTTTGATAGCCTTTTTTGTACGATGTACCAAACTTACGGTTGACCAATAATACCTGGGCATGATAGTCGTCCCAGGCTTTCTTTGGATCAGTTGGGTTATGAGCCACCCAAAAATTATAAAAGAATCTTTTCAGCATGTTTTCATCAGATCCCTGGCTTATTGAATTGATAAAATACCTGTCATCAGAATGCGCTATAGGACCAAGCGAGCTGATATAATCCCTGAGTGAGTCCATATTTTTTATTGACTCCACAAAGGTTCCGGCAATATTTACGTTAGTTAGGTTTTTATCTACCGATGCCATTGTAACAGCAGGATTGTTCCGGATAAAACCAAAACTACGTGAGGTTAATACTTTATTATCCTTATCAATAACATCCACTACCAGGTCATACCTTCCCGTATGCAGTTTTTCAATATTAAACCCTCCCAAAATAGGCACTACAGTATCGGCAGTATGAACTGCAACCTTCGTATAATCACTTAAAACAACCTGGCTTTCTGCTGACTGAAGGTAATACTTCACCACAAATTTTGAAGCCTGAAGAATTTTAGGGGTGTTATATATTTCAGTATAGAAGCTAAGCGTTTTCATCTCTTCCGGGTAAAAACTATATACATACGGAATCATATTATAACCACTCTTACTTATAGCGCTTGAACTTTCCGCAGGTGAGTAAGACATAAGCAATTCAGCATCTGATATAGCTATACTATCTGATGAATACCCTACAGACACCTTACCTTTTACAGAAACAACTTTTGCCAAAGGGTTATTAACGTCTTCTATTTTTATTTGAACGGAATAATCTCCCTTAGACAACCAATATCTTTTAACGCCACTGAAATCAGGCCTTCTGTTCGCGCTGTCGGTAGTTCTTTTTGAACTTATACTATCATCTTTATCAGGTTGGGCAGGAACCTTTACTTCTTTCAAGGCCATTTTTTTATTTGTATCTCCAACAAAAGGGCTCAATATGTTGTATGTATCCGATTTTTTCACGCTATCGCCCTCCTTAAACTCGATCGATATTTTTACTTTCCCTTCATATTTACCATCAGCCTTTTTTTCATACACAATAGTGCTTCCGGATATAGTAATGTATGTTTCAAAATACGTATTGCCTGATGGTGTAACAAATGAAGCTGTACTCAAATAAGCCTCAGGGCTTTTTGTTTGGGTAAATGCTCCCATACTGCTCAGCAGTAATCCGGTTAATATGAATCTTTTTATACGCATAATTATTCTCTTACAAAGTTATGAAAAACAATAATGCCACTATCCTAGCTTTTCGTTTATTTTGATACTTCGAATATAGCCAGAAATGGCTGAGAATTAAGCCCCTACTTATCCTTCACCATATTATAAGGAGTGAACTGTGAAAAAACGGCCGCGAATGGAGAGGAATAATTCAATTTAAGATACTTTCTTACTTTTGAAACATATAAAAAACAGCATGGAAAAGATAACCTTAATAACAGGAGCAACTGCAGGATTCGGAGAAGCAATAGCACATGAATTTGCTGCGCATAAGTATAACATAATTATTACTGGAAGAAGAGCTGAGAGGCTTGAAAAGGTAAAGGGTGAATTGGAAAAGAAACATGGTGTTAAGGTAATGGCCCTGAACTTTGACGTACGCAAACTGGAAGATGTAAAAAAGAATATTGCATCATTACCCGCTGAATGGCAAAATATAGATGTGTTAGTTAACAACGCCGGATTGGCAAGTGGGTTAAATAATATTCAGGAAGGCGATACCGAAGATTGGGAAAAGATGATAGATACAAATATTAAAGGCTTGTTATATGTTACCCGTACCGTTGCACCCCTGATGATAAAGAATAAGAAAGGGCATATTTTCAATATTGGTTCAGTTGCCGGTAAGGAAGTTTATGCAAACGGCAATGTGTATTGCGCCACCAAACATGCGGTTGATGCACTTACCAAGGCTACACGCATTGATCTGTTACAGCATGGCATTCGTGTCACAGGCATATGCCCCGGTATGGCTGAAACAGAATTTTCTATTGTCCGCTACCATGGCGATGAAGCTAAAGCAAAGAATGTATACAAAGGCATTGATGCATTAACGGCGCAAGATATTGCCGAAGTAATATATTTTGCAGCATCGCGCCCGGCGCATGTGAACATAAGCGATGTAGTTATTACACCGACACAACAGGCGACTGCTACTTACGTAGTGAGAAGGGAGGCTTAAAGAGAACCTATCATCTTCTTCGGGTCAACCCACTGATCGAACTGCTCGTTGGTAACAAGGTTCAGATCTAATGCAGCCTGGCGGAGTGTTTTGTTTTCCTTATGTGCTTTCTTGGCAATTTTGGCAGCATTCTCATAACCAATATGTGTATTGAGTGCAGTAACCAACATCAATGAATTTTCAAGGTTCTTGTTAATATCAGCAAGGTTTGGTTCTATACCAACAGCACAATGTTCATTGAATGAATTACATGCATCGCCGATCAACCTCGCAGAGTTAAGCAGGTTGAAAATGATTACCGGTTTAAATACATTCAATTCAAAATGGCCATTCATACCTCCTACACTTATTGCCACATCATTACCCACTACCTGTGCGGCAACCATTGTCATAGCCTCACACTGAGTAGGGTTTACTTTGCCAGGCATAATTGACGAGCCCGGTTCATTCTCAGGAATTAATATCTCACCTATTCCGCAACGAGGACCCGATGCAAGTAAGCGAACATCATTTGCAATTTTCATTAACGATACCGCTAATTGTTTTAGTGCACCCGATGTTTCCACCATTGCATCATGTGCCGCTAATGATTCGTATTTGTTCTCTGCCGTTACAAATGGTAACCCTGATACCTTGGAAATTTTCTCTGCAACCAATACTGCATATCCCTTAGGAGTATTTAATCCTGTACCCACTGCAGAGCCGCCCAATGCCAATTCTGAAAGGTGTGCAAGAGTGTTTTTCAATGCTCTCAGTCCATGATCTAATTGCGATACATAACCGGAAAATTCCTGACCTAATGTTAACGGAGTTGCATCCATTAAGTGAGTGCGACCAATCTTAACAATATCCTTAAATGCTTTTGCCTTTTTATCCAGTGTATCACGCAATAACTGAACATTAGGGATAGTGTTTTCTACTATCAACTTATATGCTGCAATGTGCATAGCTGTCGGGAATGTATCGTTCGATGATTGTGATTTATTCACATCGTCGTTCGGGTGAATGGCTTTCTTTTCATCCATTAAACTACCGCCCAACAATACATGTGCACGGTTAGCCACTACCTCGTTCACATTCATGTTCGATTGTGTGCCGGAGCCTGTTTGCCAAACAACTAATGGGAATTCATTATCAAGTTTTCCGGCTAAAATTTCATCACACACTTTTCCAATAATATCACATTTCTCTTTTGGCAATACACCTAATTCAGTATTGGCTTGTGCTGCCGCTTTTTTCAAAATAGCAAAAGCATAAATCACTTCAATAGGCATTTTGTTTCCGCCTATTTTAAAATTGTTGCGTGAACGCTCAGTTTGTGCGCCCCATAATTTGTCAGCAGGTATCTGCACTGGGCCCATTGTGTCCTTTTCAGTTCTGAATTCCATAGCTTTTGGTTTTAAGGTTTCCATGTTATTTTAAAATTTCAATTATTATTAAGTAGGCAAGCATTTTTCCCAAACTTCTCTTTAAATAGCACTTCTTTCTCAATAATTTCTTTAGGTGTAACTGTCTTAGGAAGTACCATTAAAATTGAAAAGTTGAAATTAAGTGAATATTTTTCATCTTCATAAACCAATCTTTTCAAAGTCTTATTTCCACCATGTCCATTGCTTCTAATATACGCGCTCCATCTTCCCCAAATTCCATCCTTTCCGTATGCAGCTCCCACATAAAGCATTCCAGTTTTTGAATCACTTATCAGATAAATCCCATTAATAATCGATAGTACATTTTTCCAGTCACTATATTGATTATTTACAATTTCTTTTAGCTCCCTATATTTAAGAGTAAAACCTGCATAATCTGTAAATTGCTGATAGTGAAGCCCATGTTGGATTTCTATTACTTCTTTCTCAATTTTAATTGATTGATGCCAAGCTCTCGCAGAAGATGGAACACCCCAATTTATTATAACCCGTTCCTTCAAGTCTTCAAAACCTGATTCTTCTCTTGTTTCGTAATGAAATCTTTTTCCAACTTTTTTTTTACTCAAAACCCTATATACCCCTATGAATCTTGACCTCATCCCATCCTCCCCTAAAAATGAAACTACATAATCAACTTTACCAAAAACATCTTGTGCCTGATTATTCTGATAATTGGTGAATGTTTTAGGGTCCTCACGATAATCATTATATAAGTCAAGTCCATGCTCTTTATGCCTTGCAAGTTTGATTCTTGATTTCTGATTGAGGCCCCTATTGAATAATAACTCCTGTATTGTTATCATTCTTATTTCAATAAAGTAATTACGTTTTGCGGTGGCCTGCCAATAATGGCCTTGTTTCCTTCAATGGCAATAGGCCTTTCAATAAGTATAGGGTTCTTGCTCATTACCTTTATCCATTCTGCATCGCTAAACTTCTTGTTCTTAAATTTCTTTTCGAAGAATGGTTCTTTTTTACGTAATAAATCGGCTGGCTTCAGACCAAGCTTCTTTAATAAATCTTTTAGTTCTTTTTCGGTGGGCGGAGTTTTAAGGTATTCCACTATTTCAGGTTCAACTCCTTTTTCTTCCAGTAAACATAATGCTTCTCTGCACTTCGAACAACGCGGGTTATAATATAAAGTAACCTTCTTTTTCATTGTTATTTATTCTCCGTCCTGTTGGGCAGGTACTGATACTCTTAATCTATTTGCAACAAGTTTCTGGTATTCTTTTCTTGTCCTTACCAGGTCGCATGCCATAAACACTGCATGGCGGAATGATGCTTCCGATGCTTTGTTCTTTCCTGCAATATCATACGCTGTACCGTGGTCAGGTGAGGTGCGGATAACCGAAATACCTGCGGTAAAATTAACACCGGTTTCAAATGCCATATATTTAAATGGAATCAGTCCCTGGTCGTGATACATGGCAAGCACAGCATCAAATTTCTGGAATGCATGGTTACCAAAAAAGCCATCTGCCGGATACGGACCATATGCCAATAAGCCATCCTTTTGCGCCTTATTAATTGCAGGTTTAATTATTTCCTGTTCTTCCTTACCTAGTGTACCACCATCGCCTGCGTGTGGGTTAAGGCCTAGTATTGCAATGCGTGGTTTTTCAATACTAAAATCTTCCTTCAGGGTTTTATTCAGTATACTTAGTTTCTTCAATATCTTCTCAACCGAAATAGAAGCAGCCACTTCTGAAACAGGAATATGCTCAGTCAATAAAGCCACTCTCAATTCACCTGATATAAGCATCATGACTGAATTGCCTTTCCCAAAACGTTGGTCTAAGTAACCGGTATGTCCTGCAAAAGGAAATTCTTCGGAATGTGTATTATGTTTATTGATGGGCGCTGTAACCAATGCTTCAATCTTTCCTCTTTCTAATGCTTCGCAAGCGGTAGTTAACGATTTCACTGCATACAATCCACCAGCAGGAGTTTCTTTTCCCAACTCCATTGGAACTTCTTCGTTGTAACAATTATACAGATTGAACTTTCGTGCAGGAATATTATCGAGACTGTTGATCATATTATAATTGAAGTGCTCAGCCTGCAATACTCTCCGGTGATGTGCAATTGTTTTACCTGAACTGAAAAGTACAGGTGTACATATTTCAAGCATGGTCGGATCAGAGAAAGTTTTGATAATAACCTCCAACCCTATTCCATTTACATCGCCCTGCGAAATACCAACTATTACCGGCTTGCGGGTAGGTAATGGCTGAGGTGTAACAGGGGTTTCTAACATATAGCTTATAATTTAACAGCTTCAGGTAATGTCATACGATGTACCGTAACACCAAATTTTCTTAAAAAGTCAACTCCTTCGTCAGATGGAATTCCCTTGTAGTCAGCATATGAATTAAGATAATATACATGCTTTATACCGGCTGTAAATATCATACGTGCGCAGGCAAGGCAAGGTGAAAGGGTAACATACATAGTAGAACCTTCAATACTTGCTTTATTCTTGGCTGCATATATAATAGCATTCTGTTCGGCATGAATAGCCAATGAACATCCACCTTTACTGTCGCGTGGGCATCCATGTTCAGCCCATTCTTCATCACAGTTATGTGTTCCGGCGGGCGGGCCATTATAACCAAGCGATATAATGCGGGTGTCTTTACACATTACCGCTCCCACATGCATTTTAACACAGTGCGAACGTTGAGCCAGCTTTACGGCTAACTCCATATATATTTCATCAAAACTCGGGCGATCCATAGGGTATATTTCTAAGCCGTCCAAAAATACAATTAAATATGGTAAATGACACAACCTCTCAAAGGTTTGAATCCTTGTCATGGCTAAAGCCCGATTTCCTGTTGCATTCCGTTTAACCCCAGACTTAAGTCTGGGGTTATTATAATAGATATTAGTCAAGGACTTTAGTCCTGATCTATTAAATTTTATAAAGTAACCGTTACATTTGCAACAGCGCTATATATATGTAATGAGCAAAACTGCCTCTCCTTCAGCCCGTTTATTAAAAACCTTTTCGCTTGCGGCTGTTATATTCCTTACCGTTTCGGGTGGGCCATACGGACTTGAGCCACTAACACAATATGCCGGAAAGAATGGAGCGCTTTTACTTTTATTACTTGTTCCGCTTTTGTGGGACCTGCCAAGTATTTTAATGGTATTGGAACTAAACAGTCTTATGCCCGTAAATGGTGGTTATTACAAATGGGTAGATAGGGCACTTGGCAAGCGATGGGCCTTTTTTGAAGGATGGTGGACCTGGCTTTATTCGTTTACCGACCTGGCCATTTACCCGGTGCTATTCGTTACCTATGTAGGCTATTTTTTTCCGGTCATTCAGGAATGGAAAGTGCCTATTATGCTTGTTATTATATGGGGCAGTGCCGGCTTAAATATATTGGGAATAGTACCTGTGGGAAGGGTTTCGCTTATACTTGGCGCAATTATAATCATACCTTTTCTTGCGCTTTTCGGAACTGCTTTTTTTAGTTCTTCCATACATTTTACTATGCCAACGCCCAGCCTTAACGGAATTGGGTTTTCAGCTATTGGCATGGCGTTATATACGGTAATGTGGAATTTTCTGGGCTGGGACAATACAACTACCTATGCAGGTGAGGTTGATAAACCTGTCCGGTCTTATATCATTTCAACATTCATAGCCTTTGCGCTGGTAATATTTTTATATGTTGTCACAACATACATCACCCAAAACTCCGGTGTTAATTTTGCTGAATTGAATGATAAAATGTACCCCTTACTCGGGCAAAAAATTGGTGGCCAATGGTTGGCAGCAATGCTTGCTGTAGGTGGTATGGCAAGTGCTTTGGGAATATTCTCAGCAGTTATGCTATCTATATCACGCATTCCAAAATCAATGGCTGACGACAAATTATTACCCAAATGGTTTGCTATTGAGCATAAACGGCTCAAAACTCCATATGTGTCCATATTGATCACCTCAATAGTTGTAAGTTTTATGGCATTAAAATCGTTCACTGAATTAATAGTGATTGACGTAATATTATACGGTGCGGGAATAGCACTCGAATTTATATCATTGGTTGTGCTACGCATAAAAGAACCGGATGCCCCCCGCCCTTTTAAAATCCCACTAAACACATTTCTACTTACTTTACTAATGATATTACCAATAGGTGTATATGCTGTTGCACTTATAGGAGAATTAAGCAATCCTGAAGGTTCAAACACCCAGATATATTTTGCAATTGGAGCATTGCTTACAGCACCTATAGCATGGCTTGTTGTTAAATGGAGTAGTAAAGAGAATAGCACTACTGACACACCGAATATTTAATTCCTTCGCATCAGGAAAATTATACCTTTGCCTCCACTATTCAGCAATTAATTTATAACCCTAAATACAATAAACAATATGTCATTAGTTGGAAAACAAGCCCCGAATTTTGAACTCCCTGACCAGGACAAGAATATGGTTAAATTAGATTCATTCAAAGGCAAGAACGTTGTTCTGCTTTTCTTCCCTGCAGCATTTACAGGTGTATGTACTAAGGAAATGTGCGAAAGCCGTGATTCACTTTCTTATTTTAATGGAATGAATGCACAGGTAATTGGCGTATCTGTTGATATGCCTTTTACATTAGCTAAGTTCAAAGAATTGAATCAATTGAATTTCCCTCTTCTTTCAGACTTTAACAAAGAAGCAATTACTGCTTTCGGTTGCAAATGTGATACTTGGGTGATGAACCTGCATGGTGTTGCTAAGCGTTCTTCATTTGTAATTGATAAAGACGGCGTAGTTCGTTTTGAACAGATACTTGAAGTAGCAGGCGATTACCCTGATTTTGCAGGTATTAAGAAAACACTGGAAGGATTGAAATAATTTTTTCAGGTTTTATTAAATGGCGGCTATCTGAAAAAGATGCCGCCTTTTTTTATTCCTTTGAAAGCACCTTAAATTCAAACCAAAACAGGAAGCGGGTAAATTGAAATGAAACCCAACAAAGGAATTTTTCCCATACATTCATTTTCTCCAGGTATTCAGAGTATGTTACGTGGTGACATTGCGCTATTACTTTTTCCAGTTCATCTTTAACTACCTGGCAAAAAGCAGCATCGAACACCTCAATATTTGTTTCCACACTGCTATAATGGCTAAGATGATTTATATTATATGAGCCTATGGAAGCCCATTTATCGTCAACCAGGTTAATCTTTCCATGCAGTATGGTTTTATCCCATTCATAAATTTCCATTCCATGTCTGAACATCCATGCATATAAATACATAGTTGCACGCTTGGCAAGTTGCACGTCCGATATTCCGGGCACTATTATCTTCACCTTTACTTTTCTTTTCAGTGCCCTCTTCAAAATTCTGAGTGCCTGATGCCCGGGCAAAAAATAACTTGCCATAAAGGTTACCGATACATGAGAATGCCTTATCGCATTCCGTAAACTTTTCGATATCTTATCTTTACCGAGTAACCAATCATTCTGGCTCACCTTAACAGGTATTGTTTCAGCATTCACTGTAGCTGGCGTAAGGGTTTGTAATAGTTTTTTTGTCCGCATTCTATATCCCTTGCCTTTCCAAAGTGCAAGGCAAACAGTTTTAATTTGAGTGCAAACAGGGCCTTTTATATATACCGCATAATCGAGCCAGGGGGTTTCCGGGCCATCAACGCGGTATTTATCTTCTACATTTATTCCTCCAATAAGCGATTCAGCCTCGTCACCCAAAATTATTTTATGATGCAATCTCCTTCCAAATCGCATACGGTAGTTTCGAAAAAGAGGTGAAAATTTCCTAAATTGAATACCACTCTGCTCTATTTCTTTTATGGCGTTATTGCTTAAACTGTTTGAACCAAATGCATCGACCAGTAAATTCACTTCAACACCCCTTTTTACGGCATCTTTCAATGCATCGATCACTAACCTTCCGGTAGAGTCATCAATAAATATATAGGTCTGAAAATGAATGACTTTCTTACTGTTTTGTATTACGGAAAGTGCCCGCTCAAAAAAATCATTCCCACTTTTAACAAGCACCACCTCATCGGCCTGTGAAAAGCTGTTCCCTTTACGCTTTCTATATGTCCTGCTACCGCTCAAATTGTTGTTAAAACAGGGTTATACCTTATAAATTTCAGATGTGCGCTAAATTACAAATAAGGTTTAATAAGACCCTTAAATCACCAAAAAAGGGTGGTTTTTCACGAATTCCTTGTGTATAAGTTCAAATCTTTGTTCACAAAACGCGGTTTTAATCCATGCATATTTGCTTAATATTTAGTATATTGTATGCCAAATACTAATAGCAGAGCATTAATCTAAAGCGAATTTTGAGGAAATAATGACATTTTTTTACAGGAAAATATTTCTACAGGCTATTGTTCTGGCTGGTTTTCTTTCAACAAATATTGTTGCTCAGCGAACTCAGTCAGCTGTAAAAAATGTATCTGCCCCCATAAAAAAGGGCCTTGAATGGAATGTTTCTCCTTTCGATAATAAAGTGTTTATAGAAAACAAGGGGCAGTTTGATATCAGTGATATAAGCAAAGACAAAGTTCTCTATTCAGCCACCATAGGCAGTGTTCAATTATATTTTACCTCGCATAGTATTCTGTACAGCTATAATGAATATAGTAAAGATGCTACAGAAAAACCTATTGCACGTACACTAGTTGCCGACTGGAAAAATGCTAACAATAACGTAACTATAAGTGCCGAACATGGCTTAAGTTACGCCTATCATTACCCGAGCGGAAAAAGTAATACTATAATTGCCGGCATATACAGGAAAATAATTTATCGCAATTTGTATCCCGGTATTGATGTTGAATTTTACTTTCCCGATAAAAAAGAAGGTTTTGAGTATGATATAGTTGTTCATCCGGGAGCAGATATTTCGCAGGTAAAGCTTGCCTATGGTAATGCAACTAATCCGATAATAGATTCGAAAGGAAATGTACTTACCAATACAGTGGTTGGAGAAATAACTGACCACACTCCTTCTGCTACGGCAGCTGATGGCGGAACCGTTAAAGTGAAATATATAGTGAATGGTAATGAAGAAGGACTTCAATTTACCGGTACGTACGACAAAACAAAAACCATAACAATAGACCCTTGGACTACCAACCCTAAGTTTACCGGCACGTGTAACAAAGCATACGACCTTGATTATGATGTTAATGGTAACGTATATGTATACGGAGGTTATACTACATTTCAGCTAGTAAAGCTTAATAGTGCCGGAACTATACAATGGGCATTTCCGGCTGGTAGTATTGACGGAGCCATATATGGTGGCCTGGCAGTAGACCCTAAAAGCGGAACATCGTATTTAATAGAAGGTGCCCGTGCGGCAGGTGTACGAATACTGAAGGTAAATTCTGCTGGAATACTTGTCACTACTTCAGGACCTGATGCGAACATGAATGAAATGTGGCGGCCTCTTTTCAATACTTGTAATAATAACCTGGTAATTGGTGCCGGTGGAACCAAAGCCGGAGCTAACACACAGGCCACTTTGGTTGATACTTCGTTTACAACCTTTACAAATGTTAACGTGCTTGGTGCAACTGCTGCAGGCCATAGCATGGTGCTGGCAACAATGGATCCATCAGGAGCTTCCTGTTACATGGCTGTGGCAAAATCTGCCGTAATTGACCCTAAAAAATTCAATAATGTATTGGTAAAGCTTCCCTTGCCTAGTCTTAGCCCAAATTTATTTTCTGTTCCCGATGGCTATAAGTTTGTTGAGCTTGCAAGTATTAATTACGTAGGTAATGGAATTGGCGCTACAAATGGAATGAATGGAATGTCAGCAAGTTTGAATTGGCTATACCTGTATGACGGTGGCGAACTAAGAAGATTCGATAAAAAAACAGGCGCACTTAAAGATAGCGTAAAGGTTACAAGTGATCCGTATAGTTGGGGTGGTTTAGCTGCTGATATATGCGACAACATTTATGTAGGTTCAAAAAAATGGATAAGTGTTTACAATTCCTCATTGATCTTGGCTGACACTATAACATTGCCTGATACTGTTTACGATGTAAAGGTTGATGCAAGCCGCCAGGTAGTTCTTGCATGCGGAAAAGGATTTGTACGTTCGGTTAATGTTCCCTTCTCTCCTCTTTCTATAGCCGGCACAAATGCTACCTGTTCATGTAATGGAATTGCCACAGCTAACTTATGTGGTGGTGCCGATACCAGCAATGTTACGTATTTATGGAGCAATGGAAAAACCACACAAACCATATCGGGCTTATGTGGCGGGAAATATAAAGTAACTGTTACGCTAGGTGGATGTGTGCCTGTAAAGTATATTGATTCGATTAACATAATTCAACCAACACCACTGGTAGCAACCATAACTTCAAAAGCAAATGTAAAATGTAATGGCGGTGTTGGTAATGCCACTGTTACTGTTACAGGTGGCTCAAAGCCGTACAAATATTCATGGACTCCTTCGGGCGGAACAAATGCATTAGCTGACTCTTTATTTGCAGGAAGCTATACGGTTACTGTTACCGATTCAAATAAATGTACAGCAACAACTACAGTTCTAATAACCCAGCCGCCTGTTTTTACAGATACAGCCACCGGTAATTATGCGCATTGTGGCAAAAGCGACGGAAAAGCAATTGCAACTGTAACAGGTGGTGCAAGCCCTTATGTTTACGCATGGTCACCTGGTGGACAAACAAAAGCCAGTGCTACCAATTTAACGGCAGGTACTTATGTTTCTACTGTTACCGATGCAAATGGATGTACGGTGTCATCTGTTATCATAATTCCTGACTCGGGAGTATCTGCTTCAATAAGCGGAATAACCGCTGAAAAATGTTTCGGACAAAGTACGGGTTCTGCTACAGTTAGTATGACCGGTGGAAAACCAGGCTACACCTATTCATGGTCGCCAGGCGGGCAAACAAATGCCACTGCTGTAAATCTCTCATCAGTATTATATATTGCCAGTGTTAAAGATGCTAACGGATGTATAGCCTCAGATACGGTTACCATATTACAGCCACCAAAGCTTGTAATAAATATGGAAGCGGTTAATGTAGGCTGCACCGGTGGAAGTACCGGTAGTGTTACAGCTGCAACAAGTGGAGGAACATCTCCTTATACATATTCGTGGAGCAATGGTGGTACCGATTCAACTATTTCAGGGCTGGATAGTGGAAGATATTCTGTTACTGTAATTGATATAAACGGATGTTCGGCAAAAGATACTTCTACTATTACACAACCGGCAAAAGGATTGACAACGGTCGTAGTAAGCTCTAAGGGGGTTTCCTGCAATGGTGGAAAAAATGGAACTGCAACAGATAGTTCCAGTGGAGGCACCGCCCCATATAGTATTAACTGGGGAATACCGGGAGATACAACAGCAACAGCAGACAGTCTTTCTGCAGGAACATATGTAGTTACTGTTACCGATGCAAATGGTTGCTCTGCCACTACCAGTATAGCCATTGCACAGCCATCTGCAGCACTTGCCGATACTATTATAAGTACAAATAATAAATGCTTTGGAGATAGTAATGGTACTGCATTTGTCATACCATCAGGTGGTACAAAGCCCTATACCTATTTATGGAGTCCTGTAGCAAGCACAACTGATACCATTGTGAAACTTCCAGCAGGCACATATAACGTAAGTATAACCGACTCAAACAAATGTAATGGTGCGGGCTCTGTTACTATAACGCAACCGGCTCACTTAATAATTGGAATAACAACAACCCCGACACCTTGCAATAAAAACAACGGAAGTGCTACAGCAATTGTAAGCGGAGAGCCATATACGTTTTCATGGAAACCAGGATCAAATACCTCAGCGAAAGATTCAGGCCTTGCAGCAGGTACATATACGGTAACAGTTACCGATACCAGCGGTTGCAAAACAGATACTGCAGCAATAGTACCGCATAGTATTCCACCTAAGGTTACTGCAAGTTCTATTCCTGCTACTTGCGATAGTTCGAATGGATCGGCCATTGCCCATGCAACGGGCGGAGTTGGATCTTATACCTATTCATGGAAACCCGGTGTACAAACCGGTGATACGGCTACAAGAATCGGCCCCGGTATTTATACAGTTACAGTAAGCGACTCAAATGGTTGCAAAGATACCGCCATTACCATTGTAGGCGATTCGGGTGTTAGTACAAGCTTTGGTAATATCAGCGACATAAGCTGCTTTGGCTTAACCAATGGAAGCGCTACAGCAAATATGGTAGGAGGAACCAGCCCATTCAATTATTCATGGAGTGATGGGCAAACTACATCAACAGCAAACAATCTTAGTGTTGGAACATATACCGTAATTATTACCGATGTACATAACTGTACAGTAACAGATACTATTAAAATAACACAGCCAGCATTGCTGACAGCCGCCATTCCGCAAGCCAACATTAAAAATGTAAGTTGCTTTGGAGATAGTAACGGAAGTGCCTTCCCTAATGTTGCAGGTGGCACCAAGCCATACTCATACGTATGGACTGACGGCGAGAAAACAGATACAGCAAATGCTCTTCCTGCCGGAACATATACGGTAACTGTTACTGATAAGAATTTGTGTGTAACTTCTGCAACAGCAATTATAACACAGCCATTGCCACTTACAGTAACTACCAGTACCACTGCAGCTACCTGCGGAAATAATGGTAGTGCAACAGGTGCAGCGCATGGAGGTACAACACCTTATTCGTACACATGGGGAGGTGGCTTTGGTGCCGGAGTAACTATTTCAGCCATTGGCCCTGGCTTATATACTGTAACTGCAACAGACTCTAATGGATGTACCGCAACCGATACTGCTAGGGTAATACACTCAGGGCAGACAGCAAATATTTCAGCCAGCCATAATGTAAAATGTTTTGGTGGTAATAATGGTAGTGCAACAGTAAGTGTAATTGGTGGAGATACATTACTTTACGGATACCAGTGGACGGGCGGGCAAACCAACGCAACTGCTTCAAACCTTGTTGCAGGTGTTGATACTGTTTTTGTAACATATATTGCTAATGGTTGTACCGATACTGTTTACGATACCATTACACAACCTTCAAAACTGAATGTTACGTATAACGATACTGTAAAATGCAACAGCGCTACGGCAAATGTACAGGTAAATGCCACCGGCGGTGTACCGGGCTATACCTATTCATGGAATGGAACTACAGGCACAAATGCCAATGTAAGTATACCTGGTGGTCCATATACACTTGTAGTTACCGATAAAAATGGCTGTACCGATACGCTCAAAACGACCCTTAATGTTTCCATCCTGAGTGCATTCTTTAGGCCAGAACCCGATACCATATTAGGCGGAGAATTTATCTACTTCAAAAATTTAAGTGCAGGAGCCAATAGTGCCTGGTGGAGTTTTGGCAACGGTAATTATTCCGACAGCCTTGACCCTTATCAACAATATGGTACAGCGGGGAAGTACGTCGTTTATTTATATGTAACAAATGCGAAAGGATGTCGTGATTCTTTTCCGCAAACTGTTTATGTAATTGAGGATCTTTTCGTGCCTAATGTGTTTACACCAAACGGAGATGGAATTAATGATGCGTTCCATGTATCGGCAGGAAACATGAAAGAATATGCCCTTTATATTTATAACCGTTGGGGTGAAAAAATATTTGAATCATACTCACCTAATATTGACTGGACAGGAACAAGTGATGCCGGTGTACCATACCCTGACGGAACATATTATTACATTCTGAAAGCTACCGATTTCGAAAACAAAGTATACCAGCTACACGGATACTTAGAGCTTATCCGATAGCTCCTACTTTACAACTTCAATCAGTTTTTGTGCTTTATTTCCTTTATCAGTTATGGTACATATATATGTACCCGGAGCCATACCTACAGTATTTAAGGTAATTGTGTTTTTACCTTTTTCACTTATGATACTTTTACTCAGGTACAATTGTTTCCCGGAAATGTCGGTTAATTCAATTTCTACTTCCTCAGCATTGCCCGACATAAAACTCACTGCAAATGATCCGTTTGTAGGATTTGGATATATATTCAAATTTGAAATGTTATTAATTTCATTGACACCTAAAATAAGAGGCAACAATGTTACCTGCTTAATTGCATCAACTTTATTGCCCCATGTATCAGCCAGTCGCAGATCAAGAAGATAGGTACCACTAGTCAAGCCATGCGTGTTCCAGTTTGCAAGCAGGCTATTACTCACTTCATTCGTATCAATACTGGTTACAGGTGTCCATCCTGTATCTCCATTCAATTGGTAGAACAATTGCCAGTTCTTAAAATACATCCAGTTACTGGTAGGCCCCCGATGAATCCATGCCGAGCCATTTATTGGAGCAATAGAGTCAGCAAATAAATTACCGGGCTGATTTATATTATCAAACCATGCATCGCTGCCGCTCAAGGCCTGTGGGTCGACAGGCACCGTACTTTGAACGACTATTAAAAGAGAATTATCTATTGCTTCTGCAATTCCTGTTCCACCTACCGTTGAATACCCGAATATAAAAAGGCTGCTCTTTTCACTTCTCACATAGCTTGTTACAGTAGCCCCGTTTGCAACAATGGTTGAGGTATCACTTGACCAATGATAACCACCTGAACCATCAACCACATACGAATTGCCATACATTTTCGATGCATTTTCTGTTCCTATTTCACCTGCTATGCAACCACTTACATTTATAATTGATTTATGAAAAACATAAAAACTCCAGGTTTGTACAGTACAATTGGTAAGCGTAAATGTACGGTCCGATAATGACTCACTTGTTATTACCGGTACCTATACACATACAGGGCCTATCATAGTTGTGCTTAATGGTGTATTGATTGTAAAACATGCCAATATGACCAATATTGGTGATATGTATGCGCTGCAAAAAGGCAAGATCATCATTGATTCATCTACCGTTTCATTTCCACAAAATTATTTTTACCAGCGCTCGCTTGTGTTGGTAGGCAAAGCAAGTGCCACTATAAGTAACACAACCTTAAGCTATGGGGGATTCTCTCACAACCTTTCAGTATATGATACAGCACAAATAACTTTTAAAAATGTTACTCAACCCGATTGGATGACAACTGGAGTGGGTAGCCATGCGTCGTTTACTATAAACGGAACTAACCAGGCAGGCGAGATAATTATATCAGATTATTGCAATATAAATATTAAGAATGCAACATCTGTTTTATTATGGCACCAGTTTCCTGACTCTTCGGTTGTTAACTGGTCTTTCGGTAAGCACGATACTGCATACGGATATAAGTTCAACAAAAGCCTTACAGGAATAAAAGGAGTTGAATACAATGTGTCGGCAGATTCGTGTTATAAAATCATGTGGGGAAT
>JABCZY010000012.1 GCA_013289395.1 Bacteroidota bacterium
GGTTTGAAGAAGGCGATGTAGAGAAGGATAAAGGCGAGGCATTTTCGGTAAAGCAAATGGTTGATTATATGAAAGCTAATTATTCTATTGATACTACCAGGGTATTTATTTATGGCCTGTCGGCAGGTGCAGCTATGAGCGTGGCACTTATGGCCGATTACCCTAACCTGTTTAACATGGGTGCAATATTGGCAGGCGGCCCTTTTATGCCGGGGAAGGGGGCTATGGAGGCGCTTTCGTCAATGGAGAGCCCTAAAGATATGCCGGCTGCTGAGCTGGTTAAATATGTCCGTGACCAAAACCCCGGCTATACAGGAACCTATCCGCGATTATTGGTTATGCACGGAGAGAAGGATAATGTGGTGAATGAAAAGAACTCGTACTTATTGGTTAAACAGTGGGCTCCATTGCTTAAGGCCGATACCTTGCCTACTAAAACAGTAGCATCATTTGACGGCAAAGATGATATTACACGTAAATCGTATTGCGATGGTTCGGGCAAAGAACAAATTATATTTTACGAAGTGGCAAACCTTGGCCATGCCTTAATGGTTAATCCGGGTGACTCTGCCACACAAGGTGGTAAAACGGGAATGTTCTCGATCAATAAAGGATTCTTCAGTACATATTGGATTGCTAAGGATATGGGGCTGATTACTATTATGAAATAGGAATAAAAACATTTAAAAGAAGACAGAATGAAAATAAAAACCACTACTCTTTTACTTATTTCCAGTCTTGTTTTGTCTTTTTCCTGTGGTCAGGCCATTGATCACGAAAAAGAGGTTAGGTATTATGTTGTTTTAAATAAGATAAGGATTGAAACAGCTAAGCCTGTGTATAATTGTATTCAGGCTATGAGCTTTGGATATTCAGCTACCTTCACAAAAAAGCCGGGTGATAAAATGGATAGTAATACAATTAATTGGTTGAAGAAAATGTATCCTTTAGCTATTCAAGCTTTAGATAGTGCTATTTATAAATTGAATGCAATTGAAGAGCTTGATTCTGAAATAAATTTAAAAGGGAAAATGCTTTCATATTACCGGGATTCAAAAACATTTCTTGAGTCTGCAGAACCAAAGTTCATAGATATGCTAACAGTTAAAAATGGTGAATTGACGAATGAAGAAAGACAGACTTATAGCAAATTGACCAATGAGAGTAAAAAACTAAATGAAAAGGAAATCAGTTTCGATGATGTATTTGTTGAGTTTAGAGATAAACACCATGTAACTGGTACAGAATTAAAATAAAGGGTTCTTCAGTACTTATTGGATTGCTAAGGATATGGGGTTGATAGGAAGATCTTCAGATATTAAATGATTATTTCTTTATTGGTTAGTTATAGCATATTTTTGTAGGAATAAGTATGGTTACCCACAAATAACATGCTAAGAAGTACTAAGTATATATTAATATTATTATTGGCTTTGCAGTTCCACGCAAAAGCACAAACAGAATTTTTGGTTACAGTTAACCCTGCTACAGGAACAGATTCTATTATAGACAGCTTGCCAGGAGTGAATTGGATATTTGATGGAACCTCAACTTTTGATAAAAATAACCATAGGTATTTTTTTGAAGGAAAGGACTTTGGGGGGAATGTGCGTTTATATACTATTAATGCAATTGATGCCACTATCAGTTCTCAGCCGGTTATTTCTTCACAAACGGGAGGGTTTTGTTACGATGATTCATCAAATACCTTGTATGGGTTATATCTAAATAGTCCTTTAGGGCAGATGTACGTGGCTTCTTTTGACTCTCTAACGGCTTCTGCATTTATTATAGACACATTACCTGATAAAGGGATTTCAGCCGGTACGACTTTCTTTGATAACGCTGCTCACACGTATGTGTTGTTGTCTTCAAATTCATTCTATTCTGTTAATGTAATAAGCAGGAAAATAAGCATAACTACTGCACCTGCTAATTTAGGTCAGATAGAATTCGACAATGCTTCAGGAATACCTTATGGGCTAATAACAATACCGTCTCTTAAAAAAATGATATTTGTTAGTTTAAATATAAGTAGCGGAACATATACTACACTTGATACATTACCAACGTCGGGGTATAATTCAGATCAAACTTCTTTTAATGAGGTTGGTAATATTTATACTTTTTGTAATGGGACCAATTTATATTCAGTATCCGCTAGCTCAGATAATGTGGTTTCAAGTCCTGTCTTCCCTGTTGGAATGACTCCTCCTGCAAACGTCATCGAATTACAGTACGATAATTCTAACGGTGTTCTATATGCCTTGCATTGGGGCAAGGCAATTACCGATGGAATTACAAATATTACAAATGATCGTTACTCTGGTTTTGAACTGTACCCGAACCCTACATCTTCTTTATGTGTACTTAGTTTAAATAAACAATATGCAAGAATAGATATCAGTGTATATAATTCATTGGGGCAGTCAGTTTATAGATCAACAAAAATAAATGCTAAGGATATAGAGATAAATAATGAAGTGCTTCCTTCAGGTAACTACTTTATTTCGGTAATTGCCGATAACTTCTATATAGGTACCAAGAGGTTAGTAATAGATTGATTTTCTTCATAGGAACTTCATTTCGTCAGTCGACATTTGAAGAAAAATAACCATGAAAACACTAGCTTTTATTCTATTAACAGGCATAAGCATTTCTGGTTTCTGCCAGGCCAAAGCTAATTGTACAAGCACCACTAAAATTAAGCCCGGTACTAAGTTAGTCAGCACTACAAGCGCTAAAAAAACCAGTGCGCCTGATGAAAAACCTGCAAAATCGTGTAGTTTTAAGGAGTATAAAATGGAGAAACAGCAGATGCAAACCCGTACGTATTATAAATGCCCTAAGTGTGATTATGAAAGCAATGAGAAAGGTAAAGGTGTATGTCCCAAAGATGGTTCTGAACTGAAATTAGTTATTGTAAGAGAAGGGTAACAATGTGCCTCTGCGTTAATGAAGGCGATTGAATCTATTTCCCCCTATTGGGGGGATTAAGGGGGGCTACCTTATACAAAGTCCTGTCCTGGAACCATATCCTGACTATTTGAAAAGAGTAGGACACATCAACCGTGTAACGTTCTTCTTCTCCTTTTTTATTCTTCAGTAAAATATCGGTGCCGAAAAAACCGCCATCATTATCAGCAGGGAAACCTTTGAATGTTGCTTTTTTGTTGTAGTTAAGGGCTTCTCCAATTGAATCGCATACAGGCAATGTTTTATAATCGGGGCTGAAAGCAACGGGAGTAATGAATTTTACCAGCGTGCCAATGGTATCATGTGCCTTAAACCATTCTGTAATATGCGCTTTTACGGCAGTCTTCTCCTCACCCGAAACAGAGTATTGCTTTTTTTCAAGGTCGTACTTGAATGTTGATGGATGCTGGGCATATGCACATACAGATGCCAGGCAAAGCATAAGCACTATGGGGAAGTTCTTATTCATTAAAACAAATATAAGAATGATTTTACTCTGTGAGCCTCTGTGAAATCTCAGTGTTCTCTGTGTTGGAAATTATTAACACAGAGGTCACAGAGTGCTTGGAGTTGCACAGAGAATCCCCCTTCGGGGGACATGGGGGCTTAGTGATGATAAGGCTCTCCCTTTAAAATAGTCAAGGCGCGATAAAGCTGCTCAAGGAAAAAGAGCCTGGCCATTTGGTGGTTGAACGTGAGCTTTGAAAGTGATATTTTTTGATTGGCACGCTGATAAACTTCCGGAGCGAAACCAAAAGCGCCTCCTATAACAAAGAACATTCTTTTGCCAGGCATGTTCAGGAATTTCTGTACCTGGTTGGCTAATTCCACCGAATTGAACTCCTTGCCTTTATCATCCAGCAAAATAAGAAGATCGGTTGCTGCAACTTTTTTCAATAGCTCTTTTGCCTCAGCCTGCATAATGGCTTCCTTGCTCTGGCCTTTTTTCTTTAGCGAAGGTATTATCTCAGTATTGAACGAAACATAGTGCTGTAAACGCTTTTCGTAGATAGAAAACCCTTCGGCAAGGTATTTATCTTCATGGTCTCCTATGGCAATTAGCGTTACTTTCATCAATAGCAGTATTTTTGCAAATATATCCCTGTTTTGAAAGCTATGAACAACATATCTCATTCCCTTGAATTTGAAAAGAAGCTGAACGCAATCATCGACCTTGCTTTGCAGGAAGATATTGGCGAGCGCGATCATACTTCATTTGCAACCATTCCTGCTAACAAACAGGCGGAAGGTAAGCTACTGATAAAAGATAATGGTGTTATTGCAGGTGTAGAATTAGCACAGTATATTTTTAAAAAAGTAGATAAAAAGATCAAGCTTGAGGTTAAGCTCAATGATGGTGCAAAGGTTAAAAAGGGAGATATTGCCTTTACAGTTAAAGGCCCTGCACGATCTTTATTAATGACAGAAAGGCTTGTGTTGAACTGTATGCAGCGTATGAGTGGTATTGCTACCCAGGCGTATGAACTGACAGCACTTTGTAAAGGAACAAAAGCAAAAGTAATAGATACACGCAAAACTACGCCTGGTATTCGTTTGCTCGAAAAATGGGCCGTAGTAATTGGTGGAGCGACCAACTACCGTTGGGGCTTGTATGATATGATCTTAATAAAAGATAACCATGTGGAATGTGCGGGTGGCGTGAAAAAAGCGCTGGATGCTACGCATGCCTATTTAAAAAAGAATCACAGAAAACTCGATATAGTTATTGAAGCAGGTAGCATGGCCCAGGTGAAAGAAGTATTGGCTGTTGGAGGAGTGAACAGAATACTGCTCGATAATTTTTCACCTAAGGAAATAACAAAGGCGGTGAAGCTTATAAATGGTAAATGCAAAACTGAAGCCTCTGGTGGAATAACAAAAAAGAATATACGTGAATATGCAAAAACCGGTGTGGACTATATATCGGTTGGTGCGCTTACACATAGTGTTAAGAGTCTTGATATGAGCCTTAAAATATTTCCAAAACTATGAAAGAGACTATAGTGGTTCGTGAGCCCAACGATAAAGAGTTTGAAGAGGTAAAGAAATGGGTTGAGAAGTTCTGGCTCGATAATGATAATATGCAGAAGGAGCAATTCAGGGTGATGATATATAACAATGAACTGGCAGCATTTGGCCGTTTGCGAATAAACGATGATGCAACCGAATTATGCACTATAGGTGTGTTAACGAAATTCCAGAAGAAAGGAATTGGAATGGCAATGGTAAGATCATTGTTATCATCGGTTGAAAAAGAAGCGTATTTAGTTACCGTAATACCGAAGTTTTTTCTTAAGCTGGGTTTTGAAGCCGTAAAGCAGTATCCCAAGTCTATTCAAAAAAAACGCGACCTATGTGTAACCCAATACCATGTTGATACTCCGTATGAGGTTATGAAATGGACTCAGAATTAGTATATTTGGGTATGATTTGTTTAAAGCGTATGAAATTATTTCTCACCGTGTTGTGCGGCATCATTATAATTGCTGTACAAGCACAAGGCAATTATTTTAAAGTAGATACTGTAGTATCAGGTAAAAACAACTTCCCTGTATTGAGTACAGTTAAGAACGCCCAGGCCTGCCGAAAGATAAACCAATACATGCAGATATCGGAGTTGAGACTATTTAGTAATAATCAGAAAAAAGATTTGTTTGATAAGAATAAAACCTCTGCCCGTAACAACGACGGTAAAATAATAGCAGGGTTCACTATTCAATCAAATAACAACAAAGTATTTTCTGTTTCTTTTTCCGAAACATCTTACTGGCACTCATCGAGCTGGAAACTGGCCTTGTATAATTTTAATTCAGCAACCGGTGATCTTATTCAATTGTCGGACTTGTTTACAGATGAAGGTTTTACGCAGTTCAAAAAAATAGTACTTGATAAAAGAACCAAAACGATTGACGGAATAAGCGATTCTGACAAACCATCGCACAATTACTGGGATTATGTGAAAGAAAATTTTAAGAACGATGACCTTACACATTTCAGCATTGAGGATTCTACCATAAATATTAATAGCTATAATTGCCTCAGAGGGCCTGACTTTATGTTTATGCATGCCGACATAAATGCTAAGCTTAACCTAGCATCATTTAAGAACCTGTTGAATGATTATGGTAAGGCTGTATTTGGAGTGAGTAAAGAATCTGTAGGTAAATATCATTCCAAGAGCATAACCCAGTTATATGAAGGAAAGATTGGAGATAAGGGTGAAATAGTGCTGGCTATTATAAATGCAACCGATGGCCCCGATCACAATGAAGTAACCGGCGTATATGCTTATAATAAAGATGGTATAGGTATATACCTTGATGGTAATATTCAAAAAGATAGTTTGCACCTGACGGAAACCACTGTTGACGATAAAGGCGAAGGCTCAATTGATGCTCAAATACTTAATGGACAGATTACAGGTAAATGGACATCGAAAGCAAAAGATGCCGTTTACAAATTCGAAGCCAAGAAAGTAGACTGAGTTTTACTGCGTACTGCTTTTCGCTTTCCAATCCTTGAACTTATGATAAACAAACCCAAGGCCTAGGGCTATTAGTGAGCCGTATAAAACTTCGGCGGTACGGGTAAGCGCAAAAATTAACGCAGCATCAACTTTTTCATTCTCGAAAATAGCAGGTGCAATTATTATAACTACGGTGGTAGGTGCAAGTTTCCAGTTGGCAGGGTAATTTTTAAAGGATGTGCTGAAAATGGCGGCAAGAATAATACCTGTCATAAGCGACCAAACATTTACGCCAATTATAATAAGGCATAATAAACCTAATAAGCAGCCTGTGGTAGTATTTATAAAACGTGCTATGGCATTGTTTCGCACAATATTAAAATCGGGGTCGGAAACTATAATGACAGAGATTAAGGCCCATACTTTGCTTTTATCATGCACTGCATGCAAACTCCACCAAGCAACACAGCACCCTAACATAATGCGTAATGCAAACGAAACAGAGTGTATGCTGAACGAAAAGTACTTTTTCATGTTGTAAAATTACATGATTTATTAACCATCATGTATATTGATAATAATATCAGGTTCTCTTTACTATATTTGTTTTATGCTTCGCGCTTTACATATTCGCAACTATGCCCTGATAGATACTATTGACGTGTCTTTTCCTGATAATCTGGCTATAATTACCGGTGAAACAGGAGCAGGTAAATCTATTTTACTTGGCGCATTGTTTCTGTTACTTGGCCAACGCGCCGAAGCGGAGTTGGTTAATGACAAGACCAAGAAATGTATTGTGGAAGGCGAGTTCAGCAGCAAGCACCCTGAAATAAAAAACTTCTTTACCCAGAACGACCTTGATTATTCACATGAAATAATTATACGTCGTGAAATTTCACCTGAAGGTAAATCGCGTGCATTTATAAACGACACTCCAGTTAACCTTTCGCAAATAAAGGCCCTTGCATCAAAGCTTATAGATATTCACTCGCAGCATGAAAATTTATTGCTGAATGAATCGGGTTTTCAGTTATCGGTTGTAGATGCCTATGCAGCTCACCCAACCTTGCTCGATGATTATAAAAAGCAGTTTGCACGTTATAAAACAGTTGCTAAGGAATTAGAGTTTCTTATTATTCAGGAAGCAGAAGCCAAAAAAGAAAGAGATTATTTGGAGTTCCAGGTAAATGAAATGGCAGAGGCAAAACTTGAAGCAGGCGAGGAGAAGAGGGTAGAGGAGGAGCTGGATTTGTTAAACAACGCAGACCAGATAAAATCTGTTTTGGTTTCTTCGTCCGATATACTTGACTCAGCAGATAAGAGCCTGGTATCAATGCTTACCGAGGTTAAAAATAAATTGTCATCGGTAGCATCATATAATGCAGCATTGGCAGAACTGGTGCAACGCCTTGCAAATTCTATTATAGAAATAAAAGACATTTCCGGTGAAATAGAAACCCTTCAGGATAAAATTCACCATGATCCCAAGAGAGCCGAAGAGCTTTCCGAAAGATTGGATGTAGTTTTGCGTTTGGCACAAAAGCACAGAGTCAATACGGTTGAAGAATTGTTGAGGATACAGGAAGAACTGACCGGAAGATTAGATAATATATCTTCAATGGGTAGCAAGATAGAGCACTTGCAGAAAGAAAAAGATGCGCTGCAAACCGCACTGACTAAACTGGCATTAAAAATAAGTGCAGGCAGAAAGAAGGTAATACCTGGTTTGGAAACAGATATTCAAAGTCACCTGAGTGCTTTGGGTATGCCAAATGCCAGGGTTAAAATAGATATGTCGGTTATAACTGAATTGGCTTCAATGGGAACAGATGACGTAAAGTTTATGTTCTCGGCCAATAAAGGTAAAGACCTTAGAGAAGTAGAAAAAGTTGCATCGGGTGGTGAACTGTCACGTTTAATGCTTGTCATTAAAGCTCTTGTTGCTAAACTGACCGATATGCCAACTATCATCTTTGATGAAATAGATACAGGTGTTTCGGGTGCAGTGGCTGGCCAGGTGGCTGAGCTTGTATTAAAGATAAGCTCATCTATGCAGGTAATAATGATAACTCACCTGCCTCAAATAGCAAGCCGCGGAAATACCCACTTCCTTGTATATAAAGAAGACCAGAAAAATAAAACCGTTACTTGCATCAAGCAACTATCGCCTGACGAACGTGTGGAAGAAATTGCCCGCATGATAAGCATGGGTAAACCGGGTAGTTCTGCTATTAAAACGGCTACAGAGTTGCTGGGGAAATAATTTCAATTATCATGTTGAAACCTCAAGAGAAGAAAGACTCTGAAATATCTGATAAAGGTTTTACTGACTATACCAAAACAAAATTTGGAATATTCTATTATAATCCGGATGATAAGAGATTGTGGGTCCCCAAAAGAATTAAATGGACGGGATGGCTGTTAAATATGGGACATCGTTATGCCTGGTTAGCTGTAATAGGATTGTTGCTTCTTATGGTTTTATTAGTATACCTCGATTCACGTTATGATTTTCTTCCTTAAAACTGCTGCCGAATTGTTGGGTAAGTAGAAACAGAATTAACACTTATTAACTTAGTTTTCTTTGGTTTACAATATGTATTGCCTACTTTTGTTAATACATAATAAAAATTTACCCCATGAAAACACTACTCCTTTCAGCTAGTTTTAGCATACTTAGTATAATTGCATTTGGACAAAGAAATACTCCCAGTTCATCAGGAGGATCAGGCTCATCACAGCAATCTTCAGGAAATGGTTCTTACCAGCAATCATCAAGGACAGAAAGCTATCAGCAATCTACTCAGCAACCTGAAAGAACAGCGCCAGTTCAACAATCAACCCAACAGCCTGCAAGAACAGAAAACTCGCAACAATCAATCCAGCAATCACAGAAAGCAGGTACCTCGCAACAACAGGCAGCTTCCCCTAAAGAATCAACAAATGATAATAAAAAGCGGAATGAGAAAGATGAAAAAAGAGGACAGCCTAAGGACTCTTTAAAAGGTAAAGGGAATAATACGCAATCAAGGACTTCTGAAGAATCAAACGAAAAAGAAGCACAAGCTCCAATGTGGAAATGCCCTACATGTGGACGAACATTTACTAGCCCACCTGCAAATGGCTTATGCCCATATGATGGTACCGCTGTCGGACGAATTAAGTAAGTGTTGAAGTATATATTATTGATATCCAATGTTTCCCATGCATTGTGGATTGAATAATTTTTTTACCTTCGCGCCGCGAGATTGAGAAGCCCCCCGGCAAAAACTTTATGAGATATTTACTTTTTACCTTAACAGGCTTGTTCCTGTTAGTCCATGTTAATTTAAAAGCAACTGTGTATACTGCTGTTAAGAGTGGTAGCTGGTCATCTACTTCAACATGGTCGCATGCCGGAACACCCGGTCCAGGCGATACCGTTATGATCCCTTCACACTATACAGTTACATATTCCAGTAGTATAAGCATGGGAACTTCTTCGGGTGGTAAGTTGTCAATTAGTACCGGTGGAACGCTTAATATAGGTAGCAATGGCCTGAATATAAATGATGCAGTAAAAGTAGAGGTGAATGGCACTCTTGTTTCAGGTTCGCTTCAATTGAATAGTACGTCTTCTTTAATAAACAGAGGTTCCATAACAACAGGTAGCTTAAGCCTTGATAACTCAACTACATTTAATAATACAGGAACGGTAAATGCAACAAGCCTTGAATTAAATAAGACATCAGTCTTTACCGATAACGGTACCATGACCGTAAGCACAAGTATTGCGATAGATGATAATGCCAGCCTGATTGTAGATGCCGGTAAAACCCTTACCGATAATGGATCATATGACAATTATTCAAGTCAATCACAAACAGACAACGGAGCTATACTAGTATCGGGCACTGCAACTTTTTATGGAGGATCAGCTATATCAGGTACCGGTTATTTAACAGGTGGTGAAATTCAGAATTATAAAAACGACTCGGTGTGGGGTGTAGCCAAAAGTAACTTCCCTTGCTTTAATTGCACAATTCCACATACACACCCGCTTCCTATCACATTACTATCATTCAATGCAAACTACGGTAATGATGCTGTTGAGCTAACCTGGGCAACAGCTACGGAAATAAACAACAATTATTTTACCATTTCACGCTCAGGCGATGGACTTAACTTTGCCACACTGGGTACAGTAAAGGGAGCAGGTAATTCAACTGAAGAGAACCATTATTCTTATACTGAACTTACTGCACCTGATGGAGTAAATTATTACAGGCTTCAGCAAACTGATTATGATGGTGTAACTACTTCAGATGCAATTGTTATTGTAACCATTAACGAATCGGGTAAAGCAGCAAGGGTAATGCCTAATCCGGTTAAAAATAATTGCATAGTTACATTTACTGATAATGCAGCTGAATATTTTCAGCTAAGTATTTATGACCTTATGGGAAGGGAAGCGATGAATCAAAACGTTCAATCTGTTAAAGGTTCAAATTCAATTGAGCTTAACACTTCTGTATTGGCTGATGGAGTTTATATTATCAGTTTACCGGTGAACAATAACCCTGTTAAGGTTAAATTCATTAAGCGCTAAAACCACGCTTTTTTTTGCATAAAGTGTATTGGATACCGGCATGTTAAAGCTGGCGAGTTAATTCTGCTATATTTGCCCTAATAAAACACATCATTATGTCGCATAACCTATTGAAAGGCAAGAGAGGAATTATTTCAGGAGCTCTCGATTCAAATTCTATAGCATGGAAAGTAGCTGAAAAAGCACATGCCGAAGGCGCAATATTCACCCTTACCAATGCACCTATTGCGCTACGCATGGGTGAAATAAATAAGCTGGCTGAAGCCACTAAATCGCAGGTTATACCGGCAGATGCAACCAATGTGGCGGAGCTGGATGTTCTTTTTCAAAAGTCACAAGAAGTACTAGGTGGCAAAATTGATTTTGTGTTGCATTCCATAGGAATGTCCCCGAACGTGCGTAAAAATATTCCTTACGAAGCACTGAACTATGAGTTCTATGCCAAGAGTCTTGATATATCAGCCATGTCCTTACATAAAATGCTTGCTGTTGCAAAAAAACAGGACGCACTCAATGAATGGGCTAGCGTGGTTACACTTTCATATATAGCTGCTCAACGCGCATATCCTTTCTATAACGATATGGCCGATGCAAAAGCTATGCTTGAGTCAGTTGTAAGAAGCTTTGGCTACCATTACGGAAAGGCCAAGAAAGTACGTGTTAACAGTGTTTCACAGTCACCTACTGCAACAACAGCAGGTAGCGGTATAAAAGGCTTTGATGATTTTTTCAAATTTGCTGATGCCATTTCTCCGCTAGGCAATGCTCCGGCAGAATCATGTGCAGACTATTGTATTACTCTTTTCTCAGACTATACACGTATGGTAACCATGCAGAACCTATATCACGATGGTGGTTATGCCACAACCGGGGTAAGTATGGAAGTAATGCTGGGCAATACCGCAAAATAAATCAGGAATTCAGGCGTTTATACTTGTATGGTAAAGAAGTATGTCATAATCAGTTGCCTGTTCTTATGCTGTTTTTCGTGCCCCCTTATTTCAATTGCCCAGAGTAATGACATTACTGAAAATGCCGGCGGAAAAGGATCGAACAACGAAACCTTTTATAAATATAATATTCAAGGTGGGGGAGAGATAACCTATCCGATGACCAATGTTGACATGGTAAAAACATTTGGCGGTATTTATTCAGCCAATGTAGCGTTCGACGCCTATGTAATTAAACGGTTATATATTGGAGTCGGCCTTTGGGATAATGAATTTGCCATTGCAGCTCAACCATTATATAACAGTATAAACCCAAGAATGTTTGACTATATGGGCGGGCTGAGAATAGGTTACCATTCATCTAACGACAAATCGAACGACCTGATGTTTAGTGCCACTTTAACAGGCGGAGAATCACATATAACGTTTACTAACGCAATTGCCCCGGCACCTAAGGGAGGGTTTGTTCAGAATAAACCTTTCGGATCAGTATATATAATGGAATCATACAGGCTGAATGAAGATTGCTGGATAGGACTTGATGTATCTTTCACATACCTCGATTATTCCTTCGACCCTGATTATATTGGCATACAGAACCAAGGGCTTACCTATTACCCGCAAGATGCCAGGGGTAATACAACATTTATTGGTTGGGGATTTCAGATAGTGTATGATTTCTCAAAAGGGAAAAATTGAAAGATACTTACAAGGTAATAGGATTAATGTCGGGTACTTCGTTAGATGGACTTGATATAGCGTATTGTTCCTTTCGCCATAAAAAAGGCAAATGGCAGTTTTCAATTATGGCTGCCGATACCATTGCTTACCAAAACAAATGGCTGAATAAACTCAATAACGCTCCGGCATTATCAGGGCTTGAATTATTTAAGTTGCATAATGAATATGGCACGTATTTAGGAGAACAGGTTACGGGTTTCATAAAAAGGAGAAAAGTAAAAAACATTGATTTTGTTTCCTCACATGGCCATACCATATTTCATCAGCCCAAAGAAAAATTCACTTTCCAATTAGGCAATGGTGCAGCAATAGCTGCTGCCAGCAAACAAACTGTAATTAACGACTTCCGTAGTCTCGATGTGGCCCTGAACGGGCAAGGTGCACCATTAGTCCCGATAGGAGATATGTTGCTTTTTAGTGAATACCAATACTGTATTAACCTTGGGGGTTTCGCTAATATATCCTTCAATAAAAAAGGTAAGCGTATTGCATTTGATATATGCCCGGTAAATATTGCATTAAACTACCTGGCACAAACCTTCGGAAAGGAATATGATAAAAATGGAGCAATTGCATCCAAAGGAAAAACCGATAAAGCCCTGTTGCATAAACTAAACGCAATGTCTTTTTATAAAGCGGCACCACCTAAATCATTGGGCCGTGAGTGGCTTGAGAATGAATTTTTGCCCGTTTTGAATAAGGCTACCTGTAGCAATACCGATAAGCTAACGACAGTGGTTGAACATATAACCGAACAGATACGAAAGGTATTTGAAGGGCAAGCGAAAGGCAAAGTATTGCTTACCGGTGGTGGTGCATTTAATTCCTATTTGATTGATCAATTAAAGACCAGCCTGCCTGGTTTTAATATAATAGTGCCGGAAGAAATTATAGTTAAATATAAAGAAGCACTTGTTTTTGCTTTTTTGGGTGTATTACGCCTGAGGGGGGAAGATAATTGCCTGAGGAGTGTAACTGGGGCTGACAGAAATAATAAAGGGGGAACGATCTGGTTGATCTAGTTCCCCCTTCAGGTATATTATAATGGCGGCTTAAAAGTCGTCGTCGCCGTAAAACTCGTCTTCGTCGTCGTCAAATGAGTTCAGGTCGGTCAATGCAACGTCGTCTTCAATTATCTCAATATCTTCAGATGCCTCATCGTCATCATCACCTTTCGATGATTTTTCGTATTCATCTACAAAATCCTCTTCATCGTCATCATCTCCTTTCTTTTTCTTAGAAGCTTTAGCCGGCTTGGTAGCTTTTTTTGCTGCTGCGCCTTTTAATTTCTTCTCTTTCTCCTTGTCTTTTTCAGAAGAAGCCTTCTTGTCTTTTTTTTCTTTTTCTTTTCCGGCTGCTGCTTTTGCTGGTTTGGCGGCTGCCTTCTTAGGCTTCACTGGAGCCTTTTTCGAGGAAGAACCTGTCGTCTTTTTCATAGTCAAATTGTTATTGTAGTGACGAAAAAAGTGTTACTATATTGCAATATTAAATATTATTTAAACACAAACATAAACAATATTGTTTTAAAAAATACGTTAGTCTAAGTTAACAGTATCATGTTCATATATTCCAACCTTTAAACTGTTTTAACATGCAAGGGTAAAATACTTTAGTACTTTGAAATTTCAATCTTCTAAATTATTTACCTATGCTGCTTACCATCCTTCTTCAGGCACCCACCCCAACTGCAACTGTAACCTCAACTGTGGCTGCTATTGCCGATACAGCCAAGGCCGTTGCCGCAAACCTACCTGTTGCCTCGGCAGAGGCTAAAATGAACTTGCTGGAACTGGTTAAAAGCGGTGGAGTAATTATGTACCCGCTGGCTATCCTTTCCTTTATGGCCGTTTTCTTTCTGATAGAGAGGTTCCTGTATATTCAAAAAGCAGGTAAGGGCACCCCTAACTTTATAGATACCATGCGCGATTTCCTTCGCAATGGTAATGTTGAAGCAGCTAAGTCGCTGTGTAAGAATACCGATACTCCGCAAGCCCGTATTATTGCCAAGGGACTTAACAGGATAAATAAGCCGATCGAAGAAATTGAATCGTCGATGGAAAATGCAGGAAAAATAGAAGCATATAAGCTTGAAAAGAACCTTAACATATTGGGTATTATAGCCGGTATAGCACCTATGTTCGGTTTTGTGGGTACCATATTAGGGGTTATTAAAATATTCTATAACATATCACTGGCCAATAACATAAGTATAGGTTTGATAGCCGGTGGTTTGTACGAAAAAATGATAACCAGCGCATCGGGTCTGGCCATAGGTATTTTCGCATTTATTGGCTACCACTGGTTGAATATCAGGGTAAACAAAACCATACAGAAAATTGAAGTATCGTCAATTGAATTTATTGAAGTGGTGCAGGACGAAGTTAAAAAGTAATTAAGGAAGATTTAAAATATTCTTAATATGAAGATTACAAGAAACAACAAATTCACTGCTCATGTCGAGGCATCGAGTATGAATGATATCATGTTCTTCCTCCTGCTGTTCTTCCTTATTATTGCTACACTGATCAATCCGAGTGTAGTAAAGCTAACCCTGCCAAGTTCAAAAAAGGCGGTGGAAATGAACAAACAGCAAATTACTATTGATGTAACGAAGGACGTAAAGTATTATATCAATGGCAGTGGCACGCCAACACCGGCCGATCAGTTAGAAGATGTATTGCGTGCTAAAACAGCAGGCCTTACTGACCCCACTGTTGTATTAAGGCTTGATAAAAGCTTAACAATTCAGGACCTTGTGGATGCATTGGCAATAGGAAGTGACTTGAAGATAAAGATGATATTAGCTACCCAACCTGCCAGCAAATAAATATGGCTACTGCAGAAGTAAGAGAAGAAAGAAAGAACAAAAGCATTGCGCTAATTGTTACTCTGTTGGTGCATGCACTTTTACTGCTGTTCCTTATCATGTATATTATTATTACTCCTTTGCCACCCTATAAAATAATACCTACACCTGAAGTGGTGGTTTTTGAAAATGATTTTGGTAATGGAACAGAAGGAACCGGCCATGTAGAAAATGATAAAATGGGTGAAAACCTGAATGCAGGTAAGATAAAGACTACCACAAGCCCAGCAGCGGTTAAGCAAAGTGCACCGGTAATAACCAATGATGCCGAGGATGCAAATATTAAAACCCCAAAAAATACAAGTAAAACCGCTGTAAAAATCGATACCGCAAGCGCCGATAAACCACAGGTTAGTGTGCCACTGGCGAGCGCACTTAATAAATTCAGGCATGCAAAGGGACAATCAGCTGGTGGCGATGGTAGCTCAGGTACAAACGGCAGTGCCGGTAACCCTGATGGTACACAACCGGGTGAAAGTATGGGTAATGGCCCGATAGGTTACTTTTTAAAGGGCCGTAAAATTGTTACACGCCCGAGTATTAAGAGCAATACGCAGGATGAAGGGCAGGTGGTTGTAATGATAATAGTAGACCAGAATGGGAATGTTATAAAAGCTACATCGGGTGCACAAGGTTCTAATACAACAAATCCTGTGTTATATGAAAAAGCTAAGGAGGCTGCCCTAAGCACTAAATTCAGCCCCAGCCCTGATGGTACACCTGAACAACAGGGTAAAATGACCATTATATTTAGTGTTCAGTAATAGATTTTCTTTACCCATGTTTTAGTTTCAGTGTATAGATGTAAACTCTTACATTTGTAGTGTAAAACATGAATAAATGAAAATATCGTATAACTGGCTTAAGAAATATGTAGCATGTGAACTTCCAGCGCACGAGGTTGGTAAATTGCTTACCGAAATAGGCCTGGAGGTTGAACACGAAGAGGTGCATGAATCGTTGAAGGGTGGCTTAGCAGGTTTGGTTATAGGTGAAGTAAAGACTTGTGCCAAACATCCAAATGCAGATAGGTTATCTGTTACTACGGTTGATGTGGGCGGAGAGAGATTATTGAATATAGTTTGTGGTGCAGCTAATGTGGCAGTAGGGCAAAAAGTGGTTGTAGCTACTGAAGGTGCCACCTTGTATCCATTTACGGGTGAACCATTTCAGATAAAGAAAAGCAAGATACGTGGTGAAGCTTCAGAGGGAATGATATGTGCTGAAGATGAAATTGGTCTTGGTTCTTCACATGAAGGTATAATGGTGTTGCCTGCTGAAATTAAAATAGGTACCCCTGCGGCAGATTATTTTAAGATATATAAAGACATAGTTTTTGAAATTGGCCTTACTCCAAATCGTGCCGATGCTATATCGCACATGGGCGTGGCCAGAGATTTGGTTGCAGCGATCAATATTCGTAACAAACCTGCATCGTTACTGACTCTTTCTGTTCCTAAAGCCGGTAACTATAGCACAGGTACTAAAGCTGAAATAGAAGTTAGTATTCAAAACCCTGAAGCATGTAAACGTTATTGCGGTGTTACGCTAAGTGGAATTAAAGTGCAAGAATCTCCGCAATGGCTCAAAGATTCAATAAGTGCAATTGGCCTTAGGCCGATCAACAATATTGTAGATGCTACAAACTTTGTAATGCACGAAACCGGACAGCCATTGCATGCCTTCGATGCAAGCGAAATTAAAGGTGGCAAAGTAATTGTGCGAAAGGCTAAAGCAGGCGAAACCCTTGTTACACTCGATGGACTCGAGCGTAAGTTGAACACCGATGACCTGATGATATGCAATGAAAAAGAGGCCATGTGTATTGGGGGTGTTTATGGCGGAATAAACTCAGGTGTAAAAGATACAACTACAAAAATATTTATTGAAAGCGCATATTTTGATCCATCGCATGTACGTAAAACAGCACGCAGACAAGGGCTGCATACCGACGCTTCTTTCCGTTTTGAAAGAGGGGTAGATTTAGGTAACACACCATATGCTATGCGCCGTGCAGCCGACCTTATTCTTGAAATGTGTAAAGGAGCTACTGTATCGGCTGAGCAGGATGTATGCCCTGTTAAGGCTGAAGCAAGAGTTTTGGATTACTCACCTGCTTTTGGTAGAAAATTATTAGGCCACGAGGTAAGTGATAGTGAAATGGAAACGATCATTACCCAGGTGGGAATAAAAATTCTTTCCAAGAACGGTGATTGGAAATTGGCATTGCCAACGTATCGCATGGATATTACAACCCAGAATGATATTGTAGAGGAAGTTGCAAGGTTCTATGGTTTTAATAATATACCTATTCCACCAACTATTAAATTACCAATGGTGCATAGCAAGGGTGTGCGTGCCGATAAGGTATATGAAGAAATAAGCCTTCTACTCAACGGAAATGGGTTCAGTGAAATTATGAATACCTCGCTTACTTCAAGTCGTTTTGGTATTGATTCATCTTCTGTAAGACTTGCCAACCCGCTTAGCTCTGATCTGGATATAATGCGTGGCGCAATGCTGAACAATGGTTTGGTTTGTATCAATCGTAACCAAAACAACCAACAGCCTGATCTGAAATTGTTTGAATTTGGCAGAACATATACAAAGACCGAAAAAGGTTTTTCTGAGGAGGAACATTTATCGCTTTGGATGACGGGTTGCAGAGCAAAAGAAGCGTGGAATAAAAAAACAGATGCCGTAGACTTTTACCTGCTGAAAGGTTATGTTGAGCAAATTTTAAAGAAAGTAGCCGGCAGAACAGCTTGGGATGAAACTGTTCTCAGCGGAAATGATAATCTAACGGGACTTGTTTTTTCTGCAAAAGGTAAAACGCTAGTTACATTTGGAACAGTAAGTCAATCGGTGCTTAAGAACCATGACATAAAAGGCGAAGTATATTACGCTGATTTTAACTGGAAGAATATTCTCAGTCTTATATCTGCAAAGCAAGAAATAAAAGAAATAGTAAGGTTCCCACTTGTATCGCGCGACCTGGCTTTGGTTATTGAAAAGAATGTACAGTTTGCCCAATTGAAACAACTGGCACTTCAATCTGAAAAGGAGCTATTGAAAGAAGTATCGGTATTTGATGTGTATGAAGGCGATAAAGTAGAGCAGGGGAAGAAATCGTACGCGTTACGGTTTGTACTGCAAAGCGAACATAAAACCCTTACCGATAAAGAAATTGATAAGGTAATGGAGAAGCTGATAAAGGTATACGAGGAAAAAGCGGGTGCTATTGTCAGAACCAAGTAATCTTCATTAGACCTTCATTTTCAGCTAGTATCTTTGTTTCAGTAATTAATCAATAACATAAATAGCCATGAAGAAACTAATTGTAATGCTTGTAATCTTAGGATTCGGCGCAGGTTCAGTAATAGCTCAGGATGCTCCAAAGCACGATGAACACAAAGACCAAAAAGAACATAAGGAAAAGAAACACCATCATCATCATGACCATGACCACGATCATCATGATGACCACAAGGGTGGCGACAAGAAATAAAACCTAACGGTTTATTGAATGAGAGGAGGATGAAAATTCTCCTCTTTTTAATTGCATATTGTTATGAATAACAGCTGCATTATAGGTTTGTACCACAGCTTCCAGAAGTGTTGAAAGAGAATCTTTTACCTGCGGCTTTTCTTTCACCAAATTATGCACCAGCATACTGTCTTTCTGGTAATTATATAAGGCTGTTATTCGTGTTCCTTCCATTTGCAGGCAATAGGGGTTGCGGCATATCTGGTATACGTCGTTAATATAATTGATCGCAAAATGATTAGCAGTTGAATCGAACACATTGCTACCGAATGCAAAATAAGGGTGAGGATAATTTAAGTATCCAAGCACGGAAGGCATGATATCAATTTGCTGGGTTGTAATATGCGATCTTCCTTTCAGGTTAGAATTAGGCATGAAATATATAATGGGTAACTCATACATGCCCAGCCGATTCGAATAATAAGGGTCTTCACTTGGCCCGGCATGGTCTGCTACAAATACAAAAAGAGTACTATCGTACCACGGTTTCTTAGAAACCGTTGCAAAGAACTCTTTCAGGGCCATATCACTATAGCGGATGCATTTTAAGATCTCCATTTCCTGCCCTTTTCTTGGAAACTTACTTGCATATTTTGCAGGTATGTTGAACGGATGATGAGATGAAAGTGAGAATATATTGGCGTAAAAAGGTTTGTGTAAGGTGTCAAGGTTTTTAGCAAAATACTGGAAGAATGGTTCATCCCAGATACCCCAAACATCATAATCAGCGTCGTTATGATATTCTGTACGCCCGTAATAATATTTGAAGCCTGCACGTTTGCAATAGGTAGTAAAATCCATTGTGCCATTAGTGCCACCATGGAAAAAGGCCGTTGTATAACCTTCTTTGCCTAAAAGGGTAGGCAGGGTATTTATACTGTCGTGGTTATATTCTGATGTGGCATAGGGTTCGTCCATCCATGATGGCATGCCGGCTGTAACAGAAGGTATACCTTCAATTGATTTTTTTCCATCGGAAAAGGCATTGTCGAATACCAGCGATTGTGAGATGAGAGAATCGAGGAACGGAGTATTGGTTTTGTGCCGGTTGTTTAATGCACCAATATATTCTTTAGAAAAACTTTCGAGTATAATGGTTATTACATTCAGCTTCCGGAAAGGTTTTGCCGCTCCTTCTTTATAAGGGCAATAAATTTTATTGCATAGATCACTATTCACAAAGTTCTTTTCTTTCAAAGGAGGCACTCCTAATGTTTTCAAAATACTAAAAGGTGTATTGAGTACCAGTGGTACGTCATGAACGGGCGCATAGTATGATGCATCTTCCAGGGTAAGTGGCCTTGCCTGCCATCCACCCCTGAATCCGATAACGAGCATGGTTATTATAACAATATACGATGCAATAGACGTTGCAACATAATTCTTTGTGTTCTCGAACGGGCGCTTTTTTTCGGTAAATGCATAAAGCAAATACATAAGAAATACCATCAGGGCCCAAAGGACAATTACGTACCAATAGTCTCTGATAACACTTGGCATTACCTCTTCTGAATCACTACCCAGGCTAAGAAACTTGAATACATCAGCCGTTGAACGCTTGTATACGAATGAAAGAAAAACGGTATCGCCAAATTGCATGAAAAGCGCAAGGCTGTTTATTACCATGTAAACCGTTTTCAGCACTTGTTTGCGGAAGATAGTTTCCTCGTGGCCAAAAGGTAAAAGGCTGAGAAATATAAATGGAATATTCACCATTATAATTGCGGGTATATCAAACCGCAAGCCTACAAACATGTAATGGATAAATGTGCCTACCCCAACGTCGGCAAAATAATGGTGATTATAGGAATAATAGAATACCCGACACAGTTCGTATGGAATAAGAAGCAGTAATAATCGCTTGAGGAGTAATTTACAGTAGCGAGGTATATTTACCATACAAATGTTCTAAAGCTGCTTCAATAAATTATTTCATGTCGTTAATAAGCTGTGTTGCCAGGTACAGCTCATGGTCCTTTGTGATTAACCTTAATCTTGTGTTCTCTTCTTTTACTTCCGATGAATCAGCTGCCATTTGCTTTGCTTCCTGGCCAATAGGGTAAACTGCAAATACTGCATTGCTTGCTGCTAACTGCGGAACCGAGTTATCAGCCTTTTGTCCGGCAGGTTTTCCGTCAGGGGTCCACACAGCAGAACCACTTATAGGCTTGGTTACGGCTTCGAATTTTTTATCCGTTTCTTCGCGATCCTTTTGTTCTTTTCTGTACTGGTCAAGGTTCAGGGAGTATAATGATTCATCTCTTTGTTTTTTATACTGAACAGCTTGTTCGTGTATCAACTGAAATATAGAATCATTATCAGTCATTTGCTCAAAGCTCTTTTGTAAGCTTGTGATGTTAGGTGAGTCTTTCCAAGGAACATACGACACCGGTGCTATCTTATCAGATATAATAGGACACTCTTCATCTTTTTCTCTCGGGTATAGATACTGGTAAGCATCCGGCATAGGGATATCAGGCGTTACACCATCCTTTTGCGTAGTGCCTCCACTTATGCGGTAAAACTTACTGATGGTTATTTTAACCGATCCAAGCGGAGTAAGCGCTTTAAACTGTGGGTTGATATAATCATCAAGGTTGAACATTTGCTGAACTGTTCCTTTACCATAGGTTTGCGATCCCATTATTATTCCACGTTTGTAATCTTGTATGGCTGCTGCAAAAATTTCAGATGCCGATGCACTACCACCATTCACCAATACGATCAAGGGTCCTCTGTACAACACATTAGTATCATAAGGAGCCTGTGGTACTGTCTGTTCACGGTTACGCACCTGCACATTAGGGCCCGAAACAAACAGGCCTAACATTTTCACCACGTCTTGTAAGGAACCACCACCATTATCTCTCAGATCCATTACCACACCCTGCACATGTTCGGCATTCAGCTCTCTTAATTCCTGCTTTACGTCATTAAAACATGTTCTGGAGCCTGTGCCTTCATAGTTGGTGTAAAATTCAGGCAAGCGTATGTATCCTACTTTTTTGCCTGTTTCTTCAATTACAGCATCGTGGGCATATGTAGCCTCAAGGTTTATAACGTCACGTATCAGCGGAATCACTTTTATAGTATTGTCAGGCCTTTTCATAGTAAGCCTTACTTCTGTGCCTTTTTTACCACGGATAAGTTGAATGGCTTTGTCGATAGGCATACCTTGCACATCAACAGGTTCATTACTACCCTGTGCTACTTTCATTATTATATCGCCATCTTTAATTTCATGGCTTTTCCATGCAGGGCTGCCCGATACCACATGTGCTATAGTAATATTACCATTCTTATCAAGTAATTGCGCACCTATGCCTTCAAGCTGGCCAGACATGGTAATATCAAAATTCTTACGGCCGGGAGGGTCAAAATATTCCGTATGCGGATCGAATGCGCTGGTAATAGCATTCAGGAATTCTGAAAGGCGCTTGTCGTCAGTTTGTTGGGCAAAATCGGTAAATGAATTACGGTTAGCTTCCAACACTTTTTTGCGGGCATCTATTTCAATATCAGCATACGATTTTATTTTAACAGAAGTGTCTTTTTTCTCCTGTGCCTTTTCCTGATTGTTTAAGGTTTCGGCAATATGTATCATTACCTGGTACTTTACATACCTTCTCCAATAATCGCGTAATTCATTTGTGTCTTTGGAGTAATGCTGTTTTGCAGGCTCAAGTTCAATGTTTTCATCAACTGAAAAATTCATTGGTGAAGCCAGCAATTGCTTAATATAGTTTGAGTCCTGTGCCCTGCGTTTATTGTAAATTGAATTAACCAGATCGTAGAATTCAAAAGTTCCTGTAGCTATTTCATCATCTATTTTATATTCATATTTCGATATCTGCTCCATATCACCCTTGGTAAAGAAATCTTTGCTTTGCAAGCGTCTCAGGTATATCCTATATACTCTTTCAGAAAGTGTATCGTCCATATTCAATGGACTATAGTGCATGTTTTTAAGGCCCGACATCATCAGGTCCATAGTAGCCTTTCGCTTATCAGTGCCATCGCCCGCCGGTTGACGTAATACTGCACACAGCAACAAACCTGCTGTAAGAGCAAGCAATAGGTATAAGGAGAGCCTCGTTTTATTCATGAAGTCTATTATTCTTTTCATAGTATAACAAAGATACGTGTTTTAAGATGCTGCAAATGCCAGCAGCGCTCTTAAATAATGTTAAATAACCACGTTCACTATTTTATTTGGTACAATTATCATTTTCTTGATAGGGCTATCCTGCAGCCATTTTTTCGTGGCTTCATTCGCTAATACCTCTTGTTCTATCTGTTCTTTTGTTAGGGTTAATGGCAGTTCTAACATAAAACGTGTTTTGCCATTGAATGATACAGGGTATGAGAAAGTATTTTCAACTAAATAAGCTTCGTTAAATGCAGGAAAGCTTGCTTTCAAAATAGAATCTTTATGGCCTGCCTGTTTCCATAACTCCTCGGTAATATGAGGTGCAAAAGGAGATAAGGCAATTAGCAAAGGCTCCATTATTTCGCGTTTATTGCATTTTAATTCATTCAACTCGTTCAGGCATATCATAAATGCACTTACACAGGTATTGAATGAAAGACGTTCAATATCTTCTTTTACTTTTTTCAATGTTTTGTGCAGTACTTTCAATTCTTGGGGGCTTGCTTTTTCTTCTGATAATGCTAATCCCTTTTCATTGAAGAAGTTTCTCCACAGTTTTTTCAAAAAGCCATGTACGCCACTTATGCCCTGTGTGCTCCATGGTTTACTTAATTCAATAGGGCCAAGGAACATTTCATACATACGCAATGTATCAGCACCGAATTGCTCTATTATATCGTCAGGGTTTACAACATTCCACTTTGACTTCGACATTTTCTCCACTTCGCTATAGCACATAAAGTCTTCTGAAAATTCGAACTGTGCATCCGCATATTCTGTTCTCCATTTTTTGAATCCTTCAATATCCAATACCCCATCTTTCACCAGTGCTATATCAACTCTTGTACTTTGTGGCTTAGGGTCTGATGACACTTTATCTGCAGAAATGAAAATGAATTTTTCGCCTTCTTTTCTGTAATACGCAAATGATGAAACGCCCTGTATCATCCCCTGGTTCACCAGTTTTTTAGCAGGTTCAACAAATGGCAGATATCCAAAGTCATTCAAAAACTTGGTCCAGAAACGGAAGTATAATAAATGCCCTGTAGCATGCTCAGCGCCGCCAACGTACAGGTCAATATTCTCCCAATATTTTATCGCATCCTTACTTGCAAACTCATTTGAATTGTTCGGGTCTTCGTAACGCAAATAGTACCATGAGCTACCTGCCCATCCCGGCATGGTAGTGTATTCATATTCGTACTTACCCTGGTATTTCCAGTCCTTTGCTCTTGCCAGTGGTGGCTCACCCGTTTCCGTTGGCTGAAATTTATCTACCTCTGGTAATACCAATGGCAGTTCTTTTTCATCCAAAGGATAAGGCACTCCGTCTTTATAGTAAATAGGAATAGGTTCGCCCCAATAACGCTGGCGGCCAAAAGCAGCATCGCGCAAACGGAAGTTTATTTTCCCTTTTCCTATTCCACGTTTTTCTATTTCTTCAATTGCTTTTTTTATGGCAGCCTTAACTTCTAATCCATTCAGGAAATCAGAGTTAATGCATTTACCTTCTTTGCCATCAAAACTTTCTTTGCTAAAGTCCCACCCTGCCGGTGCTTCAATCACTTGAGGAATTGCAAGCCCGAACTGTTTCGCAAAAGCATAGTCGCGTGTGTCATGCGCCGGTACAGCCATTACAGCTCCTGTGCCATAACCGAGCAATACATATTCACCTATCCAAACCGGTACTTTTTTACCCGAGAAAGGATGAATAACATATGCTCCCGTAAATTCTCCTGTCACTTTTTTCTCGGCTTGTCTTTCACGTTCCGATTTATTCTTGGCTGTATTTGCATATGCTTCTACAGCAGCTTTTCTATCGGCAGTCGTTATTTTTTTTACCAGGTCATGCTCAGGTGCAAGGGTAACAAATGTTACACCAAAAACGGTATCGGGCCTTGTGGTAAATACTTCAATACTTTCATTGTGCCCGTCTAATTTAAAACGTAATGATGTTCCTTCCGACCTCCCTATCCAGTTACGTTGTGCATCTTTAATGCTTTCAGGCCAGTCAATTGTATTCAGGTCATTCAATAAACGTTCAGCATAGGCGGTAATGCGCATGCTCCATTGTGGCATCAGTTTACGTTCAACCGGGTAACCACCACGCTCCGATACACCGTCTTTTACTTCATCATTGGCAAGTACTGTTCCCATTGCAGGGCACCAGTTTACCCATGCTTCGCTCAGGTATGCCAGGCGGAAGTTCATTAATACACTTGACTTTTCTGCCTCAGAGAATGTAGCCCATTGCTCTTTGGTAAAAGCTGCAACATCATCATTACCTGCAAAACCTTCTTTTTCAAAACCAGCTACCAATATAGTAACAGGCTCAGCTTTTTGCTTTTGGTAATTGTAATATGATTTAAAGAGTTGCAGAAATATCCATTGGGTCCATTTGTAATAGGCAGGGTCGGTAGTGCGTATCTCACGGCTCCAGTCAAATGACAGGGCAATTTTATCGAACTGATCTCTGTAACGTGCAATGTTCTTTTCGGTTGTAACAGCAGGGTGTTGCCCGGTTTGAATAGCATATTGTTCAGCAGGCAGGCCAAAAGAATCGTAGCCCATTGGGTGCAAAACATTGAACCCTGTAAGTCTTTTGTAACGTGCGAATATGTCCGATGCTATATATCCTAATGGGTGACCAACATGCAGCCCTGCCCCAGACGGGTAAGGAAACATATCGAGCACATAGTATTTTGGCTTTGCTGCATTATTATCTACACGATAGGCCTGATCGTCAGCCCATTTTTTGCGCCAGTTGGCTTCTATTTCTCTGAAATTATATTCCATAATCGTACTACACTTGTAAGGCTTGCGAATTTAGGGAAAAAGTGCGAGCCGTTACCAATAAATACGATGGGAATATTATCTTTGCTTTAATGGATACCGCCGAATACAAAGAAGTTTCCGGAATACGTAGCTGGGCCGAAGAAGATCGCCCGCGTGAAAAGCTTTTGCAGAAGGGCTCTCATGTGCTTTCAGATGCTGAACTTATTGCCATATTAATAGGCTCGGGTGTGCCGGGCGAATCGGCTGTGGATGTATCAAAAACCATACTGAAAAGCGTTGATAATAACCTGAATGAATTGGGTAAATTGACAGTTCATGACCTGAAGAAATTTAAGGGAATAGGGGAGGCGAAAGCCATAACTATTGTTGCAGCGCTTGAACTGGCAAAGAGAAGAAGAGTGTCGGAAGTAAAGCAGAAAGAAAAGATAAACGGAAGCAAGGATGTGTACGAATATTTTCACCATTTAGCTGACTTACGTAATGAGGAATTCTGGGTGATGTATTTGAACCGTGCCAATAAAATTATTACAGGTCAAAAGATAAGCCAGGGTGGTATTACAGGTACAGTTGCTGATACCCGATTGATATTTAAAGCGGCGCTCGATAAATTTGCCTGCAGTATTGTACTATGCCATAATCACCCATCAGGTAACCTGGCACCAAGTAATGAAGATAAAACATTGACACAAAAAATAAAACAGGCAGGCGCTTTGTTAGATATTAGTGTGTTAGATCACATAATAGTTTCTGATAATGGTTACTTTAGCTTTGCAGACGAGGGACTTTTATAAAGCATTCTATGATCAAAATATTGACCGTTATTGGTGCAAGACCGCAGATAATTAAATCTGCTGCATTGAGCCGCGCCATACGGACTCACTTTGCCAAGGATATTAAGGAGCTTATTCTGCACACCGGGCAGCACTACGACGAAAATATGTCGGAAGTGTTTTTTAAGGAAATGGGAATACCTGCACCCGATTATAATTTGAATGTGGGCTCTGGCTCACATGGCAAGCAAACGGCCGCCATGTTAGATGGAATTGAAGAAATATTATTGAAAGAAAAACCGCACTGTTTGGTTGTATATGGTGATACAAATTCAACACTTGCCGCTGCAGTTGCTGCAGTTAAAATTCATATACCGGTCGTTCATATAGAAGCTGGCCTGCGTTCATTTAATAAGGCAATGCCCGAAGAAGTTAACCGTATTGCATGCGACCATTGTTCCACATTATTGTTCAGCCCTACAAATACAGGATACAATAACTTGATCAAGGAGAATTTCAATCCCAATAATAAGCCACCATTTACAGCTGATAAGCCTGGTATTTACCATTGCGGAGATGTGATGTATGACAATACTTTGTTCTTTGCTGAAGTGGCCGATAAGAACACAAAAATTATTGATGGACTGGGGTTGAAAGGCAAACAATTTATTCTACTCACCATACATCGTAACAATAATACCGACGACCCTGAAAGGCTTAACAGTATACTCGGTTCGTTGAATCAAATAAGTATAGATAATAAAATAGATATCGTGTTTCCCGCGCACCCACGTACATCGAAAATGTTGGAGCAGGGGCACGGAAAGAATATTTTGAACACGCTTAAAACGAATAAACAGTTCCATATTGTTCCTCCGGCATCGTTTCTTGAAATGCTGACCTTGGAGAAAAACTGTTCAATGGTTTTTACCGATTCAGGTGGGGTACAGAAAGAGGCCTTCTTTTTGCATAAGCCATGTGTTGTGTTACGTGCAGAAACCGAATGGACCGAATTGGTTGAATGCGGCAACTCTATTTTAGTGGAAGCCAGCGAGATACGAATTAAAAAGGCATATTTGCAATTGAAAGAAAAGAGAGATTTTGCATATCCGCCAATTTTTGGAGATGGTAGAGCAGCAGAGTTTATATGTAAAGAGATTTTGAGCAATTTTTAATATGGCAGTGGAATTACTTATTTATAGTCCTGTACTTACTCCCCGAATTAATTACACTTTTTCGCTGTTCTTTGAAGCGCTGATAGGTACACCTTATAAGTTAACTGCTGATGTTTCGGAATATAAAAACTACAATGGGCCAAAGCTGAACTATTCCGGGCAAGTTATAGAGCAGAATGAGATTTTTATTCATGCTTCCGGTTTGCTTTCTGAAACAGGAGTTCATCCTCAAAATATTACGGTAGCCGAATGGGAAGGTGTGAAAATATTTTTTCAAACCAGTGGTGGCTCTATACCATTTGATGTGTTTGCGGCATCATTTTATTTGGTGAGCCGATATGAAGAATATTTGCCTTTTACTGCGGATAAGCATGGGCGTTATTCACATACAGAAAGCCTGGCCTTTAAGAATAAATTTTTAGATGAACCGCTTGTAAACTATTGGGCAGAAAAACTGAAAGCTATTTTAAGCAATAGATATGTGGATATAGCTTTCAAAGAGAACGCATACACTTTCGTTCCGACAGTTGATGTTGACATAGCATTTGCACATAAGGGCAGAGGGTTTTTCCTTACAATTGCTTCTTACTTTAAGGCTTTATCGAAGTTTGATATTCCATTGGGGTTTAGAAAGACAATGACCTTGCTTGGAATAAGAGAAGATGAATACGACACATTTGTATATATGCATGATGTTTTCAGGGGGAATAATGTAAGCCCTATTTATTTTGTACTTGCAGGCAAACGTGGTGAGTTCGATAAAAATATTCCAGTAAGTGGTAACGCTTTTAAAGAATTGGTAGAAGAGTTGAGTTTTAGAGGGAGCATGGGTATTCACCCTTCATACGATTCTAACAATGACAGGCATATAGTAAAACAGGAAATAGAAGCTGTGGAAAAACCTACAAGAGGAAGGCTTACCAAATCGCGCCAGCATTTTTTAAAAATGACATTGCCTGATACATACGAGTGTCTTGCCGCACTTAAAATTACCGACGACTACACTATGCTCTATCCAAGTATTAATGGGTTCAGAGCAAGTATCTGTTCTCCGTTCTATTTTTACGACTTGAAGACCGAAGTGGAATTACCTGTAAGGATTCACCCCGGTGTATTAATGGATGGTACCTTGAAAGATCACGAAAAACTATCTCCTGCCGAAGCAAATAAAATTATAAGGGAGCTTATTATGAAAGTAAAAAAGTGTAAGGGTGAATTTATTCCTGTTCTGCATAATCATAACCTTAGCGAACAAGGCGATTGGAAAGGATGGAGAGAGGTGTTTGAGAAAATGGTTGCTATTGCGGTATAAATTACCTGCCTGTTAATTTCTTAGCCAGGTATTCTTTTAAAATAGGGTGCATTACATAATACTGATCTAGTGGCTTGCCACTTATTTCTTGTTTAACAAAGCTCAACTTCTTATCTAAATACCCCGTTACCGCTTTGCCCATTAGCTCATTACTTTTAAAGAAGCTAAACTGACGGTATTCTGTAATAGTTTGAAGTTTTGGCGTTTCAATCTTCTCCTGCAACAGAATATCGCCTTCATCAATTCCTTTTGATATCCGGTGAATTGTTCCATACATATCCTGGTTCTCCCAAAGTGCCCATTCAACATTATTCATACCCCGATAGGCAGGTAGTTTTGATGCATGAACATTTAAGAAAATGGCATTGGAAAGACTCAGTACTGACCCATTCAGCTTGCCGCTATTGCAGGCTATAATTGCATAGCCCATACCTTTTATTAATGCGATAGTAGAAGCAGAATTAATTCCATTTGCCGGAATGATCTTTGCCGAGGAAAGAAAATTATCTACTTCTTTTTCTGCTTCGGTACTAAGACTGTAACTTGGGACTGAGGCAGCATTGCTGCTGCGGGATAAAATATAGGAAAGGCTTTTAAGCTTGTATTGTTTAAGAACTTTTTTAATGAAACCAGATGCTTTTGAAAAACGATACCTGCCACTGTAATGCAGAATAATAAAATCTGGTTTAATACCTTGTTGAAGCATGGAGTAGAGCTGCTCCCTGAAGTCTTTATTAGAAAGGCTATGTGTAGTTAATCCGGTCTTCATTTAGTACTACTTAGTGTTACGGCTTCCTGCAAACATTCTTTTTCCAGTAACAGTGAATCAGCAAAATATTTGGTAGCCCAGTTAGGGAAATTAAATGCCTCGTATCTTCCCCACAAGGGATAAGAACCCGGTATAGCTCCTTTTGTATTAGCCGATTCATTTACCTGCCTGTCCTGAATAAAAATGAGCTGATCATTCATTTTCATGGCTGCATTCAGGTACTGGGTATTCTTAGTCAGCTTGTATAGTTCTAGCCAGATAATGGCTGTTTGTGCACAGCCTGTGCATATTATATCCTGAGATCCTTTCCAGTTTCTATCAAACCTACCGTTTAAATATTTATGCTTGCTGAACAACTCAAATAATTTATCCGCACTTTTTATGGCTGCATCTAAAATCTTTTTGTCATTCAATAGTAATCCTGATTCTAATAACCCGTCAATTGTATATGCAATGGTATGCAATATGGGTCTGTTGTTGTGCTTAATAGTATTATCACAATCTTCAAACCAGCCATTCTCTAATTGTTTTTTGTCAATTATCCAGTTCAGGTTATTTATTGCTTTTTGTTTGTACAATTCATTCTTAGTTATCTCATATACTTGCAAAAGAGGGGCATCTACATAGCTGTCGTATACCCTTGGTACGCCCATAAAAGCAGACTTTTTCCAGCATCCGTCATTTTCCTGAATAGAGCATAACCAATCACATGCTTTAACTGCTGAGTCAAGGTACTTTTTGTCATTCGTTTGCTTATAAAGGCCCACCATACCACGTATTATCTGCCCCGTATTGAATACAACCTCGGCACGGTTGTCGGCCATATATTCCCCCTGCCATCCGCCACTTGGTTTTTGAATGGTGATCAGCCAATCGCCACACCTTATTGCATTTGTCAGTATGTCATTCTGTTGTACTTCTTTATTATAATGCAAAAGGGTAGGGATAATGTACCCTGAGGTTTCAGGGTATGAAGTGGTCCAGCCGGTTATAATACGATACGAACCAAATCCGCCATCACCCATCGAGACCTGCGAATGAAGCAGCCAGTTAATGGCTTTGGTTAAGGCTTCACTCCGTTCGGTTTCATTGTAAATTTTGTCTGACCAGGGGTTTATGGTCTGGTTGTTAATTACCTTTTGCCCTAATGAATACCGAAAAAAATCGCGCAGTACAATATTCCTCTCTCGTTTAAATAGCAGAGAGACACTAAAATTGCGGGCGTATCGTAAAAGGCCTTTAAGCATACAAGTGTTTCAGTACAAAGCTAAGAGAATTAATTCTTCACTTCTCCGTTAAAGTCTGTAGCAAGCCGAATGAATATATATTTGCAATTGTGATAAAGTACCTGTCATATAACGATATTGATAAAGCAAAATGGGATTCCTGCATACGGAACTCTGTTAATGGGCTTATATATGCTTATTCATGGTATTTGGATATTGCATGCAATAAATGGGATGGCTTGGTTGAAGATGATTACAAAAGTGTAATGCCTTTACCACGCGGCGAAAAGTATGGCTTTATATATACATACCAGCCTACGTTTACGCAGCAACATGGTGTGTTCTCAACTGCAAAAATTACAAATGCCAAGGTTGAGGAGTTTTTAAAAATGATCCCTGCCAAATACAAGTATGTTGAAATTAGTCTCAATACATTTAACAGGGCAAAGGATGATTCATTTGAAACCAGCGAAGGAGTTACGCACCTGCTCGATCTTATTTCTTCTTATACAACTTTACAGTCAAATTATTCTACACAGGCAAAAAGGAATTTAAAGAAAGCTCTGGCAAGTTCGCTTACAATTGCTAAAAACATTCCACCGAAAAAAGTCATCGACCTGTTTCGGGCCAACAGGGGTAAGAATTATGAGATAACAGGCGCCCAGTATACTATGCTGAATGCACTTATGCAGACATGCATAAAAAAAGGATTGGGCCAATGCTGGGGCGTGTATACAAAAGAAAAAGAGCTTTGCGCCGGCGCATTTTTAGTTGAAAGCAACCGCCGTGTTATATTCCTGTTTTCGGGCACCAACAAAACTGCATTTGAAACACAGGCCATGACATTTCTCATCAACAGATACATTGAGGAGAATGCACAACAAAATCTGATATTCGATTTTGAAGGCTCCACAGACCCTGATGTAGCAAGGTTTTATAAAGGATTCGGCTCCAAGGAAGTTCATTTTATCAAGATACGGAAGAATAATTTGCCCGGTCCCGTAAAATGGCTTAAAGAATTGCAGGTGAAGAAAAAGGCATCTGCAAAGTAGAATGCAAGGCAGCAGAATACGCCAAATTCTGTTTTCATTCCGACGAAATATACTAGATGTACTTACTAATTAGATAATTATAATTTCAGTGATAAAATTAGTATCTTTGAAAATGAAAGCGTTAACTAATACAGTAGAGTTTAATCGTTGTAGATAGTAAAGAGGTTTATGATTTGGAATGAACTAAAGCAAGCGTTCGGCATATTCACTTTAAGCACAGTAAAATTCGGGTTCGGTGGTGTTCCATGGGCTGTTTTTGCGCATCTGCCTTTTTTTAAAGCGGTAACATTAACAACAGCAGGTGGAGTAACAGGTAGTATAGTGTTTGCTAATGTTAGTGAGTGGGCATTAGATGGCTGGACCAAGTTCAGGACAAAGTATATACCATATAGAAAGAAAGAGCGCAAGAATATATTGGATAGCAAGTTTGTACAAACCGTTAAAAACAAATGGGGCCTTGCGGGACTAGCATTTTTCACGCCAATAGTATTATCAATTCCCATTGGTACTATGCTTGCCGTTAGGTTCTATAATGATAAGCAAAAAGTGATATCCTATATGCTGGTATCTATTGCCATATGGGATGTAGCATTGTATTTCTTTTACAACCATTTTTATAATGTATTGGCTCATTACTTTCATCACGCAACTGTATAAATGGAAGTAGAGATATCAGAAAGCCTTTTGTTGCAAACTATAAACCTTATAGTGCTGGCCGGTAAATCGGTTATGCAGGTATATAGCAAGCCATTTGATGTTGAGTATAAAGAAGACCACTCTCCCCTTACCGAAGCCGATAAAATGTCGAATGATATTATCAGCTCAGGCTTGAGAGGTACAGAATTTCCATTAGTGTTAAGTGAAGAAATGGCTGAAGTGCCTTATGAAGAGAGAAAGGCCTGGAAGAACTTCTGGCTGGTTGACCCGCTTGATGGCACCAAAGAATTTGTAAAACGTAATGGAGAGTTTACCGTGAATATTGCCCTGATGAATGATGGCCTTCCGGTATTCGGACTTATATACTTACCTGTGCTTCAAACCTTATACTTTGCCATAAAAGGCAAAGGCGCTTTTAGAATACTGGAAGCAGGCAAATACACATACCAGTGGATGGATCAGTTGACCAAAGTGGCCGAAAGGTTGCCTTTGTTCCAACCTAAACGCGATTATACAATTATAGCAAGCAGGTCACATCTGTCACCTGAAACGGAAGAGTTTATTGCCCGCGAGACCAAGAAATATGGCAAAGTGAATACTGTTTCGGCAGGCAGTTCTATAAAGTTTTGCCTGATAGCCGAAGGCAAGGCCGATACCTATCCCCGTTTTGCACCTACTATGGAATGGGACTCAGCCGCCGGGCAGATCATAGTGGAAGAGATCGGGAAAAAGGTATTGAATATGGATACCAATAAGACTCTTTCCTACAACAAGAAAAGCCTTTTGAATCCTAGCTTCTTAGTTATATCCTGAGTTTTCTAATGGTTTTGTCATTGCGAGGAACGAAGCAACCTTACCAATTGGTATTTTGCCCCAAACCCCTGAAGGGGCTTTAATTCCAGTGCTTTAAACTTTCTACTTTATGAACTTTCAACTCATGCGGGGCGGCATTTGCT
>JABCZY010000013.1 GCA_013289395.1 Bacteroidota bacterium
TTACACGTATGCATGGAACAATGGAGCTACTACAAATCTTATATATAATATGCCGGTAGCCGCGTATACTGTTACAATAACAGATAGTAATGGTTGTCAGGTAATAGATTCAGCAACTATTCTCACACCTGCTCCATTAAGTGTTACCGCTAATAGCACTAATGCCAGTTGCGGAACTAAAAAACGGAACTGCAACGGCAATACCATCAGGCGGATCGGTGCCGTATAATTATTCATGGACAACTGTACCCGCACAAACAGGCGTAACTGCTACTAACCTTACAACTGGTTCTTATAGTATAACTGTTACCGATGGTTTCGGGTGTACTGCTACTGCGGGTGTAATTGTAACCGCTTCAAGCGGGCCTGCTATAAACCCTAGTATTACACAAAGTACATGTGGTGCAAGTAACGGAGCAATATCAGTTAATGTAACAGGTGGAACAGCACCATACAGGTATTCCTGGAATAATGGTGATACTGTGTCAGCAAATAATAATCTGCCTTCGGGTACATACATTGTTACGGTTAGTGATGCAGGGAATTGCTCTACATTCCAGGCTATTAATATAACCGATGCCGGTGCGCCTACTGTTACCGTAAGTTCAATAAAAAATGTGGCATGTAACAGCGATACAAGCGGTTCTATATCTATAACTGTAACCGGAGGATCATTACCATATAAATACGCATGGTCGAACACCGCTACTACACAAAACATCAATGATCTGTCAGCAGGACCATACCAGGTAAGTGTGAGCGACGCTAGCGGATGTACAATAATAAAGTCAATGAATATTACCGAGCCTGCTCCATTGTCATTAACTACAAACTCAATTTTTGCGGGTTGCGGTAGTTCTGATGGAGGAGCAAACGTATCGGTAGCCGGCGGAACAAAACCTTATATGTATAACTGGAGTACAGGATCTACTATCAGTTCTATAAGCAATCTTGCCGTAGGTACTTATTCAGTAACTGTTACAGATAGCAATGCCTGCGCTACTGACGCACTGGTTTCAGTAAGTAATGCTTCAGGGCCATTGGTTACATTAGATTCGGTAGTGAATTTTAATTGTGTTACCAAAACACTTGGCGATATTATTACAAATGCCACAGGGGGTACACCGCCATATAGCTACGCATGGACTAATGGCGCAAGCACACAAAATATTTATAACCTTTCATCAGGCAATTACGGATTAACCGTAACTGATGCTGTCGGTTGTGCAGGAAGTGCCAGTGCTAAAATAACCACAGCCCTGCCTCAGGGGGTATCAATTTGCATGGCAACCGTTGATCCGGCTACCGGCTTCATTAACCTTGCATGGGCCCCTGACCTGAATAGCAGAATAAAATATTACTATATATACAGAGAAACAACTGCACCTGGTATATTTAATACCATAGGTCATTCTTCAGGCAGTTCAGGATTGTATGTTGATACTATTTCAAGTTCGGGTAATCGTAGCTGGTCTTATGAAATATCAGAGCTTGACTCGTGCGGACAATCTTCACCTATCAGCCAGAGTATATTATTTAAGACTATACACCTTACCACAACATTGGCTAACAGCACAACTGTAGACCTTGTATGGGATAACTTTGAAGGGGCTGCATTTACACATTATGTAATTTATCGTGACAGTGTTTCCGGAATATCGCATGATAGTATTGCATCAGTATCACCAAACACATTTGGTTATACTGATACACCACCATTGTCATACACAGGTTCATGGTATTACCATGTGGGTATTGGCGGAGCAACAGGCTGTAATTCACATAGCCCTTATCATGGTATAGAAGCTGTAAACTACAATGCCTCTAAATCAAACACGGGCAGTATAGTTTTCAATACACCACTGGCTATACAGAACATGGCATCAGTGAATTCACTGAATATATTCCCTAACCCTACCAGGGGTATGTTTAATCTTAGCATGAACCTGAATAAGCAGCAGACCATTGTAGTTAAAATTTACGACGACCTTGGCCAACTTATTGAGCAACAAAACTATGCTAAACAAAATGGCATAATGGTTCAGCAATACGATATGAGCACGTATGCAAAAGGTATTTATACCATCCAGGTAATTACCAACGATGGTGTTACTTACCGCAGGGTGATAATGCAATAATAGAAAAGACAAAAGAAAAAAGCCCGGTTTGAAAAGCGCGGGCTTTTTTTGTATCTACTTTGAGTAAAAACGGTATTATTGTAAGCTATATTATTGAATCAGTGCCCATTCGCAAAATAAGCCTTTATACAGCCACCTTTATAGTTATTGCCAATATGATTGGCACCGGGGTTTTCACCAGTCTTGGCTACCAGCTAGATGGTATTCAGTCAGGCTTTGCCATTATGATGCTTTGGGTATTAGGTGGAGTAATTGCATTGTGTGGAGCATTATCGTATGGTGAGCTGGCTTCTGCTATGCCTCGTTCAGGCGGGGAGTATCAGTATCTCACTAAAATATTTCACCCCTTGCTTGGCTTTTTATCGGGCTGGGTATCGGTTACGGTAGGTTTTGCTGCACCGGTGGCCTTGTCGGCAATGGCATTGGGCAATTATGTGAATAAAGTGTACCCGGTTATTAACCCAATTCTTATGGCATCGGGTATTGTGGTGCTTATTACTGTCATACATTCCTTCACCTTAAAAAGAAGTGCCATCATTCAGGATGTATCAACCATTCTTAAAATTGTGCTGATCTTGTTTTTTGTAGTGGCTGGTTTAGTATTGGCAACCTCTCAGCATGTGGATATATTACCGGCTGTCAGTAGTGTAAAAGAACAAAGCTGGACGTGCATCTTTTCCGCTTCATTTGCTGTATCGCTCAACTATATCTATTATGCCTATTCAGGGTGGAATGCATCGGCATATATAGCTAACGATATGGAAAATCCTAAGGTAAATATTCCTAAATCGCTTTTGTACGGCACTTTAATAGTTATGGTATTATATGTGCTTATCAATTATGTATTCCTGTATTCATCTCCCATGAGTGAGTTAAAGGATAAGCAGGAGGTGGGTTATATTGCAGCTACGCATATTTTTGGCCCGAATGGTTCAAAATTAATGGCTATTCTTATTGCACTCACTTTGCTTTCGTCGGTTAGTTCTATGGTATTCATTGGTCCGCGTGTGGCCCAGGTTATGGGGCAGGACTTAAAGCAAATTAGTTTTTTAGCCAAGCAAAATAAACATGGTATTCCTGTTGTGGCTAAGGTTATACAATGTGCCATTTCGGTTTTCCTGGTAATTACCTCAACATTTTCCGATGTGATGTTATATGTTGGCTTCACATTGAACCTTATAACATTCCTTACTGTATTCGGGTTGTTTGTTATGCGCATCAGGGGAAAAATAAAATCCGATTCATACAAGACATTTGGTTATCCTGTAACTCCTTTCATTTTCTTACTTTTGAGTGCATGGACTCTTTATTTCACCATGAGTGTCAATTACAAACAATCGCTGCTGGGCCTGGCAACCATACTGGCAGGAAGCATAATTTATTTTATACGGAAACCAAAAACCTATGATCAAGAAGTCAGTTAACATTCTATTGTATTCGTTATTACCATTGGTGTTTGTAGCATCGTGCTCAAACCAACCTACGCAAAATAAAACTGAAACTGCGGCACCCGTTGCACCTAAAACTGATACGGTTAAGAAGCCTGCAACAGTTGTTGCTAAGCCTGTGAATATTGATACAGTAACACGCAATAGAAAGTATAATGATATAGCCCGTTATATAGCAGGCATGAAGCAGTTAGATGGAAGCACCCTGCCTGCAACCCTTGAGAAAGATACGGTGTGGATACGTTATTCTAAGAATTTTACGTATGAATGGGGACATGCTGATAACGTGCGCCTGAAGCCAATGGCAACATGGGCGGTAACTGAACTGGCGGCACAACGCAAACAGAACCTCGATGTCTTCTACCCTTTCAGCGGGCCTGATATTTTACATGCCAATGTACTTTTTCCACAAGCAAAGCACTATCACTTATATGGCCTGGAAAGAGCAGGGGCATTGCCTGAATTGGCAAAAATGAAAACAAAGGATATTGATGCTTATATGACTGAGGTGTATGGCTCCCTTGATGATATTCTAACTAAGAGTTATTTCATTACTAAGAACATGTTAAACGACTTACAGAAGAATAATGTGAACGGAACATTGCCCTTAATGTGTATATTTTTAGTGAGGAATAACTATGAAATAGTGAATGTAAAGTACTACCATTTAAATGACGACGGAACGGATTCTCCTCTAAATAAAGACAGTGTACCTGCACATACAAACGATTTTGTAAAGGTATACTTCAGGCATCCTGGCGATACTGGCATACAAGTGGCTTCGTATATGAAGTGTAATATGGTGGATGCTGAAATTCAAAAAAACACGGGACTTATGGCGTTCCTGAATAAAATGCCGATTTCAACCACCTACATAAAATCAGCTTCTTATTTATTGCATAATCCTACTTTTTCGGTAATGCGTAATGCAGTGTTAAAGAAAAGTGCCAGCATAGTTCAGGATGATACGGGTGTTCCATACAGGTACCTGCCTTCAAAAGATTGGAAACTTACCTTTTATGGTAATTACATAAAACCTGTCAGCAGTTTTCCTTCAGGTTTTTACCAGCTCGATCTGCAGAAAGCATACCATATGGGTGACAGCTTAAAGCAAGTAAAGCCATTACCATTTTCATTGGGTTACCACTGGGGTTCTAACTACCAGAATCTTATTAAGGCAGAACGCAAAAGCTAAAGCCGAATGAAATTATGGTGTGCCATAGTACTTGTAACTGCAGCACTGCAACCTTGTACTGGGCAGAGTAATGTGATTGACAGCATCAATCCGACGTTTCCTGCTTATCACGACGTCAAAAAAGTTAATTCGGTATTGCTCGAAATCATTCATTCCAATTCACTTGAGCTGAAATACCATAAAGTATTTGAGCATCCTTCAAAGTACCATTTCCAGGTTATTTATACCCAAATTAATCGCGATTCAAATAATGTAGCACATCTTAAAAGGCATTACCTGTATCCGCCAAGCACGAGGTATTATTACCCGGCAAGCCTTGTAAAATTGCCTTTGGTTGCACTTGCACTTGAAAAAATAGATAGCCTGAATAAAGTATATGGTATAACAAAAGATACACGCCTTGCAGTTGACAGTGCCTATAAATGCGAAACAGTTGAGTATCGCGATACCACAGCAAAGAGTAAATACCCGAGCATTGCGCATTTTATAAAACAAATGCTTTTGGTGAGTGATAACTATGCCTATAGCCGTATATATGAATTTCTGGGGCCGAAATATATAAACCGCAGGCTGCATGAAATGGGATATACAGATGCAATGATAAACCAGCGGTTCAACCCGCATTGCGATAGCACGGCTAACAGACACACCAACCCGTTTACATTTCTAACAGATGATTCGACGGTATTATATAAGCAGCCTGCCGATAGTAATACGGGTAATATACAGAATGTGGCTGAGCACACTATAATAGGTAAAGGATATAGGGAAGACGCAAAAGTTAAAACAGCCCGTGATTTCAGGCGCAATAATTATATGCCGTTTAAAAATGAGAATGATATTCTGCTCTCTATTATTTTCCCGAATAGCTTTCCCGCAAAAAGCCGCTTCAGGATAACAGATGATGATTATACGTTTTTATATACGAATATGGGTATGCTGCCGCGCGAAAGCGACTACCCGCATTACGATAGAAAATCGTACGCCGATAACCTTAAGAAATATATTTACTATGGAATGACAGATACAATATCTGACAGTGCTATTGGTAACATTCGTTCAATGAATATTGTTGGTAGGGCCTATGGCTTCCTATCCGATTGTACATATATGATAGATACTACAACACATTCGGAGTTTTGTTTGTCGGTGCTTATGTACCTGAATGAGCGCAATGTATTGAACGATGGTAAGTATGAATACAAAACTATCGGCCTGCCTTTTATGAGTGATCTGGGCCAGGCGGTTATGGAATATGAGAATAAGAGAAAAAGAAAACACCTGGCCGATCTTAGTAAATTTCGAAATATGTGGGCTAAGAAGAATTAAGTTATTCTACAGTCCAAGTTTTAGTCCACCCTGGCAGCCCAAATAATAATTAAATGATTTGTCATTGCCTGACAGCGGAAGTGTATTGAGTCTGGCATTTGGTTCAACATACACACTCAGTCGTTTTACAATATTATATTCAAGGCCTGCACCGGCACTAAAGCCTATATTAAACGCATTTACATTCAGGCTACTGTATGTTAGGTTCAGGTCTACTCCCTTATCTTTAATTACATCAAGAACTGCATTTTCACCTACAGCATATTGCAGGTTTATCCCAGTTGTAACATATGGAGTAAACTTACCGATACCAAAATTCAGGCGGGCATTTATGGGCATATTAATATAGTTCACGGTTTCATTATACTGGTAATGATCATGTAAGGTAACAACCCATGGGGCAGGAGTAATGCCTGCCATTAATGGTCCCACCGGTACTGCCATGTTACCAAGCGAAGTATTGATAATAAGTGGCTGTGATATGTTCTTAGAGAATGATACCGTATCGAGTCCGAAAGTTTGATGTAATTGTGAATAGGCTATGCCTGCATTCAATTCGAATTTACCAAAGCTTAAACTGAATTTTGCTCCGAAGGAATAACGAAGATTGGGCACAGCGTTTTGCATATTGAAAGTAGTACTGTGACTTGTTACATCATTCCGCGCAATTTCAGGTGAATAATAAATGGCAATACTGAAAAGAGAAGGTAATGCTGCATGATGGGTAGTATCGGTTGAAGTGGTTGTTTTCTTCACCGTATCCTTTTTCACAGAATCTTTCTTAGCTATTTGAACACTATCGGCTTTTAAAGAGTCAGCTTTTTTTTGCGCTGCAATGTTTGCATTGGCTTTATTAATTGCCTGAATCGAATCGTTTCTCTTTGCAGGGGCTATTGCTTTCTGTGCATTTGCAATTGAATCAGTATTTATTGTTTTTGTAACGGGTGTTTTAACAGGTGGGCTTGTACTCTTGGCTGTAGTATTTGTTCCAGCTTCTTGCTTGTCTTTGGTTTTGTTAATGCTATCGGTAGTGGTTTTAACTGCCATCGATTTTACCTTGGTTGTGGCAGGTTCATTTGTAGCTGATGGCTTGATTGTTTTATTACTAACAATAGGAGTTACCGGAGTTTGTGTTTTGTTTACTGTAGCAGTATGAGTTACACTATCCTTTTTTGCCCGAGTGTTTTTTAAACTGGTATACGCAGTACTGTTATTTTTTGGTGCTACTGAGACATTGTGTGTAACAGTTGTTACATGAGTAGTATTAATTGCAGGTGAGTTATCGGTAGTTTTAATTGCAGTTCCCTTTTGCACTGAAGTTTGAGAAGTAATTGGTTTAGCTTGCTCAGTTGTTGTATTATTTATAGAATCGGCTTGCAGTTGCAGGCTAATTTTTGCAGAGTCAGACAAGGTATTTTTATTACTATTTGCAATCGCCACATTTTCTTGGGCTAGCGGTACACCGTTATTTACAAAATACTCCCTCGGTGCCTGATTGCGCGGATAGAAATACCAGGCAATAGCGGCAGCCCCTGCAAGGAATAATAAGGCGCCAAGCATCCATATCCATATAGCAGGCCTTTTCTTGCCTTCATCATCAAGCCTGGCTTCAACCTTATCCCATAAGCCGGGCGAAGGCTGAACCTCCCAATCTGCCAAGGCAGAATGGAATTGCTTTTCAGTGTTATATTTCTTGTCGTCTGTCACTTTGCTTGTGGTCTATAGTTTAATTCTGTCTTTTTTAGTTTTTCCTGCAAAATATGCCGGGCTCTTGCTAATTGCGATTTCGAGGTGCCCTCTGATATACCAAGCATTTCTGCAATTTCGTTATGCTGATATCCTTCAATTGCATACAGGTTAAAAATGGTTTTATATCCCGCAGGTAAATCCTGTATCATAGCCAACAATTCATTTTCGGCTATTGTTGTTGTCATATCTGTTATATGGTCGCTATAACTTTCAACATGCTCAATATCAAAAGAACTAAAGTCTAATTTTTTTTTGCGTATAAGTTCGAGTGCAGTGTTAACCATTATGCGCCTTATCCAACCTTCGAATGACCCCGAACCCATAAACTTTTCAATACTATGGAAGACCTTTATAAACCCATCCTGTAAAAGATCTTCCGCTTCTTCCCGGTTTTTGGAATAGCGCAGACATACGGCGAACATCTTGCCAGAAAAACGTGTATACAACGCCTTCTGCAACTCACGTTTGCCAGCTTTACAGCCCTCAATTATCTCCGCTTCTGTAACCGTCAACTAATAGAAAATTCTATATTTTAAATATCAGATGCCATGTGCACCTGCATAAAATTGCATTTATGTATGCAAATATGTTCTTTTTAATTGTTTGTAATTCAGTTTGTTATATTGTTTTTGCCAATTACTCAATAATGACCTTGCGGGTTTCTGAAAAATCCCCAGCATTCACTTTCATAAAATACATTCCTTTAGCCAGGTCAGTTACATTATAGGTTTTCGAAAATTCCCCTGCGTTCAGTTGCGTGTTTTCAAAATTTCTTACCAATTGACCGTTGATAGAATATAGTGCTACAGATATATTGGCCGCATCGGGCAAGTTAAAGGAAATGGTAAGTCGGCCATTTGAAGGGGAAGGATAGGCATCCAATTTGAGGGAACCCTCATTTAACCCAGCTATACCGGTAGCAGTCCCCTCTGTAAGGACAATATGTTGTGCATACACATAATCGCCGGAATCAGCCAGGTTATTATGATCGGTTACATTTCCGCATAGATATACATTAACAGTACCAAAACCTTTGGCAGGAGCAATCCAATTAAAGTTGAACGTGTATGGATTTGCGCCTATTCCACCGTTTGTATCCTGATTGATAGAAAGCCTACCTGTTCCGAAGCTTTGCCATGTTCTGGTATTAATATGGTCGGTAACAACAATTGATCCGGCTGTATTGTTTGTATGTGTGTTGGTGCTGCCACTATTGTCAAGTATTTCGCAGGCAAAGCCCATTCGTTTTTTACCTGACTGGGCCAATGTTACACTAACTGTATACGTTGTACCGGGTATATACTGGTTGCTGGCTAGTGCAGGTACAGTAGAAAAGGTAAGTGTACCTGGTCCGGCATTATCAGCGACACCGGCTGGGGTTGCGCCTGCTCCGTGGCATCCGTTTGCAGGTCGGGAACAAGTGCCTGCCTCTCCCGGGCTACCGCATGCATTGGCTGTTCCCCCTGTGTTATGGAAACCAAATGAACTTAATAGTATGATAGCCGCTGTAGTTAAGCTAACTGTAATAGGTAATAGTATTTTTCTTGTTTTCATGTTAGTCGTTTTTAATAAGACGGGGGGAGGTATTGCAATGGTTGCATGCCCTTGAAAAATCATGAAAAAAAGGCTAAAAATACCTGTTGTTTTCAGCCTGCACCTTCTACTGAACGACTATTCTGCCGGTTTGGCAATTTGCATGGTCAATACCATACATTTTAACCTCATATATCCCTGTGGCAAGGCCATCTCTGTTCAATTTAAATGAGCTACCTGTGCAGGAGAATTGTTTTACTATGCGGCCGTACATATCAATAATTTCAACGAAGTGAATGGAAGAGGAGTTGAAGGCTATAGTTGCAGAGCAATTGAATGGGTTAGGATAGACTAGTAGGTTGTCTTTGTTCCCGGATAATTCACTTAGTCCTATTACACCCGGGCTTTCATAAGCCCCCTGGTCTATTCGTCCAGCAGATATTCTTGGGTTGCCTGCGAAATCAGTCTCCCCAGTACTTATAACTGTAGATGGATCTCCCTTATTATAGCATGGGCTGCCACCCGTTAAATCTAAATTCGGAGTAGGCAATACTGCACTTAGCAACATGGGGTCTCCATATTCAGAGCCTTTTTCCTGGGATTCTCCAATTCTGTACGAGTTAAATGTTGAATAGCTATTCGCTCCCCATTGCACATTAATATTTGTTGAATCATTAGACGGAGTATACCAGCAATTAAATGAGAAGGTATTATTGGTTTGTGGAGATATACTTTCAATAGTCATAAGTAAGTTTTGGCTATTGGTATAAAAAATATTGTTCTTGAAAATGCAATTCGTTGCCTTTGTCATGTCAATTTCACCGGTGCCATCGTTTGCATAATTATTCTCGAAGAATGTATTGTTGCGTATCATGCAATTTAAAACCTGTCCTGTTGTAGAGGTAGTATACCCACCAATAGCCATGCCTGCTTCCTGGTTATTGTACAGTAAATTATTCTTTACAGTAATACTATCTGTTGTTCCGTTTTGTTCGCAACCCACTTCAATTCCGTACCCGTTTCCGTAACATCTATTGTCCTCTATTACAACACCACGTGAGCCGTCGGCGTAAATACCACCTGATGTGGCATAGTTTGAGAAATCGTTGTAACAAGTATTATGCTGAACAATACCATCGCGTACATGATCGGTAGCCGGATTACTACTCACCCCGTAATTACCCGCTGTAAGTATTCCAATGTTTGTATTATCGTGCACCAAACAATTAGTTACCGAGAATCCACTGATGTTGCCATCGAGTGAAATACTTTCACTGAACCCTAAAATATTATCGAATACCTGCAAGCTATCAATAGTCAGATTTGTCATGCCACTATCAAGCCCGTAGGCTATAAAAGCCTGTGCATTATCATTGCTATTGGGTATGGTGGAAGCACTGGCGGTCCAGTTAATATGTTGTATACGAATATTTGAAAAACTCAAGGCAGTTGATTTCCCTGTAGTGGAGGTTTGAACCAAAACACCTTGTGCATTATTTATAGTAAGGTTCCTCACTGTAAAACCTCTGAAGTTCATATAGCTAACATCAGTCATCTGAAACATGGTGGTGCCCGGTGTGCCGGTGCCATCAATAAAAACAGAATCATTTCCGAAGTTTCTGAACGTAATGGGTTTGCCTACTGTTCCGGTTACATTAACGGTATCATTCTCATGGTACGTTCCGGCTTTTATATATACTATACTATTAGGCGTTGCACTGTTACAGGCTTTTTGTATAGTTTTCCACGCCTTTGCAAGGCTTGTACCGGCATTGGTATTATTGCCATTTGTACCATCTACATAGTATTGTGTTTGCGAAAACACTTGTAAAGAGCAAAGGCATATCAGGTAAAGTAGTTTTTTCAATGCTGGATGTTTAATTTATATGTACTAAGGTACTTAATTAGTCAGTAATATCTATTAATTTTTACTTTTGCAAACATAAATGGGGGATTAGCTCAGTTGGCTAGAGCGCTTGCATGGCATGCAATAGGTCATCGGTTCGACTCCGATATTCTCCACTTCCTTAAATTTCCTCACATTTGTACATTATGTTACGTATTAGAGGGATACTTACAATAGTTTTATTTACTACTTGCATACTAGTTCAAGCACAAAAGGACTATGCCCGCAAGGTAGTTGATACGCTTACTTCGCCCTATATGGCAGGTAGGGGGTATGACTTTGAGGGAGATAAAAAAGCAGCAAAATATATTGGTGACCAAATGAAAGAATTTGGTCTCTTGCCTTTTGGTAATAGCTACGAACAGCATTTTAAATTCAATGTAAATACGTTTCCATATAAAATGGAAGTGAGTGTTAATGGTAAGCTACAGCCAATAGGTGCTGATTATATTGTTCTTCCTAATAGTTGTTCTGAAAAAGGGACTTTCCCGGTTAAAAGATTTATACGCTCTACTTTACTTGATGCAGCAAAAATGTATGAGTTTAAGCATCAGGACCACAGAAAGGAATTTATTCTGCTTGATGATACAGGTGTTACTGATAAAGCTGAAAGGGCAAAGTGGGAGCAGTTGAAATATAATCCGTTTAAGGCTAAGGGTATAATAGTAATATGTAATAAGCTTACCCAGGAAACATCAGATTCGGTGGCTGATTATGTATTGATAAATGCAATGCGCAATAGTATATTCGATAGCGCCGCAACTATTACCGTAGATATAAAAAACAAGTTTGTAAAGGACTATGATTCTCAAAACCTGATCGGATATTTTAAAGGCAATGTTCAACCTGATTCTTTTATTGTTTTTTCAGCGCACTACGATCACTTGGGTAAAATGGGTGATGCTTATTTTCCAGGTGCTAATGATAATGCAAGCGGCACAGCTATGCTTTTAAGCCTTGCCAGGTATTATTTCACACATAAAGAAAGCATGAAATATTCCCTTGTTTTTATTGCATTTACAGGCGAAGAAATGGGCTTATACGGTTCGAAGTACTATACCAGTCACCCTTTGTTTCCGCTTAATTCTATAAAGTTTGAGCTGAATATGGACATTATGGGTACGGGTGATGAAGGTATTACGGTAGTGAATGCTCCAACTTATAATGCTGCCTTTAAGGACCTTCAAAGAATTAACGATACGCTACACTTACTTAAATTAATTAAGCCCAGAGGTGCGACATCAAATAGCGATCATTATTTTTTCTATGTAAATCATGTACCCGATTTCTTTATATATACTATGGGAGGTATTAAAGCCTATCATGACATTTATGACCGGGGCCAAACATTACCGCTTACCGATTTCGATAATGTATTTAAACTGATATTGCAATTTACCGACGATATTTGTAATCAACGATTCTGAGCATGGCAAAACTTTATTTAGTTCCTACACCTATTGGTAACCTTGAAGATATAACGTTACGGGCTATCCGGATACTTAAAGAGGTACGCCTTATACTAGCCGAGGATACCCGAACCACATCGGTGCTGCTTAATAGGTACGAAATTAAAACGCCGGTAATTCCATACCATCAGCATAACGAACATCATGTAACTCCCCAGATTGTAGATAGAATTGCAAACGGGGAAGATATTGCTATAGTAACCGATGCAGGTACACCGGGTATTTCCGATCCCGGTTTTTTATTGGTACGTGCATGTGTAGCACAAGGTGTTGCGGTTGAATGCCTGCCGGGTGCAACAGCTTTTGTTCCCGCATTGGTAAACTCAGGCATTCCATGCAATAGTTTTTGTTTTGAAGGCTTTCTTCCACCTAAAAAAGGGCGCAATAAAAAAATGGAAGAGCTAAAGGGCGAAACCAGAACCATGATATTTTACGAATCGCCTTACCGATTAATAAAGGCATTGGAACAGTTCAGTGAGGCTTTCGGGGCCGATAGAAAAGCATCGGTATCGCGTGAACTTAGTAAAATGCATGAAGAGACTGCACGCGGAACACTGGCTGAATTGGTGGAACACTTTAAAAGCAAAACCATTAAAGGTGAGATAGTTATAATTGTTGCCGGTAAAGAGGATTAACAATTTTTAACCAATGCCATTAGTCACCTTGTTCTAAACTTTTGCATATTTGCAAGCGCTTTTAAACCCTTAATATGTTTACTATGAATACAAAAAAGATCATTTTTTCTGTCTTATTACTTGTTGCATCATTCATCTCATCACAATCGTTTGCACAGCAAGATTCAAATAAAATGGATGCACAAGGTAAAAAGCAAGGGTATTGGATAGAGAACCTTGGACCTACAAAATGGGCCGGGTATTATGTTGATGGCAAAAAGCAAGGCGTATGGATAAGCCATCACTATAACGGTATACTTGATGAGTTGGCTGTGTATAAGGATGACAAGAGAAATGGCATGGATGTGAATGTGGATGTGAATGGATATTATAAAAGTGAAAAGTCATACAAGAATGATACCATCGATGGTTTAGCAACCGAATATGCACCGGGTGGTAAAATTTCATCACAGATTATGTACAAAGTTGGTATATACAACGGTGTACGTAAAGTGTTTTACAATGGAGGTGGAATAGAAGAGGATGGAATGTTTAAAAACGGTAAGCGCACCGGAACTACAAAATGGTATTATCAGGATGGGAAAATAGCTACTGTTTATACATACGTAAATGATATTCGCAGTGGAGCATTCGGAAGTTATTATGAAAACAAGAATAAGATTGACACTGGATCATTTAAGAATAATGAATACGATGGCCAGTATTACAAGTTTTACGATAACGGAAACCCTGAAGAGGCTGGTATGTATAAAGAAGGAAAGAAGATAGGAGAGTGGAAGACCTATAATGAAGATGGTAGTGAAATAACAACAACCAAGTATAATAAAGATGGTAAAGTTGATGGCACTCCGAAAGTACAAAAAGTAAAAGTTGCTACAAAACCTGCAGACACAGATGCTCCTAAAGGTGCACCTATGGATGGTGATAAAAAATAAACATGAATTTTATACAAATAAAAAAGGCCCTGAAACATTTGTTTCAGGGCCTTTTTGTTTTCTTTATAAAAATCAGGAATTAGCCTTGCTCAGTGTCATCCCCTTCAAAAGATCATGCGAAGCAAGGTATTCAGCAATTTGCACTGCATTGGTGGCTGCACCCTTGCGTAGGTTATCGGCCACCACCCAAAGGTTAAGTGTGTTAGGCTGTGATTCATCACGGCGAATGCGCCCCACAAATACTTCGTCTTTACCTTCTATATCCTTAGGCATAGGATACTTGTTGTTTTTAGGTTCATCTATAACCACTATACCTTCGCTACCACTTAAAATTTTATTTACCTCATCCAAGGTAAAATCTTTTTCAAATTCTACATTCACCGCTTCTGAATGGCCGCCGGTAACGGGTACGCGTACTGTAGTTGCTGTAACACGTATAGAGTCATCGCCCATTATCTTTTTAGTTTCATTCACCATTTTCATTTCTTCTTTGGTGTAGCCATTATCTAAAAACACATCTATATGTGGTAGAACATTCATGTCAATGGAGTGCGGATAAACCCTGTCGCCTTTGGTTCCGTTTCTTTCATCCATAAGTTGTGCAACACCTTTTTGCCCGGTGCCCGAAACAGATTGATAGGTTGAAACTACAATACGTTTTACTTTGTACTTTTTATGTAAAGGGTTCAATGCTACAACCATTTGAATAGTTGAGCAGTTAGGGTTTGCAATTATTTTATCGTCAATTGTAAGTACATGTGCATTAACTTCGGGTACTACCAGTTTCTTGGCCTTATCCATTCTCCATGCCGATGAATTATCAATAACTGTTGTTCCAACCTCAGCAAATTTGGGCGCCCATTCAAGTGAAGCACCACTTCCGGCAGAGAACAATGCAATCTGTGGTTTTTCAGCAACAGCTTCAGCAAGGGTACGCACTTTATATGAGTGTCCCTTGAATTTTACTTCCATTCCCTTTGACCTGTCAGAGGCTACCGGAATAAATTCATCAATATGGAAGTTTCTTTCCTCGAGCACCTTCATCATTGTGCGGCCAACTAATCCTGTGGCTCCCACTACTGCTACTTTTATCATACCATCTTTTATTACTGCAAAAGTATTACTTAAGCATAAACGAGCTATGAAATATTGTTCTTTAGTTTTCTTCTTAAAGCTAAAACCTACCCTTGCCTCCATATTTGTTTACATTTAGATAACAAACACTTAATATTAATACACTGATTATCAGGTAAATTGCAGCTGCTTAGTAAGAAATACAGAACATTTAGGTAAAAGGCTCGTATAAAAACTTCCCAACCTTGTAAATAGCTTCCCTATGGATACCTCGCAGTTAATAGAAGCTTGCCTCCACAACGATACTGATGCCCAACGTAATTTTTATGAGAATTATTCACCAAGAATAATGGGTATTTGTATGCGTTATGCTGCCGGAGGGAAGGATACTGAGTCAATGGTTACGTATGTATTTAAAAAGCTATATGTAGAATTACTTACGTGTCCCAAAGATGTGGATATAAGCAAATGGGTAGTGGATAGGGCAATTTGGAATGCAATAGCGTATTTACATGAAGATAAGCAGCGTTACTTTATAGCTAAAACAACCCGTTATATGGAAAACAAAGCGCAAACGGGAGAAGTGAACGACGAAGCAAGTTTAAGCACTGAGGATTCAAGAAAAATATACCTGGCAGCATTACATGCACTTACGCCAAGCTACAGGATATTATATAATCTTACCTATGTAGATGAAGTAACCCCTGATACAATTATTCAGAACCTGGAAATAGCAAGAGAGACGTATAAAGCGGAATTAGAACAGGCGCGATTTCAGTTTAAACAATACCTAAACACCTACCTGCATGAGAATGGATTACGTAAACAGTAATTGTGAAGGCAAGGCTAAGGAATTACTTGCCCCGCTTACGGGTGCATGCCCTGATTCGGTATGGGAAAATGTGAATATAGCACTCGACGAAAAAAGAAAAGAAGCTGAGAGCAAGTGGATGAATAAAATAAGCAATGTGCCCAAGGTTCCATTGCTGGCAGCAGCTATTATTTCAGTGATAGCAATAAGTTCATGGTTCTTCTTTTCACATAGGAGTAGTAATTTGAATGGAAGTGTTGCATCTACTGCAATTGTTAGTAATACTCCTTCAGTTAAAGCACCTGCAACTAAAATAAATGCTACAGTTATTCAAACAGCTGAAGTTAAAAAAGATAGTACTCAGGCACAACCGTCGGTGAAAATTCAGGAAGCGGCTATGGTGCAAAATAATATGCCTGTTATGAAAAATAATGGGTCATTAAAAAACATGAGTATGAATGTCAATAATAAACCGCTTCAGGCACCTGTAGTAAGTCAGAAAGACGACAATAAGCCTATTTTAATTCAGCACGATGCCGTTGATCCGCAAACTATAACAACCGATCAGCAAACTTCTAAAGGAGTGGCAGTTGATCTAGGTGGCTCTGATAATTCTTCTTCGCATCCTACTGCCGAAATGGGTGCAGTTGAAGATACTACTGCCCAGCAATAATACTCTATATACCAAAGTCGACTCCTGCACTTATGGTGGGGTTAGCGTAAGGAGAAAGTATAGAGTGACTGAAATCCCACATACCCGTTATTATATAATAAGAATGTTCTCCCAAGGGTCTGCGAAGCCCTATACCCAGTAATGGAATGTATACATAGGCACGGGTAATTTGAGGGAAAGGACTATAATAATCAGGTACATTCCATACATCGTATTCTCCCAATAAAGCGATGTTATTCAAGCGACCCGGTAAAAAATAAGTCCCTGTAATTCTTCCGCCATAAGCACTATAGTTAAAATCATATAGGGGATCACTATTATTAACGTATTGGTACAGGGGACCCGCACCTATAATTAAGTCGTTGGTAATATGGTAACTTACCAAAGGAGATAGTGCAATATATGTAAGTGTACCAAATTGCAGGCCCAGGCCTCCTCCAACAGAAATGCGATCCCAGAAAGGGTTTCGTTGATGTGCAGGCTTCATTGCGGAACTATCCCTTCCGTCTTCCCTTGTATATTGGGCATACAAAGGCAAGGATAGAATAATTATCATCCCGGCTAATACTGCTTTTTTCATGTTACATGTGTCTGTTCCTGTACAATACTAACGTATCGTCTCCTATTTTTATTTCACCCTTCGATGGGAAAGGGAAACTCGGAGCAGGAACACCTTCACCCAGTGTTTTGGTTGAGTAGAATACTTTTGCTTCATCCCAGTAGTCCTTTTCAATGAATGATTTCAAAAGCTTTTCTCCTCCTTCAACGATAACCGATTGAATATTACGATTATATAATTCGGTAAGCATTGTTTGTATCAACTTACCATCAAAAGCTACATTTTTATATTCCACACCGTTACTTGAAGGTTCAGGCTGTTCAGTAAATATCAGTGTAGGGGCAGATTTGTCGAAAATATTTGAATTGGTAGGTATTTTAAGGCTTTTATCAATTATTACACGTAATGGCGATTGTCCACCCACTTTACGTGCAGTAAGTCTTGGGTTATCCATTATTACTGTATGCGTACCTATCATTATAGCTTGTTCCTGGCTTCTCCACAGGTGAACCATAATTTCTACTTCAGGCTGGGTTATTTTTTCCTGAGCCTCCTCCTTGGTACGTTTCTTATCTATAAAACCATCACTGGTTTGAGCCCATTTAAGTATTATAAATGGCCTTTTTCTATCATGAAATGTAAAGAAACGCTTATTAACCTCAAGGCAATCTTTTTCAAGGATACCAACCTCTACATTAATGCCTGCTTTTTGCAAAGCCTCAACTCCCTTACCTTTTACTAAAGGATTAGGATCTAGGCAACCTATAACAACATTCTTTATACCACTTGCTATAATAGCTTCAGTGCAAGGAGGGGTTTTGCCATGGTGCGCACAAGGCTCAAGGTTAATATACATGGTGGCATTTTTCAGCCTTTCTTTATTTTCTACGGAATTAAGTGCATTCACTTCAGCATGAGGGCCGCCAAAAACATCGTGATGACCTTCGCCAAGTGTGCCGTTGTCTCCAACAATAACACATCCAACCATCGGGTTCGACGCTACTTTTCCTAGGCCTCTGACCGCTAATTCTAAACAGCGGTGCATGTATTTGTCATGCTGGTTCATCATGATTGTTTATTTTCGTTAGGCAAAAAATTAAGGTTATTAACCATCAGTGATGACATACAAAGAACTAAGGTTGCATTTTGAAAGTCAATTGAGTGAACTTTATTCATCTGATGAAATAAAAAACTTATACTTTTTAACCCTTAACGGTATTTTACAAATATCAAAAATAACAATCCTTTCAAATACTGACAACCAAATAGATGAAATTAATTCACAACGGATTCTTAATATCTTGGATGGATTACAGAAAAAAGTGCCTATTCAGTATTTATTGGGTACGGCTGCCTTCTATGGAATGATACTGGAAGTAAACCCTTCAGTGCTTATACCGCGACCGGAAACCGAGGAGCTTGTAGAATGGATCATAAAGGACTTTAAGAGTAAAAAGACAACTATTCTTGATGTATGCACCGGCAGCGGATGTATTGCCCTAGCCCTGAAGCAGAATTTGCCTGAAAGTACCCTTACGGCTATAGATATTTCGGGAGGTGCCCTTGAAACGGCAAGCCACAATGCTGAAAAGCTTGGGCTTGAAATAGAAATAATAGAAGAAGATGCGCTCGCGTTGAATGAAGGGTCTTTAAGCCCGGGGTATGATATAATTGTGAGCAATCCTCCCTATATTAAGGAATCTGATAAGAAAGAGGTGCAGGAAAATGTATTGATGTATGAACCGCATTTGGCTCTTTTTGTACCTGACAATGATCCATTAAAGTTTTATAAAGCAATTGCTGAATTTGCCAGGGGAAGTAAGTCGGTTACTGTATATTTTGAGATACATGAGGACATGGGTGATGAACTATCAAAATGGTTGCAAAAAGAGGGATTTAAAAACATTGAAGTGCGCAAGGACATTAATGATAAGGATAGGATGCTGAAATGTATTTATATTTGTTAGTCATAGTTTGTTATGGACAAAAAAGAGGCGGAAAGAGAAATAGAAAAGCTATCGAAAGAGATAGAAGAACATAATTACAAGTACTATGCATTGGCTAACCCAAGCATAAGTGATTATGATTTTGACATGCTGCTTGAAAAGCTCATTAAAATTGAAAAAGAGCATCCGGAATTAATAAAGCCAGATTCACCATCGCAACGTGTGGGTGGTGCCATTACCAAGGAATTTAAGCAGGTTAAGCATAAGTACCCGATGATATCGTTGGCGAATACCTATTCTGAAGAAGAATTAAGGGACTTTGATGAGCGGGTACGTAAGGTGGTTGGCGATAATGTGGAGTATGTATGCGAATTGAAGTACGATGGATTATCAATAAGCCTTATTTATAAAAAAGGTAAGTTAACCGAAGCAGTTACCCGTGGAGATGGTGTGCAGGGTGATGATGTAACTACCAATGTAAAAACCATTCGTTGTATTCCATTGAACCTGAAAGGACATGGATACCCTGATGAATTCGAGGTGCGTGGCGAGATATATATTCCACTGAAAATATTTGACAGGATAAATAAAGAGCGTGAAGATATTGGCGAGGAGCCTTTTGCAAACCCACGTAATTCTGCAGCAGGCACACTTAAAATGCAGGATTCTGCTGAAGTAGCCAAGCGTAACCTCGATAGTACCGCCTATTATTTATTGGGTGATAACCTGCCATTTACCTCTCATTATGAAAGTATCGAAACCATAAAGAAATGGGGCTTTAAAGTATCGGAATACCTTGAAGTGGTAAAGGATATGAATGGTGTTCACGAGTTTATAAAGAAATGGGAAAAGAAGCGCCACGACCTGCCATTTGATATTGATGGAATAGTTATAAAAGTAAATTCTATAAAGCAGCAACTGGCGTTAGGGTATACCGCAAAATCGCCCCGCTGGGCAGTTGCATTTAAGTACAAAGCTGAGAATGCGGCAACTGTATTGAATAGCATTTCGTACCAGGTGGGGCGCACAGGTGTAATTACGCCTGTTGCTAATCTAACGCCAGTGTTACTGGCAGGTACCGTTGTTAAACGTGCATCGTTACATAATGCAGATATAATCCATAAACTGGATGTAAGAATTGGCGATACCGTTTTTGTTGAAAAAGGCGGAGAGATAATTCCTAAAATAACAGGAGTTGATCTGGATAAACGACCTCAAGATGCTAAACCAGTGCACTTTATAACACACTGCCCTGAATGTGGTGCAACTTTAGTGAGAGAGGAAGGCGAAGCCCACCATGTTTGTCCGAATGCGAAACATTGCCCGCCCCAGATAAAAGGAAAGATAGAGCATTTTGTAGGGCGCCGTGCCATGAATATTGAAAGCATGGGCGCAGAAACTATTGAACTGTTTAATAAAGCAGGCATACTGAATAACATTGGTGATATTTATGATCTTAAAAAAGAGCAGATAATTCCGCTTGAAAGGATGGCAGAAAAATCGGCAAACAATATTATTGAAGGAATAGAGGAATCAAAAAAAGTACCGTTTGAAAGAGTGTTGTTTGCATTAGGAATTAAGCATGTTGGTGAAACAACTGCCAAGAAATTAGCTTTTAAGTTTAAGTCAATGGCCGCCTTGCGTAAGGCTAATATGGAAAGTCTGCTTGAAGTTTCGGATGTGGGTGAGGTGTTGGCCAAAAGCCTGATCGGTTATTTTGCTGACCTGGAGAACGAAGCTTTGCTGAACAAACTACATCATAAAGGCTTACAATTTGAACTCAGGGCTGATGAAATAGCAGCATTCAGCGATAAGCTGCAAGGTAAAACGTTTGTAGTGTCGGGTGTGTTTGCCAAGCATTCGCGCGATGAAATAGTGAATATGATTGAAAAGAACGGTGGAAAGAATGTTGGCTCGGTATCTTCTAAAACGTCCTATATTGTAGCCGGTGAGAATATGGGCCCATCTAAACTGGAGAAGGCGCAGAAATTGAAGATTCAGATAATAAGTGAAGAGGATTTTTTAAATATGATCAAATAACGAAATGAACCGCGCACGAATTCTATTATATCCTCTTTCGGTTGTTTACCGCGTGGTTATTGCTGTCAGAAACACTTTATTTGATGGCGGTATTCTGAAATCACAAAAATTCCCGATTTGGGTAATATCAGTGGGTAATTTGTCGGTTGGGGGCACAGGTAAATCACCACATATAGAGTATTTACTTCGTCTGCTCGGAAAACTTCCTGAATATAAGAACCTGAAGTTTTCACCTGAGCATACTGCTATTTTGAGCCGTGGATATGGAAGAAATACATCAGGTTTTTTAGAAGTAACGGAAAATTCGACAGCACAGGAAGTAGGTGATGAGCCTATGCAAATGCGCTGGAAGTTTAAGGATGTTCATATAGCAGTTGACGAGAACAGGGTAAAGGGAATAAATAAGTTACTAGAGATAAATAAGGATATTAACCTGGTGTTGCTTGATGATGCTTTTCAGCATCGCTATGTAAAATCATCATTATCTATACTGCTTACTAACTTTCACAGGCCTTTTTACGAAGATAGTATGATGCCTACGGGTACCTTGCGTGAACCTAAGGGTGGTTACAGGCGCGCTGATATTATTATTGTTACACGCACGCCAAACGAATTGCTGGATGTAGAAAAGAAAATGATCGTAAAGAAAATTAACCCTTACCCGCACCAGAAAGTATTCTTTTCAAGTGTTATTTACCAGGACATGACCCCTGTTTACGATGCTGAATTAATTGGCAAGAAGATAACGAAGGATACTTCGGTGGTGTTACTTACTGGCATAGCGAATGCAAATGATTTCAGAAAACATGTGCAGAAAGCAGCCAAAGAAGTAATACATATCAACTATCCTGACCATCATTGGTATTCATTGGTTGAGATAATGAAGATGATAGATATATTTAATAATGTACAGAGTGAGGATAAAATAATTCTTACTACTGAAAAAGACGCAGCACGTTTGCATCAGGCATCAATCACTGAGCATTTAGAAAAATTGCCTGTGTTCTACACACCTATACAGGTAAAGGTGAAAGACGAGGAAGCTTTTCAGGCTGAGATAATAAGGCAACTGGGTTCTTACCAGTTGTATAAGCCTATACAAAGGGTTTAGTTATCTCCTTTTATACCCGTTCAGGGTATTCATCAATAAAGAAGCGATAGTCATTGGTCCAACACCACCGGGAACGGGAGTAATGAAACTGCATTTAGGTGCAACCTCATCGAACTTTACATCACCGGCAATACGGTAGCCACTTTTCTTTGTTGCATCTGGCACGCGGGTAATACCAACATCAATAACAACCACACCATCTTTTACCATATCGGCTGTAACACTTTCAACCTGGCCAGTAGCAACAATAAGTATATCGGCTTGCAGGGTATGTTTTTTTACATCGACTGTTTTGCTGTGGCATATGGTAACAGTGCAGTTACCGGGCTTTGTATTGCGTACCATTAACAGGCTCATAGGTAAACCAACTATATGGCTACGGCCCATTATAACACAATGTTTTCCTGCTGTAGGTATATTATATCTGTCTAATAATTGAACAACACCATAAGGCGTAGCCGGTAAATAAGCAGGCATGTTAAGCGCCATTCTGCCAACATTTTCAGGATGGAAACCATCTACATCTTTATCAGGAGAAATAGCATTTATAACCTTAGCATCTGAAATATGTTTTGGTAAAGGCGACTGAACTATAAAACCATCAAGAGTTTCATCATCATTCAGTTTTTTAATTTCTGCCAGTAAACTTTCTTCATCAATTGTATCATCAAGTTTTACGAGGGTAGATTTGAACCCAACTCTCTCACATGCTTTTATCTTGCTGCCTACATAGGTTTCGCTTGCAGGGTTATTACCAACTAGTACAACTGCAAGGTGCGGAGCCCTTTTACCCTGGGCCAATATCTTATCAACTTCAATTTTTATCTCGTCGAGTATGGTCTCTGAAACCTTTTTGCCTTCTAATAATTGCATAGTAATTGTTATTTGCCAAATGGCATTTTTCCACCCATCATTTTCATCATACCGGCCATAGCACTTTTGTTGTTCATCAATTTCATCATCTTATGCATGTCATCGAACTGTTTGATGAGACGATTCACTTCCTGTATATTTGTTCCGCTACCTGTGGCAATTCTTTTTTTACGACTACCGTTCAGTATTTCAGGGTGCTCTCTTTCCTTAGTGGTCATTGATTGAATGATGGCTTCAATATGCTTGAACGATTTTTCATCGATATCTGCATCTTTTACAGCACTACCCATTCCCGGTAACATAGCAGCAATATCTTTTATATTACCCATTTTCTTTATCTGCTGAAGTTGGCCTAAAAAGTCGTTAAAATCGAATTGGTTTTTAGCGAGCTTACGTTGTAATCTCTTTCCTTCTTCGGCATCAAAAGTTTCTTGTGCTTTTTCCACAAGGCTCACAATGTCACCCATGCCGAGTATCCTATCTGCCATACGCGATGGATAGAATACATCCATAGCATCAGCCTTTTCACCTGTACCTACAAACTTAATCGGCTTGTTTACTACCGAGCGGATAGATAATGCAGCACCACCGCGTGTATCACCATCTAACTTGGTAAGTACAACGCCGTCAAAGTCAAGTTTATCGTTAAAAGCTTTTGCTGTATTTACTGCATCCTGACCGGTCATACTATCAACCACAAAAAGTATTTCCTGCGGATTCAGTGCTTTTTTCAACTCGGCAATTTCATTCATCATCTGCTGATCAACAGCCAAACGGCCTGCTGTATCCACAATAACTACCGTGTTCTCATTTAACTGCGCATGCTTAATTGCAGCTTTGGCAATTGCAACAGGGCTCTTTTCTTCTTCGTTAGCGTATACTTCAACACCTAATTGCTCACCCAATGTTTTTAATTGTTGTATAGCTGCAGGACGGTATACGTCGCATGCAACAAGCAAAGGCTTTTTACCTTTTTTGTTTTTGAAATAGCTGGCAAGTTTAGCCGAAAAAGTTGTTTTACCCGAACCCTGCAAGCCCGACATTAATATTACCGTAGGATTTGCTGTAAGCGGAATAACGCTTTCGCCACCACCCATCAGTTTGGTAAGCTCTTCGTGGGTTACCTTAACAAGCAATTGGCCCGGAGATACTGCCGTTAGTACATTCATACCAAGGGCTTTTTCCTTAACGGTATCGGTAAATTCCTTGGCTATTTTATAGTTAACGTCAGCATCAATAAGCGCCTTACGTATTTCTTTAATGGTTTCCGAAACGTTAACCTCAGTAATGGTTCCCTGACCCTTGAGGAGTTTGAACGCACGGTTTAATTTCTCTGATAAACTATCGAACATGGCATAAAAAATAAGATGGCAAAGTTAATAAAAATGAAAGTGCGGCCCCACCTAAATCCTCCCCGCTAGGGAGGACTTTATGTTTTCAATAATAGTATTTTATTCTCCCTCCCTAATGGGAGGGCTGGGGGTGGGCTGCTATTCTTTCTTAGCAGCCAGCAGGTATAGCACCGCCATACGAATAGCTACACCATTTTCCACCTGGTCTAGGATGATAGATTGCTTGGAGTCAGCTACATCGCTGGTAATTTCCACGCCACGGTTTATCGGACCGGGGTGCATTACGGTTATCTGTTTGCTGAGTGAATCGAGGCGTTCTTTGTTAAGCCCATATTGCATGGTGTATTCGCGTAATGACGGGAAGTATTTTATATCCTGGCGCTCCATTTGTATGCGTAGCATATTGGCTACATCGCACCATTCAAGGGTTTTCATCAGGTCATATTCTACGCGTACTCCCAGCGATTCAATATGTTTTGGAATAAGGGTTGGAGGGCCGCATACCACAACCTCGGCACCAAGTTTTTGCAGGCAGAATATGTTGGAGAGCGCCACACGTGAGTGTAAAATATCACCTACTATGGCTACTTTTTTGCCTTTCACTTCTCCGTATTTTTCACGTATCGAGAATGCATCGAGCAGGGCCTGAGTAGGGTGTTCGTGCGTACCGTCGCCGGCATTTACTATAATGCTATCTACATGCTTGGCTAAAAAGCTGCATGCTCCTGGGCTCGGATGGCGCATCACGATCATATCAACCTTCATGGCCAATATGTTGTTTATAGTATCTATAAGTGTTTCACCTTTTTTAACCGATGACGATGATGCAGAGAAGTTAAGTGTATCAGCAGAGAGGCGGCGTTCAGCCAGTTCGAACGATATGCGTGTGCGGGTAGAGTTTTCGAAGAAGACGTTGGCAATGGTTACGTCGCGCAGCGAAGGCACTTTCTTTATAGGGCGATTTATAATTTGTTTGAAATTGTCGGCAGTAGAAAAAATGAGTTCAATGTCCTTGGCGGTTACGTCTTTGATTCCTATCAGATGCTTTACGCTAAGCGATTGCTCCATGTTTTCTTTTTATTCTTAATCGTTCAAAATAAGCCAAACTCTATCGTGACCATCTTCTTCCTTCCATTCTACCTTTACATTCTGCGATACAATGGTATCTACTCGTTTACCAACATAGTCAGGTTGTATGGGCAGGTGGCGGCTGAAGCGGCGGTCTATCAGTACTAATAATTCTACTTTGCGTGGGCGCCCGAAATCAAGCAGGGCATCGAGCCCGGCACGTATAGTGCGGCCTGTATGCAATACATCGTCTACCAGCACCACGTTCTTATCCTCTACAATAAAGTCCATGTTCATGCTCTTGGGCAGCACGGGCTGGCGCTTGCGGAAGTCGTCGCGGTAAAAGGTAGCGTCTAACTCTCCGAAAGGTATTTTTGGGTTCTTGGTAAGCTTGCTTATTTTTTTGTGCAGACGGCGGGCAAGGTAAATGCCGCGTGGCTGAAGGCCTATAATAACGGTATCCTTAAAATCTTCGTGATTCTCTAAAAGCTGGTGGCAGAGGCGGTCGAGAGTTATCTCCAGGTCCTGACTCGAAAATAATTCCTTTTTCTTCATCAGGGTTCAAAGATATATTAAAATTATGAATTGAGTGTTTAAATTTATTTGGGCATTCCCCTACGGGTCGGGCTATCCGCTGCAAGTCCTCGCTACACTGTGGGCTTTACGCTACTATCCCTAACGCAGTGCTACGTGCTATTTTACTTGTCTGGTTTGTGAACTAGGCAACAGGTGGGCGCGGGTTAGCTGCAAATGATGCGAGTATAGGAAACACAGGCAAGCAGGGAGCAAGAGCCGCCCCAAATTAATTACGAATTAAAAATTAAGGCTAACAATTAAAGCCCCTTTAGGGGTTTGGGGCAACCGGGATATTTGTACGATAAGCAAAACTTGACAAATAAAAAAAGGGGACCCGATGGATCCCCTTTCTTATAGTTTAGCGTCGATTACTCTTCGCTCTTACCTTCTTCTCTCGCTTTCTTTTCAGACTTTTCCATGTCTGATTTCAATTGAGTCAACTCGCCTAAGTCGCCAAGGGTGGTCTTTTCTATAGAACCCCTTATCTTCTTAACTGAATTGCGGGCGTCATTAGCTTCTGCCTTACGGTTTGCAGCTTTTTCTACCTTTTCTTCAATCACTACGTCTTCTTTTATCTTAGTGTGAGAGAGTATGATCTTCTTCGATTCCTTATTGAATTCAATTACTTTGAACTCTAATACCTCTTCTGCCTTTGCAGGTACTCCGTTTTCCTTAATGATGTGCTTGCTAGGAGCGAATCCTTCAACACCATATGGTAACATAACGGTTGCACCTTTATCGGTCATACTGGTAATGGTTCCTTTGTGAATAGAGTTCAATGTAAATATGGTTTCAAAGGTATCCCATGGGTTCTCTTCCAGTTGTTTGTGGCCAAGGCTCAATCTCCTTGTGTCAACATTCACATCAAGAACCTGTACGTTTATCTTATCACCGATCTTGGTAAATTCAGAAGGATGCTTAATCTTCTTGGTCCAAGAAAGGTCAGAGATATGGATAAGTCCGTCGATACCTTCTTCCAATTCAACAAATACGCCGAAGTTGGTGAAGTTACGTACGGTACCCACGTGCTGTGAGCCCTTTGGATATTTATCAAGTATGTTAGCCCAAGGATCGGGAGCAGCTTGCTTGATTCCTAAGGTCATCTTTCTTTCTTCACGGTTCAGTGTAAGCACAACTGCTTCCGCTTCGTCACCAACTTTAAAGAAGTCGTGTGCGGTGCGTAAGTGCTGTGACCATGACATTTCAGATACGTGAATTAAGCCTTCAACACCAGGTGCTATTTCAATAAATGCACCGTAGTCAGCTACCACAACAATCTTGCCTTTCACCTTGTCACCAACCTTAAGGTCGGCGCTAAGTGAATCCCAAGGGTGTGCGCTAAGCTGCTTCAAGCCTAATTGGATACGTTTCTTTTCGTTGTCGAAATCTAATATTACCACGTGTATCTTGTCGCCTAACTTCACCACTTCTTCAGGGTGTGTAATGCGGAACCAAGAAAGGTCGGTGATATGTATAAGACCATCTACGCCGCCAAGGTCAATAAACACACCATAGCTGGTAATGTTCTTAACGGTACCTTCAAGTACCTGGCCTTTTTCAAGCTTGCCGATGATCTCTTGTTTTTGTTGCTCAATTTCAGCTTCGATAAGCGCTTTGTGTGATACAACTACGTTCTTAAACTCAGGGTTGATCTTAACAACCTTGAATTCCATAGTTTTATTTACATACGCATCGTAGTCTCTTACTGGCTTAACGTCAATTTGAGAGCCTGGTAAAAAGGCTTCCATACCGAATACGTCAACAATAAGTCCGCCTTTGGTACGGCATTTTACAAAGCCCTTGATAACCTCATTGGTAACCAAAGCTTCGTTAACACGTTCCCAAGCACGTACAAAACGTGCTTTTTTGTGAGACAGAACTAATTGGCCGTTCTTGTCTTCTTGTTTTTCAACGTAAACTTCTACGCTGTCACCTACCTTCAGGTCAGGGTTATACCTGAACTCAGAAAGAGGAACAACACCTTCAGACTTGTAGTTGATGTTGATCACTACGTCTTTCGATGTTTTTTCAACCACTTTACCTTCAAGCACCTGGTGCTCGCTGATAGAGGTTAATGTTTTTTCGTAAGCAGTTGCCATTCTCTCGCGGTCAGCGGGAGTGTACTGGTCTTGCTTTTTTCCAATGGTGTCCCAGTTAATTTCCTGGATTTCGGCTACTGGAGCCACGATAGGCTCGGTTGTTTCGCTCATTTGTTTTTTCGTCCGTAAAGCGAGGTATTAGCTCTGCTTTTTCGGGTTGTTCCTGATTTACGGCTCTGTCAGGAGGGTTAGTATTGGTTACGGCCGGTAACTTTTTCCTTTTATTTAAAACCTGGTTTTAACAGGGTTTTTCATTAAGGGGTGCAAAGGTAGTGATTTTTCTTATTTACCCGACAAAAAGGGTGAAATTTCCTCATTCCCCAAAAGTGCTTATTAAAATTAGGGCGTTCCCCTACGGGTCGGGCTTTACGCTACAACTCCTCGCCTCCTATGGTCGGCTGTGGGGGTTCCGCTGCAATCCCTAACGCAGTGCTACGTGTTGTTTGAACTAGGCAAAAGGTGGGCGCGGGTTAGCTGCCGAGATGCGAGTATAGAAAACTCAGGCAAGCAGGGAGCAAAAGCCGCCTCAAAAACGAAAAATACTAAGGAATATCTTAATTGAGTGGATGGTTATTCTACACTTCAATCAAATCCCCTTGAACAATAATTTCCTTAAGCGAATTATATAAATGATCAAGGTCTTGCTGAGAATTAAAAGCCTGTATGGTGTATCTTATAAAATAGGAACCATTCTGCATCATTACAGGTATCTCAATCTTATATTTATCAAAAAGTAGGTCATGCAGTTTTTCAGGTGCCGAGGTTTTAATCGGTATGCTGCACATTTGGCCTAAAAACTCATTGGTAACAGGGCATAAGGGTTTTGAACCAACCAGTTCGCAAAAGCGGGCATAGTTCTTTTGTGACAGTTCTCTGCAAGCAGTTGCAACGGCAGGCCAGTTATTTTCTTTTAAAAACTGTATGGCCTTAGGCACGGTTAGAAAAGCTGAGTAATCGCTGGTGCCTTGTTTTTGGTGGTAATCTAAAAACTGTGAGTGCGATGGGGTAAGGCTTTCATATCCCCAACTTATAACAAGTGGGTCAAGCATTTTCTGAAACTCCTTTTTTACATATAAAAACGAACAACCTTTTGGTGAACACATCCATTTATGGCATGCACCGGTGTAGATGTCGGCCTGCAACTCGGCAAGATTTAAGGGTATGTGCCCTGCCACGTGTGCCCCGTCAACAATGGTCATTAACCCTTTGGCTTTGGCAATTTCGCAAATCTCTTTTACGGGCAGTATCAATGCCGTGGCGCTGGTTATCTGTCCTATAAAAACTACTTTGGTTTTATCTGTCAACCCCTTAAAAAAATCATCTATTATCTGTTCTTTGCTAACCAGTGGCAATTGAATAGGCTGCCTTACATATTTTGCTCCGGCCTTTTTGCAGTAATAATCCCAGGTGCGGTCTAGCGCGCCATATTCTATGTTGGTGCTCAGCACTTCATCACCTGCATTCAATTTTAAATTCTTTGCAACTGTGTTTATTGCATACGAAGGATTCAAGGTATATACCACATCGTCAGCGTTGCAGTTTATATATGCTGCAAGTGCCTCACGCGATCTTTTCAGGTATTCAGGTCCGGTTCTGGTAAAGAATAGTGAGGGCTCTGTTTCAAGCTCCAGTTGTATCCGTTGGTATTCTTCAAAAATGGGCCTTGGACATGCCCCAAATGCTCCGAAGTTTAAATAGGTTATGCTTGGGTCTAACAGAAACTGCGATTTTAAATTGGTTTGCATAATAGAATGAATAATACGGTAAATCTAAGAATTTGGGCATTCTCTTAGTGGGGCGACAGCTGCTCCCTGCTTGCCTGAGTTTTCTAAACTCGCATCATTTGCAGCTAACCCGCGCCCACCTTTTACCTATTTCTATTATATAGAAAGAGGATAATTGAATGCTTTATTGTGTTGATATACAGATATTTAAATATTGTTGACTGCTTCAAAACAACTGTTTTAGGCATAGCTGGCAAAGAATATACCATTGTTCACAACAATTATTAATTATCCATTCAATTTTCATAAATTTGCGCCTTCAAAATCATTACACAAACAGAATGAAAGACCTTTTTGACAAGATCAGAGAACGCAGAGGCCCCTTAGGCCAGTATTCAAAACAAACACATGGTTATTTTATGTTCCCGAAATTAGAAGGGGAGATAGGTAGTCACATGTTGTTCAGGGGGAAAAAGGTATTAACATGGAGTTTAAATAACTACCTTGGTTTGGCTAACCATCCTGAGGTACGTAAGGCCGACGCAGAGGCTGCTGCTCAATATGGATTGGCATTGCCAATGGGGGCTCGTATGATGTCGGGCGATTCAAACTTTCACCAGAAATTAGAAACAGAACTTGCTGCATTTGTACAGAAAGAAGATGCTGTATTGGTTAACTTCGGTTACCAGGGTATGGTATCGGCTATAGATTGTTTAGTTGACCGCCACGATGTTATTGTATACGATGCAGAATCGCATGCATGTATAGTTGATGGTGTTAGGTTGCATATGGGCAAACGTTTTGCTTATAACCATAACGATATGGAAAGCCTTGAAAAGCAATTGCAACGTGCTGAAGCATTGGTGAAAGATACCGATGGCTCTGTACTTGTAATTACAGAAGGTGTATTTGGTATGTCAGGTAAAATGGGCAGACTGAAAGATATAGTAGCATTAAAGAAGAAATACAGCTTCCGTTTATTTGTTGACGATGCACATGGAATTGGTACAATGGGTAAGACGGGTGCGGGCACAGGTGAAGAACAAGGTTGCCAGGATGGCATTGATATTTATTTCGGAACCTTTGCTAAATCGTTTGCACTTATCGGTGGCTTTATAGCAGGTAACGAAAATATGGTTGAATACCTTCGTTACAATATGCGTTCGCAAATATTTGCAAAGTCAATGCCTATGCCAATTGTTATTGGTGCATTGAAGCGCCTTGAAATTATGCGCAGATCGAATGAGCAGAAAGATAAGTTGTGGGTCATTGTAAATGCGTTGCATAAAGGTCTTAAGGATGCGGGTCTTGAAATAGGTGGTACAGCAACACCGGTTACTCCTGTTTACCTGAACGGTACAGTACCTGAAGCTACCAATATTACTTTCGATCTTCGCGAGAATTATGGTATTTTCTGTTCTATAGTTGTGTACCCGGTAGTACCAAAGGGTATTATTTTACTCAGACTTATTCCTACAGCAATGCATACCTTAGAGGATGTTGCTTACACTGTTAAGGCTTTTGCTGAAGTAGGTAAAAAACTGAAAGAAGGTCAGTATTCTGCCGAGAAAATGGCTGTTATTAACTGATAGTTTATTTGTAGCAATATAAAAAAGCCCTGAAGTATAACCTTCAGGGCTTTTCCTTTTAATCCATCAACCAACTAAATATGATAAGATTGAAAAGGAATTATTATCTGTAATAGCCAGGGAACCATACCCAACGGTGCCAGTTATCCCAGCCCCAGAAACCAGGTATCCATATACGTGGGCCATAGTAAGCTACATAAGGACGTGCACAATATCCACCGCGATAATATCCACCACGGTAGCCGTACCCACCTCTATATCCACATTCCGAACGGTATCCTCCGCGGAACCCACCGCGAGCGTAAGTATCTCCGGCAAAGCAAGCCAGAAAACCTATTGTTAAAATTACAATGTACTTTTTCATGACAGTTTTTGTTTTTGGTTACAACTTTAAGACAATAGCAATTTGACTTGGTTTAAAACCAACAGAGTGATGTACCGTTAAAATTTGTTAACAGAAAAAAGGCTTTATGCTTTGCCCAGTTTGAACAAGCCTTTCCAGATTATCTTCAGGTCCGTCATAATGTGGTAGTCGCGGGCATAGATTGAGTTTATCTGATGCACGGCTTCTGAATCCTTAGGCGCTACATCAATACTATCAATAGGAGATAGAACACCCGGTTTAATTTTAGGTAAGCGTTGCGAAA
>JABCZY010000014.1 GCA_013289395.1 Bacteroidota bacterium
TTTGACGAAATAGTAGCGTTCTCTGAAGTAGAAAAATTTCTTGATACACCTGTAAAGCGCTATAGCAGTGGCATGACGGTGCGTCTGGCATTCTCAGTTGCCGCGCACCTTGAGCCCGATATTCTTATTGTAGATGAAGTATTAGCCGTTGGCGATGCTGCATTTCAGAAAAAATGCCTTGGGAAAATGGAAGAGGTTTCAGGGCATGGCAGAACTGTTTTATTCGTGAGCCATAATATGGATACCGTTGCAAGGCTTTGCAATAAAGCCATATTGCTTTCATCGGGCAAGGTAGAAGCTGCAGGCAGTACAGAAGAAGTAATAGCGCATTATCTTCGTTCAGACTTTGGAACCACGGCCAAAAGAAGCTGGGAAAAGGCAAGGGAAAAACCTGGGAATGATATCGTAAAACTGCTGGAGGTTCGCGTTCATGATAAAGATTTTAATGTAAAAGAAACCATTGATATTACTACTTCTGTAGGTATAAGTATGGATTACGAAGTACTTACTGAAGGAGATATTTTTACCCATAGTTTCAATTTTTATAACGACCAGGGTGTAAACATTTTTAATACTCATGATACTGTTTCAGATCTTCGGATTAAACCAAGAGGAAAGGGAAAGTATACAGCAACTATGTGGATACCCGGTAATTTACTCGCTGAAGGCATTGTGATTGTAGGTGTAGCTATTATAAAAATAGAGCCCTTTACTATTTACTTCCACGAAATGGATGTTGTAAGCTTTAACGTGGTCGATAATATGCGGGGAGATTCTGCACGAGGAGAATATCTGCTAGGTTTTCCGGGTTTAGTAAGGCCATTATTACAATGGCAAACAGTAAAGAAATAATATGAAAGAGTTTCTAAAGAAAATAATTCCGGCTACATTACTGAATGCGTATCGCAACAGAAATTTCAACCGGTATGATTATTACTTATTACCTAAGTCAGAGATAACGTATGCAAACGACCTGCTGTATACTTACCATAATGCAGACTTTATAAAGGAACCGAAATTTGCAGAAGCGTACGCACTTTGCAAACAAATTGGTGGCGACCTACTTAAGAACTACGACATACAATGGCGTATACATGTGCTTTGCTGGGCAGCGACACATGCTGCAAAGCTTGAAGGCGATTTTATTGATTGCGGAGTGAATACAGGTTTTTGCCCGCGTGCCGTAATACATTACACCGACTTTGAAAAACTGAATAAAAAATATTATTTGCTTGATACCTTCTCTGGGCTCGATGAGCGTTACAGCACACCATACGAAATGGAAAGGAGTAAAAAACTCGGATACGGTAAGGATAATTCACTTTACGAAAGAGTAAAGCAAACATTTGCGCCTTTTAAAAATGTTGAGCTTGTAAAGGGTGCCATACCGGATACACTTACACAGGTGCCTTCGCAAAAAATAGCCTACCTGTCTATTGATATGAATTGTGTAAAACCCGAAGTAGATGCGTTGGAATTTTTCTGGGACAAGATGGTAAGTGGCGGTATAATTGTGTTGGATGATTATGGTTACCCGGGCTGCATTGATCAGAAACATGCACACGATGCGTTTGCAAAATCAAAGGGCGTTCAGGTGCTTTCGTTGCCAACTTGCCAGGGAATGATCCTTAAACCTTAATCACTTCTTATGCCTGCAGTAAAGGTATCTATTTGTATTCCGGCATACAGGCAACCTGAGTGTATTACAAGGGCATTAGAATCTATACGCACTCAAACCTTTTCAGATTACGAGATCATTATAACCGATGATTCGCCAGATAATTCTGTTGAATTAGCAGTACAGAAATTTTCATTTAGTAATAAACTCAATTATTTTAAGAATCCAAAACCACTCGGTCCTCCTGAAAACTGGAATGAAGCTATTCGAAAAGCAAAAGGAGGGTATATAAAAATATTGCATCACGATGATTGGTTTGCATTGCCGGAGAGCCTTGCAGAATATGTTAGAATGCTTGATGAACATCCTGAGTCTGATTTTGCATTCAGTGCAACTAAAATAGTTGATGCCTCTACAGGTGCCATTCAATTCAATACACCAACACGTGAAAAACTTGAAGAGATCCGTAATGAACCGGCCAGTCTTTTTCTTGGGAATTTTATTGGTGCACCCAGTGCTACTATTTATCGCAGTAGTGTGAAGGAAGAGTATGACAAGAATTTAAAATACGTGGTTGACATTGATTTTTACATACGTGTACTGAATGAGAACCCGATATTTCAGTATACCAATGATGCCCTTATTTGTAATACCAGCGGGGCTACATACCAGGTTACAAATACATCAATGAATAAGAACACTCAGCTTTATGAATATGGCTATTTATATAATAAGTTCTATGAAAGCCTTTTTAAAGAAGAGAAATACAGGTCTTCATTTCTAGCCTTATTTAAATTCTACGATGTAAAATCTGTAAATGAATTTAAAGAAGCAGGAACAGAAATACCAAAGCCAATATTGTATTTTAAATGGATGCTTTGGAAAAAGAATATGAAAGCAAGAATTGCAACCATGCTAAAGGGGAAGCAACAGTAATATGATAGTAACGCAACTAAAAGGAGGGCTAGGTAACCAAATGTTTCAATATGCATTTGGCAGGCAACTTGCAGTTTTACGAAATACAGAACTTTTTCTTGATACTTCAAATCTTAGTAAAGGAGCAGTATATGGTAAATTAGAACTGGCACTGGGTATTTTCAATATTACAGTTCCTGTAGCCGACCACGATGTATTGAATAAGTTTGAAAGTATAAGAAAAAGTAGTTTTAAAAGTAGGCTGCAACATGTTTTACCATCTATGTTTCCCTACCATATTGTTAATCAGGGTATCTCCACTTTCGATAAAAAATTCCTTTCAGCACCAGAGGATTCATTATTAATAGGGTATTGGCAATCAGAAAAATACTTTGAAACGATACAGAACAATATCAGGCGAGATTTTACTTTCAAACCCCTGGCAAACGAGGCAGACATTGCCATTTCAAATAAGATCAGTTCTTGCAATTCAGTCAGTATGCATTTTCGTCGGGGCGATTATATATCAAATCCTGAAGCACTAAAATACCACGGGACTTGCAGTGCAGAATATTACCAATCAGCGTTAAAGCATATAAAGGAAAAAGTTAATGAAGTGCAGGTATTTATTTTCTCTGATGACATTGAATGGGTAAAACAAAACATACCCTTCGGTACTGATAAAGTTACTTTTATAGAAAATCATAATGGAGCTGAGAGCTATATTGATATGCAACTTATGAGCCTATGCAAGCATAACATTATTGCCAATAGTAGTTTTAGCTGGTGGGGCGCCTGGTTAAACAATAACCCTGATAAGCTGGTTGTTGCTCCACAAAAATGGTTTACCGATAGCAAAATTGATACATCTGATTTAATACCTCAAGGTTGGAAGCGAATATAAAAACACCTAAAGTAACAGTGCTGATGCCTGTCTATAATGGCTTCAAGTATTTGAAGCAAGCTATAGATAGTGTGTTAGAACAAACTTTTTCTGATTTTGAATTTCTAATTATTAATGACGGCAGCACCGATACAACTGCAGATATTGTAAGGTCGTATTTAGATAAGAGGGTCAGGCTGATTGATAATGGCAGAAACATTGGGCTTATAGCAAGCCTGAATAAAGGCATTGAGCTCGCTAAAGGAGAATACATTGCCCGCATGGATTGCGATGATATTTGTTTACCGGAAAGGTTTGAGAAAGAGGTGGAATATCTTGAAATGCACCCTGAAGTTTGCATGGTTGCTGCACATGTAGCATTTATTGACGAACAAGGAAATGAGATTGGTCATTGGAGGGAAGACATGATCACGAAAACATTTGAACAGATCAAATCGTTCTTACCAAAAGAAAACTGCATAGCTCACCCTACAGTTATGATGCGGAAGAGTGTAATACAACCTATCGGATATAATAAGTCTTTCAAGTACAGTGAAGATTGGGGCTTATGGTTGATGCTGCTTGCAAATGGTGAAAAATTTACAAAGCTCGACACTGTACTTTTAAAATACAGGGTCCACGCAGAGGGTACCACAGTAAAGGTTAATACTGAAGGTCCAAGAAAAAAGATGATCAGGTTTAAGTTTAACTACCTGAAATATAGAATTGGTAAACTGAGCTTGAAGAATACTGATTACAAAGTACTGACTTCATTAATTATAAGTTCAGCCAGGTATTTCTTTCCAGGCATTTATTCATTTGCAGGTAAAATATATAGCACAAGGCCTTTATTATTCATTCAGCAGTTTACAAGAATTAAAAACAGATTCAATAAAAATGACAAGGCAATAAGTCACATTTTCTTTTTCCCTTTCTATCAAGCCGGTGGTGCAGAAAAAGTACATGCAGCAATTGTTGAAACAGTAGCCGACAGAACTCCTATTGTTATAGTAACAAGTAGTTCAGGCCCATCTGAATTTCGGCATGAGCTTGAAAAAAGCGCTGAGGTTTATGATGTAAATCAATTACTGAATTGGCCATTTGCAAAAAAATGGCTTACTAAAAAGATCAGCTCAATCAGCAATAATCAAGCCATCTTGTTTGGTTCAAACTCACGTTATTATTATGAATTACTGGCTGATCTACCCGATGGAGCGAAAGCCATTGACCTGATACATGCTTTTATGCACGACTACGAAGATGGTTCGGAAAAGTGGAGTTTGCCTGTTGTAAATAAACTACGTAACAGAGTTGTGATCAATCAGAAAACGAAAAAAGACCTAGAAGAGTTATATAAAAGGCATAATATAGCCCCTGATCTACTTGATAGGGTTACCTGCATAACTAATTTTACTGACAGAAAAGAAATAGCCTTAAAAGAACATGGGAAATTAAACGTACTATTCGCCGGCAGAGGAACCGAGGAAAAACGGGTGTATCTCATTTCTCATATTGCGAGGATATTGGGTGAAAAGAAAGTAAATATTGAATTCCATTTTGCCGGAGATGTTGCCAACGCCATTCCTAAAGAGGATTTACCTTATTGCGTTCTGCATGGTGTGATCAGTGAAACGACTGAAATGGATAAATTATATGCAAAAGCGCATATTACGTTGATCACATCTTCCCGTGAAGGATTTCCCATGACTATTATGGAGGCGATGATGGCTGGTGTTGTGCCCATATCTACTAATGTTGGCGGAATATCTGAACATGTTCAACAAAATAAAACAGGCATATTGATAAACAATACTACCGAAAATGAGATTGTTGCTGAAATTGTGAAAGCGCTTGAACACTTTGAGAAGAACAGGGAAGAATTAAATTCTATTTCGGTTTCAGCACACGAATATGCAATTGTTAATCTTGGCAAAGAAAAATTTGTAAACGCGTACAAAACATTATTAGGGAATAATGGACTTTAAGCATTTCATAAAAGATATAGTAACCTTCAATACCTATTCTTGGTATACAAGGTGGAAAAAGCTGGAAGGTATATTGAAACGCGTTACCATACTGCCATTTAAAAAGAAAACGAATATCAAGGATATCCCTATAATAATTAATAATCGTGATAGAGTTGGGTATTTATCTAAGTTGGTTGAATGGCTTGAAAAGAATGGATACAATAACATTTATATACTCGATAATGATTCCACATACCCTCCTTTGTTGGAGTACTATGCTAAAACCAAACACCATGTTATTAAACTGAACGCCAATGTTGGCAAACATGCCTTATGGAAATCGGGTGTAATTAAGCAGTTCAGGAGTGATTACTATGTATATACAGATTGTGATGTAGTGCCAGTAGAAGAATGCCCGGATAATGTATTGCAGTATTTTATGGACCTATTGGATAAATATAAGTACATAGAGAAAGTAGGTTTTGGCTTGAAGATAGATGACTTGCCTGACCATTATGCAGATAAAGAGAAAGTAATTGAATGGGAGAAGAAATTCTGGGTAAACCAGGTAGCAAAGGATATTTATAAAGCAGAAATTGACACGACATTTGCACTCTACCGCCCATACACCAATGGTTTTTTATGGCTACAACCCGCTTATCGGACTGGAGGCAAATACATGGCCCGCCACCTGCCATGGTATGAAAACTCAGCAGCCCCTAAGGAGGAAGATATTTACTACATGAGTCATATTAAGGGAGGAATATCGCACTGGATGCCGGCAACAAATGAAGGCGGTAAATAAATATATATTTACATTCTATGAATAACCCACTGGTAAGCATTTGTATACCCACCTATAATGGTAGTGCATACCTTGCCCAGTGTATTGAGTCGGCCAGTAAGCAAACCTATGGTAATATTGAAATATTGGTTATTGATGATAAGTCTACCGATGACACTTATTCTCAGATTGAAAAATATGCTGCAGCAGATCCACGAATTAGATTGATTCGTAATGAACAAAACCTGGGCCTGGTTGGAAACTGGAACAAATGCATTGACCTGGCTAAAGGAGAATGGGTAAAGTTCCTTTTCCAGGACGATTACTTTGATGTCAATTGTATAAAAGTAATGGTGGAAAATATTTCCGATTCTGATAGGATAGTTACTTCAGGCAGGAATATGGTTTTCGAGGAATCGCTGGATGAGGCATCAAAAAAATATTCAATAAATAACACACTGACCTTTCCGAAGCTGGGTATTCATGCCAATAACCCAATAGCTATTACAGCTCAGCAAGTTTCAGATTTTGCCGCCAATAATATTTGCATGAATTTTATTGGCGAGCCTACCGTTGTTATGTTCAGGAAAGATATTGCGAGGGAAATAGGGTACGTTAATCCTGATATGATACAAATATGCGACCTTGAATATTTTCTACGCATAGCAACCACATACGGTATAAAGTATATTCCACAACCACTTACATACTTCCGTGCAGGTGCACATAAAGGGTCCACATCAAGTGCTAACAGGTCGAAAAAACTATTTTCTTTAATTCATATTGACCCTATAATTACTACTCACCAGTTATTGTATGCTCCTGTATTTAAATCGTTCAGGGAAGCAATATCAGCTAAGCAGAAAAACAAATTGGGTTTATATTTCAGAACCCATGTGTATGAAACACAACAGGCTGCGTTAAAAGCAGGTCAGGAAGAACTAGATATTTTTGAGCAGGTGTGTAATAAATACCCCGAAATAAAGAATTACAGGAATGGCAGCTTTTTTACAAAAATTATTTTGTTTTTTATAAAGCTAAAACGAGCATCTGCATAGAAAGAATAATTTTACACTTTACCTGATAAACACAACAAATGGTTTTTGACTGCTTCACATTCTTTAATGAGCTCGACATACTTGAAATTCGATTGAACGTATTGAATGAAGTAGTTGACAAATTTGTGCTTGTTGAAGCTACCAGAACTCACCAGGGCAAAGAGAAGCCACTACATTATGCTGAAAATAAGGCAAGGTATGCTCAATTCGCAGATAAAATAATTCATATCGTTATTGACACCTATCCTGCCCAAGATAATGGCTCAGCATGGACCCTTGAGCGTTATCAACGGGAAATGATACAAGAAGGTTTGAAAACAGCCAAGCCGGGAGACACCATACTGGTATCGGATGTAGACGAGATACCCAAGCCAGAAAAAATAAAAGCGTTAATAGGAAAAAGAGGTATAAAAGTATTTGTTCAGGAAACACACTACTATTTCCTTAACTGTATAAACGCTGGTAATGAGTCAAGGTATAAGTGGTGCGGAACAATAATGGCGAATTATAGCAGTAAAATATCACCTCAGCTCCTGCGCTATATAAGTATCCAATTCCTCGGTGTTTATTCCGATAGATTTATTGTAAGACTATACTCTCGCCTAAAAATACTGCAATGGAAAATAAAACTCGGGCAAAATATTTATACGGTCGATGACGGTGGCTGGCATTTCAGTTTCCTGGGGGGGCGTAGAAAAAATAATCAAGAAACTTGAGGCTTTTGCTCATTCTGAATACAATACGGCTGAATATAAGGACCCAAAGAAGATTGAACAGGCACTTGATGAAGGCAGAGATCTTTTTGGCAGAGATTTCAAATATAAGTTTGTGCCAATCGATAATTCATTTCCGGCCTATATTGTTGCTAATAAAGATAAATTCAGCAACCTGATAAGAGACAATAAGCTCAGCAAATAATATGGCTAAACCTGATATAAGCATAGTTGTTGTGAGCCATAATGTGTGGGATTACCTCGATAAATGCATTCATTCCATACTTTCTCAAAAAGGAATCGTGCCTGAAATTATTGTGGTGGATAATAATTCTACTGACGGAACACTTAATAATCTTAGTACTAATCGTCCTGCAGTACAGGTTATTTCAAATAAAAATAATGCAGGCTTTTCCGCTGCCAATAACCAAGGTATAAAAGCAGCAACAGCCGATGTTATTCTGCTATTAAACCCTGATACTGAAATAACAGGGCTTGATACCTTGCGAAAAATGACCGATTACCTGTTAGGTGATGATAACATTGGCATATTGGCACCTAAGCTTTTAAATACTGATGGTTCTTTTCAGCCCTCTTTCTGGAATTTTCCAAGGGTAACAGTAATATTATTAGAACTGTTCTTTTTGCATACACGTAATAAAAGCGATATTCACACGGCGCCAAAGGAAATTCAGGGAGCATCGGGAGCCGCATTATGCTTGCGAAAAAGCCTAGCAGACAGTTTGGGCGGATTAGATGAGAACCTGTTTTGGATGGAAGATATTGACCTTTGCTACAGAGTTGCTAAAACAGGTAAAAAAAATGTATTTAACCCTGACCTAACGATTATTCACCACGGAGGTAAAAGCTCTGTTAATAAGCAACTTGTAACCATTCCTAACCAGGTTATGAGCAAAATCAAGTACTTCAGAAAAAATGGCTCATCGATGCAATTTGCCTTAAGCAATTTTTTAAGTTTTTTATTTATTCTAAGCCGATTAGCAGTATTCTCAATCCTTTCTATCAGTGGCAACTCTCTCTTTATGGTGAAGCGTAAGGCATATTTCAGGGCTTTTTCGAGTTATATGCGCTATAATTTTGCTGGCGACAAGGAAATAATCAGTTAGAACCGCAGCCACAAGGCCGTTTCACAAATTTTAAATACATTTCAATTAAATATGTCTATGTAATTGCTATTTCCTTATCTTTGCGCCCTTCGTAAAAAGTTCTACTATTAGTATCGGGGTGTAGCGTAGTCTGGTTATCGCGCCTGCTTTGGGAGCAGGAGGTCGTCAGTTCGAATCTGGCCACCCCGACAACAACCTGATCCCGTAGCTCAGCTGGATAGAGCAACAGATTTCTAATCTGTCGGTCGTGGGTTCGAATCTCGCCGGGATCACTGGCCTCGGTAAAGAATCAGGAAATTTCATCGTCACTCGACAAAAGATACAATTCATGGGGTCTGCTAGTTCAGCAAAAAAGCTTTTACTATTCTTTTCCCCCTTATACATTATTGCCTTCTGCTCCATTTTTCTTGCCAAGTCCTCCCCATTCTATATCACCGAGCCTGACCCCAGCTACATCCATTTATTTAATGGAATGAACCTGGCCAGCGGAAATATGGAAATTGGCAATACCGATAACCCGGGTACAACCATTCAATGTTTTGCAGCAGTAGTAATTTTTACAAAGCACATATTTAGCGGTTCTACGGCTCCACTTTATCAGGACGTGATATTGCACCCCGAAGGTTATTTATTTACCTGTAGTGCTCTGTTATTAATATTGTTTGCAGGTATTAATTATTTAACCGGCGTCTATATTTTTCGGCGCACAGGTAACATTGGCTTGTCAATGCTTTTTCAATTAATTCCGTTTATTAATATCAATATTATAAAATGGGTTGTTGTATTATCACCCGAAGCCATGATAATAATTACAGCCAATTTCTTTTTGGCATACTTGTTTATTCATGCACCTGAAAATAAAATGCAGGGAGAGAAACAGCCCACATCCAAAACAATTTTTCTGTTCGGATTATTTTCTGCTTTTCTGATCGCTTCAAAATATACCTGTGCTCCCATTGTACTGCTTGTATTATTTATGCTTAAAAACAACAAACAACGTCTGCAATACATTGGTGTTGTAATTCTCTCATTTTTCATATTTATTATTCCTGCACTATCAAAAATGCAAAACATGTACCAGTGGATACATGATCTTGCAACTCACGATGGCCTTCACGGCAAAGGCGAGAACCGGATAGTAGACCCAGTACAATTTGGCACTAACTTAAAGGGCTTAATGGCTACCGATGCAGTTTTCACTTCTATCTACAGTATTATTACACTGGCTTTTATAGTTACAATAGTAAACTGGTTCCGAAAAAAGGGAACTCTTCCATACTTCAGAACCATTATTGGAATATGGATTTCCATTACTCTACTATTATTAGCGGTAGCAAAGCATACCGAATTCCATTATCTCATTTTTGCTGAGTGTTGTTTCCCATTGGCATTAATAGCGTCATATACTATTCTCTCTGCTTCTTTTTATCCACTCATTCAATTCTATGGTAAGCATGAAAAAGCAATCCTATATTCTTTCTTCTCACTTTTCCTTTTGTTTTTAGTAATTGAAAAAATACGGTATATACCCACCAAGTACCCAAAATATGTTGGTATGGATAAGTACATTGACAAGTATAAAGATGTGCCGCTGGTAATTTCAGTTAAAAGTGGCTTAGCATGTGAACGTAACGAGCCAGCCTTCTATCTGGGTTATATGTATGCAGGAAACACACAAGATAAATATGCAGCATTTCTTGACAAAACTTACCCGAATACATTTATCTACTGGAGCAATACCAACAGATTATGCCATTGGAACAAAACATTAGCCATGGATGACTTTCCAGCAAAAAAAGATAGCGTATTGATATATACAAAAGGATATGAGGACACGGCACAAACAAATTTAATTAACCTGTTTGGCCCGCATAGCACGAAGCAGCTCATTCATTCTGATGCAGAAACATTACAAAGTGTGTATTTGCTTACTAAATAGGGCTTAGGAAATAGGCCGGTAGGCTTAAAATTTGGATTTCGGAGCTTTTTTAAATACATTTACAAAAGAATTTTAATAACCCTGCTATAAAATTCAGTATGAAAAAAATTACATTCTTTTTTCTGAGCTTTCTTTTCACATGTACGCTCTCGAATGGCCAGATACAGTTATGGGGAATGAATACACGTGGAGGTGCTGCAAGTGATGGCTCTATTTACAAATGCACTCCTAAATCAAATTCTTCAGTAGCTGTAACCGAGTTCAATGGCCAGAACGGTGCTGCCCCATTTGGTAGCCTTATTCAAGCCAACGATGGGAACCTATATGGAATGACACGCGATGGCGGACATACTGCTAATGGAAGCATATTCAAGTGTACCATAAGCGGAATAATTACCGCTATTGCCGAATTTGATGGAACTAATGGTGCCACCCCTTACGGAGATATTATACAGGGCAATGACGGTAATTTTTATGGAATGACATCCTTTGGGGGAACATATGGTTATGGTGTTATTTTTCAGTGTACACCAGCTGGAGTTATAACTCCGCTTGTTGATTTTGACGGTGGTAATGGAATGTACCCTAACGGAAACCTTATACAAGGTAAGGATGGTAATTTATACGGGCTGGCAACATACGGAGGCACAATAGGTGATTCCGGTACTATTTTCAAGTGTACAACATCAGGAATACTGACGGTGCTTGATACGTTTAAAAGTTACAATGGCGGAAACCCCAATGGTAGCCTTATACAAGCTGCCGATGGAAATTTATACGGAATGACCATGTACGGCGGTTCATATGATTCAGGTATAATTTTTAAATGTACGCCTGAAGGAATACTTACCACACTTGTTAGTTTTAATACTGCAAGCGGATGTTTTCCTTATGGCAGCCTTGTGCAAGGCCCTGATGGAAACCTATACGGAATGACTGAAACAGGTGGTTCATTTAATTATGGTACAATTTTTAAATGCACCACATCAGGCACACTAAGCACACTGGTTACGTTCAATGGTACAAATGGAGAAAACCCATTAGGTAGTATTATGCTGGCATCTGACAGTAATTTGTATGGATTTACTTCCGGTGGCGGCTCATCAGGTGCAGGAACAATTTTTCAATGTACCACTGCAGGCTCGCTAACAACAGTAAGCAATTTAATCGGATATGTATATGCATGCGATCCGGTAAGGCAGTATGGTACATTAACCGAGATTAACCCCGTTCTGGGCATCAACAATATTGTAAACAACAGCAACATAAATCTGTATCCTGATCCTGCACATGATGTATTGAATCTTTCATTTGATATGCAGGCTACATCAAACACATCTGTTATAATAATTGATATAAGTGGGAAAGAACTTATTACAGCTAACAAAACCATTAGTAATGGCAAAAATGTATCTATTGATATAAGTACACTAAGCGAAGGAATGTACTTTGCAAAGGTTGCCACAGATAAAAACTCACAGGTATTCAAATTCATCAAGAATTAGTGAGTAGTGTATCTTTGTCTTGATGGAATCATTTAAATCATTTTTTGGATATATAGCCATTTGTTTTGGTACAATTGCTTATGTAATTTACATATCCAAGATACTCCGGAACAAAATAAAGCCACATGCATTCTCATGGCTTTTATGGACACTTACTACTGCCATTGTATATAGTGCACAATTGATGAAAGGTGGCGGAGCGGGTTCGTGGTCTACCGGTTACACCTGCATAATTTGTTTCGGAATTGGTATCATTTCATTATTTAAATACGATAAGGCCTATACCCTTTCCGATATATTATTTATCAGCATTGCGCTGCTTGCACTTATTCCCTGGTTCCTTACCAAGGACCCAACTGTATCGGTTGTAATAATAGCAAGTATCGATGCCATCGGTTATGGCCCTACATATCGTAAAAGTTATTATTATCCCAATGAAGAGAATGCATCTTCATTCGGGTTAAACTCAATAAAACATTGTTTCTCTTTTATGGCATTGGGGCATTATATGACTGCTACCTGGTTATATCCGGTTTCGCAAATTTTTATGAATGGCTCAGTAGTTATATTGCTCTGGATCAGGAGAAGAAAATTGGTGAAGTCTGTTTAAGGGGAACTTTCTTGTTTTTTCTTGGTAATTTTTCTGATTTAGTTAATAATCCATACTTTATCCATTAAAATCAATAAAAAACCAACCTAAATCAGTTCAGGTTATCATTTTCAAGCAATTCTACTTCATCTCTACCCTGAAATAGTACAAGCGTAAAAACTGCTCGGATAAAATTCCACCATTTTACACTAAGCCTACTTGTATAACAAAGTATTCTTGAATATATTTGGGTTAATAATCTCATTCAATCAAGTTTATAATTTTAACCCTGGCTTTTTAAATTATTACTTCATGAAAAAATATTTACTCTTTCTTACTGTAGTTCTATTGTCATGTTTAAATATACATGCCCAAACTATTGTTGGTATTGATCTGTATCATGGCGATGACCCTGTTACATGGTCATCAGTAAAATCTGGCGGTTATGGTTATGCATGGCATAAGTCTACACAGGGCACAACGTATACAGATCCTGACTTTGTTACGGATATGGTGAATGGTGAAGCTGCCGGAATGTATATGGGTGCCTATCATTTTGCGGATCCTGAAAACAACTCTGCTAAAGCGGAAGCTGATTATTTTTTGAGTGTTGCAAAATCGTACATCAAAACGTGTGAAATGCCTCCCGTTCTTGATCTTGAGGATCCAACTAGCGGGCCAAGTCTTTCTAGCTCATTTTCAAGCGCAGCGTTAACCGCATGGGTTCAGGAATGGTTTGACACAGTACAAAAAATGACTGGCATTACTCCTGTATTGTATACTGACGGAACCTATGCAAAATACCTCGGCAGCTCTTTAAATAAATACCCGCTCTGGATCGCAACTGTTTCAGGTAGCCCTTCAAACCCACCTCCAACAGCCGATTTAGGTTCATGGAGCACCTGGACCTTTAATCAGTATTCATGGACACTTACAGTTCCAGGTGTTCCCGGTAGCGGCAACGAAGATGGTGATGTGTTCAATGGAGATTCTACAGCATTCAAAAAATTCATTGGCTGCATTGCAGGCCCTCCTCCGCCTCCACCTGTGTGCGATACAATTTATGCTTCACTACCCTATTCTACTTCATTTGAAAACACCTGGGCATACGATAGCTGCGCTGGGGTTGCACAAAGGCTCCCGGATTTTTATTGGAAAACCAGTATAGGAGGTACCACGCCAGATGGAGACGATTATTGGCACAGGGATGATTATACCGGCGGAGATTGGTCGAGCCCGACAAGCGGTGCATATACACCCGCTACTTCAAAGGGTACATATAGCGCAAGATTCCATAACGATCCTCCTCCTGCAGGTTCTATCGGGAACCTTGATCTTTATATAGATCTTTCCGGTGCAGGAACAAAAACAATAAACTTTGATTATATACATAACGAATTATCTCCTTCTCCATTCGCATTTGATGTTGAACTCTCGACAGATGGCGGTAAAACTTTCTCTGCCCCATTGTTGTCGCTTCCTGCACAAGCAGCAGCATGGACTGCTGAAACACTTACTACTACGGCTACTTCAGCCAAGAGCGTTATACGTTTTACAGTAACAGATAAGGGCAACACCGATGTCGGAATAGACAACCTGAGTGTTGTTACCGGCCCAACAGGAATAAGTGCCATTACTGCTAATTCTGATTTCTCAATATATCCTAACCCTAATAATGGTTCATTCACTATTGCAACGGCTGGCTCAATAAATGAGAAAACTGAAATTGAGATTTACAATGCACTTGGTCAACAAGTATATAGCGGAGATGTTTACCCGGGTAAAACCCAGATAAACATGAACGCTAAGGAAAGTGGCATGTACTTTTACAGGATAATGAGTGAAAGCGGAGACAGGCTTATCTCTCAGGGAAGGTTAATTGTACAACACTAAAACGTATCTATTGCACAACCCATTTACCATGGGCAATGGCTTCATTGTTTTCGGTAAGTGACCATATATAAGTGCCTGCAGAAAGAGATGGCAGGTCGAGTATATACATACCGCTACCCGGAATTTTTATTTCGGCTTCTTTTTTGCCATCAATAGAATAGATAGTCAACACGCTTTCTTTTAATGTACGTTGAGCATTAATTACAATATTGGTTTTATTATGCGATGGATTAGGGAATACCTCTGCATTGAAACCGGAATTATTCTCCAAGCTTACAACAGCTGATGGAGATTTACCGATTGAAGTAGAATTAAAGAATGTATTTTCTTTACCTGTACGCATATCACTCCATAATGCATACACATTTGAATCGGTTACTGCACATCCCAGGAAATCATCGCCACGTTCAATATAAACAGGTGGAGAAATAGTATCACTTACCAGGAAATTTTTGCCGAAGCTGTTACCTCCATCGGTAGATGTTGTACCAAATATCTGGAAAGAAGCGCTATCGCCTTTGCTCGTATTACGTCGGTCTCGCCAAACAGCACCGAATGTTCCGTTCTTGGCAAACCCTCCCCAATTTAAATCGTGGCAAGTATCATACGCACCTTTTGCATCATCATTCAAACGTATAGGTCCATTCCATGTTTTACCGGCATCGTTCGAATTGAATGAAACAACATCCGGCTCTCCGAATATTTCAGAAGGGCTTAATAGAATAAGATTACTGGTATCGGTTGGATTAGAAGAAACACATAAGCCGCTTTTCAGCAATGAGTCAGCTGTTGGAATAACATCGGCAGATGTAAAATTAAGTGCAGCATGCGTTATAAATGAGGCTCCACCGTTGAATGATTTCACCATAATAAGCCTGGCATAGGGGCTGTATTTAGTATAGTAGGAGTAATAAAAACCATACAGTGTGCCATTAGCAGCCACTGTAGTAAATGCGGTAGCATCGGTTATTGCACCTGTAGGTATGCTATCATCTAGCTGTTTGATGGGCGCCCATGTTGCACCACTATCCGAAGAATACGTAAACCATGGGTGATGTGGTTGCGGTGCGAAATATGCATTTTGCGTTGTCAGGTAAACTCTTCCTGCATAAGGGCCATTGGTTCCGTCGGCTGCTATCCAGGGACGGTCAATAGGCAGGTTAGGCTGCGCCTTATAGTTAATTGCTTTAACGGGTGCTTTCCATGTAATGCCTCCGTTTGTTGAACGGGCAACCATTATGTATCCCGAATCACTGGCTTTCAACCCCGAAAGGTCAATATAGGCCAGGTACACACAACTATCTTTACCAAAGTACATGGTTGGGTCTGCGCTATTAAAACTAGAATACACATGTGGTAATATTTGTAGCGGGGTCCATGTTTTGCCTCCATCAAATGAACTGCGGGTTGCTATAGCATCTTTTAAGTTACTTAATGAAAAATATATCCACGAAGAAACTATATGCTCAGGATTAAGTGGATTTACAACCATATTACACTCCCCGTCAAAATACTTTGAATTGGAAAGGTTTATGTTTTGCGAGAATGAAGTGTAAGAAGCTAAAAGAAATGAGAATGTAAAGTAAAATAGTAGTGCTTTTTTCTTCATGATTATTTATTTAACGTTTTGACAAAGCCCAATTTGCAAAGTTTAATCTCTATTTTGCAAAGTTATGAAATACAGCCATAAATCGTTCTGCTAATTCTTCTTACATTTGTTTCAAACTCATTTATATGCCAGATAGTAAGCCCCATATAGCCATTATTTCTGCAAGTGTTCGCGAAGGAAGAAAAAGCCATAGAGTGGCTTTATATTTTAAGAAATTCATTGAAGAGAAGAATCTTGCAACGTGTGAAATAGTGGACCTGAATGAATACCAATTTCCTATATTCAACGAGCGTCTGTGGCTTCTGAAAAACCCGGGTGAAAAGGTATTAGATTTTGCTAAAAGAATTAAAACTGCAAGCGGAGTGCTTATCGTTACGCCTGAGTACAATGGTGGTTATCCGCCTGCGCTGAAAAATGCAATTGACCTGTTATATGAAGAGTGGCACCATAAACCAATTGCCATTTCAACTGTTTCAAACGGATCTTTTGGCGGTTCACAGGTAATAACTTCACTGCAATTCACACTTTGGAAAATTCGTTCAATAGTTGTTCCTGCTATGTTCCCGAATCCAACCGCCGATAAAAACTTTTCTGAAGACGGAACGCCCGTTGATAAAGAGGGTACAGACAAACGTGCAACTTCCTTTATAAATGAACTGTTATGGTTTATTGAATCGGAAAAGAGAATGAAGAGCTGAGTTATTTATTTCAGTAGCATATCTATGATCTCGGTCATGGTCCTGTCATTGGTCTTTACAAAACCTTCGCCTGCATTATAAAGCGCCTGCACATTCTGTTCTGTAATGTTATCCATTTCCTTATTCATACCATGCAGCGATGGCTGCAAACGGGTATACGTTGATAGGGGCTTATTCTTAAATATATCTTCCAACTGGTAATTCACCATATCGCTATGTGCATCAAATGCAATATTAGCAAGCATCCGTGCCCAGTTCTTATCACTGGTATCATCGGTTTGCGATTCAGTATAAGCCGTAGTTGCCAAACCGGTTCCCAGTGAAAGCAAAAAGAAACTATCTGCCTCAGGGTATATTAACTTAGCCTGCATAAAAGCAAACAAAGCCGGGTTATAGGCAAAAATACTACCGTCGATAAATGTGTATGGCCTTTCTGCCATGCAGCTTGCTTTTGCCGGAGGGAATACTCCCGGCAAAGCTGAAGTAGAACGAATTACAGAGCGAATAAAGAAATCAGAACGAGGATCTCCTACAGCTTTGTGCGAAAGGAATAAATAGGGTTCAGTATGTATAAGATCGTATGCAGTAACGCAACAAGGCTTTATAAGCTGGCTGAGTTTAAGGTCTTTAAAAAAGTATCTCAGTTGCGCTTCAAAACCTTCGGGAGAGTATTTATGAAAGCCCCCACCCTCCTGCGGAGTAAATGAATGCGCTCCGTATGCAAAATAAAATTCCAGTGCCTGGCGTGCTGTAAAACGAGGTCGGTGCGCATCACCTTCGTCAGGTGTAAGGTAAATGCAGGTTAGCAATCCGCCGGTGCTTGTGCCTGTTATAAAATCAAAAAAATCGGAGAGGCGAACATTGGGATCATTCTTTGCCTGCTGCAAGCGAGTCTCCAACGCCGACAAAAATGTTGCGGGAAGTATTCCGCGAATACCACCACCGTCTATTGATAATATGTTAATTGTTTTTCCCATGGGCCGTTTCTGCGCTTGTGGCAGATATCAAAAGCCCTGTAAATGTAATCAAAGCATTCAAAATAAGCAATTCGAAACCGAATTGGTAGCCATTGAACCATGCTTTGGAATGAGTATCAAGCATGTAGCAAATAACCGGCGATAGCAGGCAGACAAAAGGGATCCAGCTATCATTAGCCTTGATTTTAGTAAGCAACCCAAATGCATAAAGCCCCAATAAAGGCCCATAGGTATATCCAGCCACCTTAAACACATCTTGAATTATAGCCTGGTTATTGATAAGGCGATATATAACTATTACAATGATTAACACAATTGCCATAAGAATATGAATGTTCTTACGTGTTCTCTCCTGTGTTTCTTTTTCTTTCTCCTTAATATCAAGTATATCCACGCAAAAAGATGTCGTTAGCGCTGTCAGTGCAGAATCGGCACTAGCAAACGAAGCTGCTGTTATTCCCATTACAAAAAGGAAAGAAACTATAGTTCCGAAATAACCCTGGGTCGCCAGCATGGGGTAAAGGTCATCTGACTTTGCAGGTACTGTAACATGACTGGCTTCTACATATGCATATAATAATGACCCTAATGCAAGGAACATGAACACAACAACAGCCTGAACAATACTGAACCAGAAAATATTCTTTTGCGATTCGCCTATTGTTTTGCACGTCAGGTTCTTCTGCATCATATCCTGATCGAGGCCGGTCATGGCAATAGCAATAAACACACCTGCGAAGAATTGTTTGAAGAAAAACAGTTTACTGTTATAGTCCCAGTAGAACATTTTAGAATAAGGCGATGCAGCAACAGTACTTGCCAGATCTGAAATATGTAAATGCAATGATTGTGTTATCAGGAATATACTGCCAACAAGTGCAGCAAGCAAAAACAAAGTTTGTAAGGCATCGGTCCATATAATGGTCTTCATACCGCCGCTTCGGGTATAGAGCCATATCAGGGCCACAATAATTGAAGCCGTTACAACAAAGGGAACATTCCACTGATTAAAAATGCACCCTTGCAATACGTCAACTGCCACATATATGCGAAATGATGCACCTATAATACGAGACAGAAGAAAATACGAGGCACCCGTTTTATATCCATATCGTCCGAAACGTTCTTTTAAATAAGTATAGATGGATATTAACTGCATGCGGTAGAATACCGGCATTAATACCCATGCAATTATCCAGTAACCTAAAATGTAACCCAATACAACTTCATAATAAGAAAAGCCAATTGATTTAACCGCACCCGGAACAGAAATGAAAGTCACCCCTGAAATAGAGGAGCCAATCATACCAAATGCAATAAGGTACCAGGGTGATTTGCGGTTAGCTAAAAAGAAACCTTCATTGGTGCTGTTGCGTCCTGTGATGTAGGAAACAGCCATAAGGACTGTAAAATAAGATATAAGGCAAATTAGTATGGCCGATGCTGACACTACTCTATCTTTTTGCCGGAATACATTTTCCGGGTAATTACCTTCAACACTATTCGTTTAACGATCAATTCCCCCAGGCAGCGATAATAAATATCTGTAGGGAGTTCTTTAAATCCATTCACTTGTTGTTCCGATACATCAATTCTATACAATACTTCTGATAGCTCAGGCGTAATGGAAGGAAGATATTTCATCAAGGCATTAACTACCAACTCTGCCGCACGCTCTCCTTTCAGGTCAGAGTGTGGTATGTTTATGGCAAACTCCTTATTTAAGTCCTTGTTTAACTGTAGGATAACGTCATTCCAAAATTCTTCTTTTGAAATGAAATCAGCATACTGTTGAAGGTATGTAAAGTCGTTGACTGTTATATCGCTCATAGGTGTTATGTACTTTTCAAATTTACTCAGATTATCAATACAATCGCAAGGGTTCATTATTACTTTTAGGGCGTTCCCCTTCGGGTCGGGCTATCCGCTATAACTCCGCGCTGTGCTTGAGGGGTTTCCGCTTTTATCCCTAACGCGAAATACATTTGGCAAATAGGTACATTTAAAAAACTAAATTTGTAAAACAAGTTTATGCCATGAGTGATTTTTACGACATGATATACGAAGTGGTCCGCCATGTGCCTAAAGGCAGGGTTACCAGCTACGGAGCTATTGCCAAATACCTGGGTGCAGCACAGTCATCGCGCATGGTGGGTTGGGCTATGAATCAGGCACATGGTAAAAAGCCGCCAGTACCTGCTCACAGGGTTGTAAATCGTACGGGCATGCTATCTGGTAAGCATCATTTTGGGCATCCTAAACTTATGGAACAGATGCTTGCTAAAGAGGGGATTAAGGTGAAAAAAGACCAGGTGCAAAATTTCAAGAAGGTATTTTGGGATCCCGCTATAGAGCTTGCACTATAGAATTCCTTTACGATTACTTATTGATATTTTTATAATTACTATTAATTATGCATGTAAGCAGAAAAGAACATAGAAAAAAAGTTGATGATGCTCTAATGGCTATTACCGTTCCATTTCTTCGTAGAAATGGGTTTAGAGGTGTTTTCCCTGATTTTAGAAGGCACCAGCCTGATAGAATTAATTTACTTACTATTCAACATAGTTTAGATGATACGAAGTTTACTGTTGAAATTGCAAATTGTGCCCCCGATGGAATAATAACTTCCTGGGGAGAAGACATCCCTCCTACTAAATGTACTGCGCTTGACGTGGAAATGAGGTATAGACTAGGTAGTTTGAAACACAAAAAGGATTATTCACTTGATTACGATCAAAGCCAATACACGGAAAACATTTACCTTAAAAGAGCCTCAGAAATACTGGACCTGTGGGATGAAGCAGAGCAATGGTGGAAAGAAAATTCCTTCTCGAAAGAGGCATTATCATAGGGCTTTACCTTGAATACGAACACCTCAAAAAAGAAGACGTATTTGAGGCTTAAAATTGCCTAACTTTACGTAAAATTTCAAGGATATGATAACTAAAGAACAAGTATTAGAAGCGCTTAAAAACGTAATCGACCCCGATTTCGATAAAGATATAGTAACACTTGGCATGGTGCAAGATGTGGTAGTAGATGGTAAAAAAGTAAGTTTTACCGTTGTGCTTACAACACCAGCATGCCCAATGAAGGAAATGATACATAAAGCGAGTGTAAACGCTATAATATATTATGTAGATAAGGAAGCAGAGGTAAACGTAACCATGAGCGCAAAAGTGACCTCAAAGAGGACAACCAAAAGCGCAGCATTACCGCAGGTAAAAAATATTATTGCCGTGGCATCTGGTAAGGGTGGCGTGGGAAAATCTACCGTTGCAGCTAACCTTGCAGTAGCACTAGCTATGCAGGGGGCAAAAGTTGGTTTGCTCGATGCTGATATTTATGGTCCTTCTGTACCTATGATGTTCGACGTACAGGATGAAAAACCATTGTTAGAAGATATTGGCGGCAAAACATATATGGTTCCGGTTGAACATTACGGAGTAAAATTACTTTCTATTGGTTTCTTTGTTACCAATGCGCAGGCAGTGGTATGGAGAGGACCAATGGCATCAAAGGCTTTCCAGCAATTGGTGAATGATGCAGCATGGGGCGAATTAGATTATTTATTTATCGATCTTCCTCCGGGAACGGGTGATATTCAGCTTTCATTGGTTTCAACAGCATCGGTTACAGGAGCCGTGATAGTCAGCACTCCGCAAAATATTGCATTGCTCGACGTACGCAAAGCAGTTACTATGTTTGCACATAAAGATATTAATGTGCCGGTACTTGGTGTGGTTGAGAACATGGCATACTTTACCCCTGCTGAGTTGCCAAACAACAAGTACTACATCTTCGGAAAAGATGGTGCAAAGACATTGGCTGATGAGTTAAAAGTTCCTTTCCTTGGCCAGGTACCATTAGTGCAAAGCATTTGCGAAGCAGGTGATGCAGGCCGCCCGGCAGTATTACAACAAGATACTCCGCAGGCAATAGCATTTATGGAAGTGGCCCGCAATGTAGCACAACAGGTAGCAATAGCGAATAACAAGAAGGAAGAAAAGCAGTTGGAGCACGCATAGTAATTGCCACTATTCCATCCATGAATACAATTGATATTATCTTCCAGAAGTTAGATGAGGTTTCGACAGGTAAGCTGGAGTTAATAGAATTATATAGATATTACTGGCAGAAGATATCATACGTCAAGAAAAATGATGGAATTAAACTGCTGGACGGAATTTCAAAACTTCCTGATGCAAGCCCGATTGGTTTAGCACGTCTCACGTTTTCTCATGGGGTAAATCTTCAATTTGCATCTGAATTTATTGATAGCATTGACACGCTTTCTCGTGCAAGGGAAATGTTCATTGAACTTGAAGAATATGGTGGAGCAATGAGCTGCCATACTATGATGGGTATCAGTTACAGGTCACTTGGCCAGCTCGATAAAGCACAGGAGCATAACCAAGCTGCATTGAAAATTCTGAGTGAGCATGCTGATTCAGGTATATATACTCACTTTGAACTTATTGCATATTACCAGGCCGGAGAATTAAATGTTCACTTTAAAAACTATGCAAAGGCAATAGAATACCTCAAAGATGGTATCAACAAAGAAGCAGGTAATGAAGATATAAAAGGGCGTTTATATAATGGCCTTGGATGTGCAATTATGTTTACCCCTGAATGGGAAAGTTCACTGGAACATTTCAATAAGGCATTGAAGCTTATTGAGGGATTTGATAATTTCCTGCTCCGCTCGAAGATATATGCAGATATAGGCAGTTACTACTTAAAGAAGGGGCAACTCGATAAGGCTTTCGAAAATCAAAAGAAGAGCCTTGATTTAAGAATTGAAAATAACTTCCTTAATCCTGCCATTACAAACTATGTTCAGCTTGCTGAAATATGTATGGAGCAAAAAAATGCTGAAGAAGCTATACGTTACGGTAATTTGGCACTTGAAGCTGCCATGAAACTGAATGTATTAATTAAAATACTGGAAGCACACCTTATTCTTTCAAAAACACACGAGAGTATTGGAAACACTACTAAAGCATACGAGCACTTTAAGCAATACCATCATTATTATAAAGAGATAAATAGCCAGGAAGTAATAAAAAGGATAGAACAGGTTACCACAAAACACAAAATGGAATCCGTGCAGCAGGAAAAGGAAATATTCCGTTTACGGAATGTTGAATTAAAAGCTGCCCTGGAAGAAATTACAGCAAGTGTGCGCTATGCCAAAAGAATTCAGAAGGCTATCCTTCCGCCTGAACATCAACTGAAAAAATATTTCCCTGAAAGTTTTATTCTCTATAAACCAAAAGACATTGTTGCTGGCGATTTTTACTGGATGGATGTGGTTGGCAACTCGGTGTTCTTTGCAATTTGCGATTGTACGGGTCATGGCGTTCCCGGTGCTTTGCTTAGTGTTGTATGCCACAATGCATTAACAAGGGCAGTACGTGAGTTTCAGGAAACAGTACCTTCAAAAATATTAGACAGGACCAGGGAGTTAGTTATTGCCCAGTTCGAAAAAACCGAAGATGATGTTAAAGATGGCATGGATTGCGTTATCTGGTCAATTGATTTAAACACACTAGAGCTTCAGTATGCAGCAGCGAATAATAGTTTTTATGTTATACGTAATAATGAACTGCTTATTCAGCAGCCAGATAAAATGCCGGTTGGTAAATTCGTTGATGATGTAAAATATTTTACACCCCAGCGTATTCAACTGTACCGTGGCGACCAAGTATTTACTTTCACAGATGGTTATGCCGACCAATTTGGCGGGCCTAATGGCAAAAAATTCAAATACAAGCAACTTCAGGAAAAACTTATGGGTATAAACGCATTACAAATGAGCACTCAGAAAGAAGTGCTTGAAGAAACCATTGAAACTTGGAAAGGCAACCTGGAGCAGGTAGATGATGTGCTTATAATGGGTATACGGGTCTAACTCTTGAATTTAATTTTTCCGGTAAGCAGTTCGAAGAACATGCGAAGATCAGATGCAAAGCTGTAAAACGGGTTTTTAAATGTAGCAGGCCTGTTATGTTCAAAAAAGAAATGCCCTGCAAAACCAAAGCCGTAGCCGAATAAAGGAGATGCAAATGCCCACCACTTATTATCGAAGGTTGCCAATACCAAAATGAGAAATATTAAGCCCAGGAAGGTGCCGATAAAATGCAAAGTTCGGCAAACAACCTCTGAATGCTCACTCAAATAAAAAGGGTAAAACTCTTTAAATGATTTGAAGCCAGCCGCAGGATATTCTACTTTATTACTCATTGACAAATTTTATAAGCCTAATAATATTTCTGAAGGATCTTTGCTGCCAAACAGCAAACGTGTTGGGTCTTCAAGGCCTTGTTTTACTTTCACTAAAAAGCTAACCGATTCTCTGCCATCAATTATACGGTGATCGTATGAAAGAGCAATGTACATCATTGGGTGTATCTCTACCTTACCATGAAAGGCCACTGGGCGCTCAACCACATTATGCATGCCCAATATAGCGCTTTGCGGAGGGTTAATAATTGGTGTTGACATTAACGAGCCAAATACACCACCATTCGTAATAGTAAATGTACCTCCGCTCATTTCTTCGAGTGATAATTTATTGTCACGTGCTTTCAGTGCAAGCTCTTTTATCTTACCTTCAATTTGCGCAAGGCTCATCATCTCGGCATTACGCAATACCGGTACAACAAGTCCCTTAGGTGCACTTACTGCAACCCCAACATCAGCATAATTATGATATACTATTTCTTCCCCGTCTATCATTGCATTTACAGCAGGGAATGCTGCCAATGCTTCTGTAACAGCCTTGGTGAAGAATGACATAAACCCTAAACGGAAGCCATATTTTTCTTCAAACTTCTTGCCATATTTTTCACGTAATGCAAGTATGGCGCTCATATCTACTTCGTTAAAAGTAGTCAGCATGGCGGTAGTATTTTTTACTGCCACTAAACGCTGAGAAAGCTTTTTGCGAAGTGCAGACATCTTCTGCCTGTCATCGTCACGAGAACCCTGGAAAGGTGAGTTATTTTCTACCGTAAAGCCTTTTGCTAATGCATTTGCCACATCTGATTTTGTAACTCTTCCACCTTTACCTGTTCCGTTCAAAGCAGGAATATTACTTTCTGCCATCATTTTTTTAGCAGCAGGTGAAGGAGTACCCGATGCATATGAAGTTTGTTCTTGCGCAACTTTTACCGGAGCAGCGGCAGCTTTCGCAGCTATCGGAGCTGCTTCTTTCGCTTTTCCATTTGCTACAGGTTTTTCAACAATTGCCGGTGCTTTTGCATCGGTATCTATTTTTGCAACCACGCTACCCACCTTAACGGTGTCGCCATCCTTTGCCAATATCTTTATCTGCCCGGCCTGTTCACTGTTTATGGTAAGCGTGGCCTTATCTGAATCTATTTCACAAACCTCTTCTTCCTTTTGCACATAATCGCCGTCTTTTTTTAACCAACGTGCGATCTGTACTTCTGTAATTGATTCTCCGGGGCTAGGTACTTTAAGTTCTAATATCATATTTAAACTATTTAAATGCAGTTATTTTACCAATACTTTTCCGAATATTGTATTAAGTATAGTATTCTTTTCCTTTTCACTCAGTTTCTTTGAACCTGTTGCAGGGCTTGCGCTTTCAGGCCTTGATACACATTTCAATTTCACCTCATTTACCATACGTGTCATAAATAACCATGCCCCCATATTCTCCGGTTCTTCCTGAACCCAAATATATTCTTTCGCCTTTTTGTACTTAGCAAGAATAGCTGCAAACTGCTTGCGTGGGAATGGGTACAATTGCTCCATGCGGATCAGAGCCACATCTTCATTACCCTCTTTTTCCTTAGCTTCCAGCAGATCATAATATACTTTACCCGTGCAGAACACTAAGCGTGTTGCCGAAGTATTTCCATCGTCAATTATTTCCTGGAACCCGCCCTTTGTATAGTCACTTATTTTAGATACGCACTTAGGGTGACGCAATAAACTCTTAGGAGTAAATACAATTAAAGGTTTACGGTACGGTGCATGTAACTGCCTGCGCAATGCATGGAACATGTTAGCCGGAGTAGTCGGATCAATAACGTACATATTGTTCTCTGCACATAACATCAAAAATCTTTCCATACGTGCGCTGGAGTGCTCTGCGCCTTGCCCTTCGTAACCATGCGGCAGTAATAAACAAATACCATTCATGCGGCGCCATTTATCTTCTGCGCTGCTTAAATACTGGTCGATAATAATTTGTGCACCGTTGGCAAAATCGCCAAACTGGGCTTCCCAAATAGTTAATGTTTGTGGCGATGACATGGAATAACCATATTCAAACCCTAACACAGCATATTCAGAAAGATGCGAATTATAAATAGCAAATTTTGCCTGCTTGTCGCTTAAGTGAGCAAGTGGTGTATACTGTTCTTCAGAATCGGTAAGGGTAAGCACGGCATGGCGGTGAGAGAATGTGCCGCGTTCTACATCCTGCCCTGTAAACCTAATCGGGTGGCCTTCCATTACCAATGAGCCATATGCAAGCAATTCACTCATTCCCCAATCAACTGCACCTTCGCCTTGCAGCATAGCTTTACGATCGGCCTGTAGCTTTACAATTTTAGTAAAGAAGCTTTTGTCCTTTGGCAGGTCGGTTATCTTCTCTCCTATTTCAAGGAGCGATTTCTTATCTACTGCTGTGTCGGGTGATTTATCAAAGTCTTTGTCCTCTGCTATACGAATACCTTTCCATACACCTTCAAGGAAAGATGTTACTTTGGTTTTACGAATCTGCTTCGATTCGTCTAACCTTTCTTGCAAAGTTTCTTTAAACTCGTCCTCAATCTTTTTCAGGTCAGTATCATTCACGACACCTTCACTCTCAAGCTTCGCTAAATATATTTTACGCGGATCTTCGTGTGCGGCAATTGCCTTATATAATAACGGCTGAGTAAAACGTGGCTCGTCACCTTCGTTATGGCCATATTTACGGTAACCAAGCAGGTCAATGAATACATCGCGGTGGAAAGTCTGACGGAATTCAATTGCCAGCATCACAGTTTGAACCACTGCTTCCACATCATCGGCATTAACATGAAATACCGGTGACAAAATAACTTTTGCCACATCGGTACAATAGGTACTGCTACGTGCATCAACATAGTTTGTTGTAAACCCGATTTGGTTATTGGCTACCATGTGTATTGTTCCACCTGTGCGGTATGCAGCAAGCTTGGCCATCTGCACCGTTTCGTAAACTACGCCTTGTCCTGCAATGGCAGCATCGCCATGTATAAGTATAGTTACAACCTTATTATAGTCCTGGTTATATTGTTGTTCGAGCTTGGCACGGGTAATACCTTCCGTAACCGGGTCAACCGTTTCCAGGTGCGAAGGGTTTGGTGTAAGGCTTAAGTGAACCTTGTTACCATCGCGGGTTACTACGTTAGCCGAATAACCTAAATGATATTTTACATCGCCACCAAAAAGGGCGTCGGCATCAAATTCCTTTCCTTCAAATTCATTGAAAATATCCTCGTAGGTTTTTTTGAAAATATTGGCTAGCATATTCAACCTGCCACGGTGCGCCATACCTATTACAACTTCCTGTATTCCTAATGCAGCACCCTTTTGGATAACACCATTTATAGCAGGGATGAGAGCTTCCACTCCTTCGAGTGAGAATCGTTTCTCGCCGACAAACTTAGTGTGCAGGAAATTCTCAAAAACAACCGCTTTACTTATATCCTGCAATATCTCACGTTTCTGTTCAGCAGTGAAATTGGGTTGATTACGGGTCGATTCCATTTTATCCTGCAACCATTTTACTACTTTCTGGTTACGGATGTGGGTATATTCTACGCCAATAGACTGGCAATAGGTTTGTTTAAGAAATGTAATAATATCTGAAAGCTTCGAAGCACCTAGGCCGATTTCATGGCCAGCCTGGAAAACAGTATCCATGTCAGATTGTGCAAGGCCGATAATTTCTATCTCATCCAATGAAGGATAATACTTTCTACGCTCACGTACTGGGTTGGTCTTGGTAAACAAATGGCCAGATGAACGATAAAGGTTTATCAGGTTCAATACTGCAAATTCCTTGCGAACTTGTTCAGGTACCTGTTCTGTTCCCGACAGATCAGAATAATTTTTGCGGGCAAATTCAAACCCTTCAAAAAACTTTTGCCACGAGGTATCAACCGACGAATTATCCTGTAAATAATTCTTGTAAAGATCATCAATAGTTCCAGGGTCGGAATTACTGAGATATGAATGCTTATCCATACTTTTTTTAATAGGATGGTAAATTTAAGCATTTTACAGCCAAATTCAGGGACTTACTTTAATACTATGGAATTCAGTACTTTAGCAAGGTCGCTGGTAAGTGATTTTCGTGAATATTTCTCAATATTAACCCCTTCGCTAAACAAGCCATTCGACTTATACTTGTTATAAAAATAAAGGATGCTCTTCTTCATTTCAGCTATATCGTCAAAACCGGCAAAAAGTCCAGCCTTGGTATCATCAATAATTTTCTGTGCGTCGCCGCCTTCAATTCCAATACATAATATAGGGCGCTTGGCAGCCATATATTCAAAAAACTTGCCTGTGGTTATACCCATTGCATTAGGCGTTCGGTTAATCAATAACATTAACACCTGCGCTTGCTTTTGAACAATTGCAACATCATGATGTGACAGATATGCAATTTTATTTACGTAAGGAGCAAGGCCATGTTTCTCCAAATCATCTTGTACAGCTATATCTACTTTCCCGACTAACTTTATTTCCAGGTCAGCAGCAAAAGCAGCATTCTCTTTTGTTAGTTCTGCCAAGGCCTTCCAGAGTGTTGGTTGGTTTCTCGATCTATCGAGCGTACCAATATGTGCCATGGTAAATTTCTTATCCAGTTGTACTTCACCAACATTATCATAATCCTCAGGGTCAAACCCGTTCGAGATAAATTTAAACTTTGCATGCATCGCCTCCGTATACTTACCCGGTGATCCTTTCTTCAGAATTGCTTCCAATCCATCTAACCAGTTCTGTCCAACACAACTCACGGCATCCGCATTCTGCAGCACACCTAATTCCAGTTTTTTATGCTTCCTATCGGCCATGGGTGTAAGCATCAGCTTCGAATAAAAATCTATCTCTGTCCAGGGATCACGGAAATCAGCCATCCAGGGAATATTTATTTTTCGTTTAATTGCCTGTGCTATCAGGTGCATACTATGCGGCGGACCAGTAGATACCATTGCATCAACAGGGTTCTTTTTCAAGTATTCCACTAAGTATTTAGCAGAAGGTTTCACCCAAAACTTACGTGCATCAGGAATAAAAAAATTACCACGTATCCACACAGCGGGTTTTTCAAGCGGCTTAGATTTCTTTGATTCAGTAAGAAAAGCAGCATTTATTTTTTCATGCTTTTTTTGCCCCATCAATTTCTTGTAGAACAAATAGGGTTCCCATATTTCGGTTTTAAGAACGGTCAGATTTTTTGGCAAATCTTTTTGCAAGGAATCATCATTGGTTGGCGATTCAGGATTTGAAGGGGTATATACAATTGGCTCCCACCCAAACTCACGCAAATACTTCACAAATTTCAGCCAGCGCTGCACACCTGCACCGCCACTTGGTGGCCAGTAATATGTAATAATAAGAACCTTTTTCATTTTACTCAGTAGGCTTCTTCCTGAATTCCATAAACAGAAGGCCAACGCAACTTAATAATATAATTAGGGAACTTGCCAATGAAATTTTTTCACCAAGAGCATATGATTTTGGCTCGAATTTAAATTCAATATTGTGGTTACCTGCAGGAATTATCATGGCACGTAATACATAATTCACGCGTATGTACTCCGAAGGTTTTCCATCAATAAATGCATCCCAACCGTCTTTATAATACACTTCAGAGAATACGGCCAGTTCTTGCGCATTTGACTTTGATTCGTAAACCAAATCATTTGGCTGGTACGATTTCATTTTAATTGATGCGGTTGAATCGCTGGTTGGAGTCAAGCCTTTCAGGTAATCAGTAAATCGCTTATCAACTAAAGCAGTGTGTTTAGGATCGAAATGCATAAGTGATGTTATTTCAGAATCTGCGTCCTCAACAATTTTCCAGTTATTTACAAACCATGCATTACCCAAGGCATCAGGGTTTTTCTCAGCTACATTTTCCTTTCCACCCGGGCCCGGTGCTATAATATACTTTGTGTTTAACATATTAAGCACACCGATATTCTCTCTGCTAATGCGGGTACTCAATAAACCGGTATACTGAAGCATTTCATCGAATCGCTTCATTTTAACTCCGCTATATCCACCAATTGATTTATGGAAATATGAAGTACGGCTATCCTGATCGGGACGTGCAGTGGTATTATATACACGGTAGTCTAACGATGTGTCCTTCGCAATATCAAGATCTGCTTGTTCAGGCTCGTATGGCACCATGGCTGCTTTCTTGGTAGTCCAATGCTCCCTGCTATGGTCAAGGTATCGCCAATCTACCTGACTTAGATCCCATAACACAAAAAAACATAATACCCCTGCAAACCAATTACGGGTTATCATCTTTTTAGAGTATACCCATACAAGTCCTGCTGAGAGTACAATAAATATTAATGTACGTCCTGCATCACCTGTAAAAAGTTTTTTGCGTGCATTGGCCACTGCAGGATAAATGTTACTTAAATATTGCTCTATTTGCGCATCGCTTGCTTGCGGGCTACCTTGTTTCAAGCGTTGTACCCATTCCGTATTCTGGTCCTGGCTTTGAAAATCGGTAAACGATGTTGGCATTATATAACACAACAATGCGAAACCTCCTGCAATAGCTAATGATATAAAAAGTATTTTTTGTCCGTTCATGTTCTTCAAAAACTTTACTGGTATATTTTCCTTTAGAAAATTCTGGTCCTTTACCAGCTTATCTAATGCTAAGGCAGCCATTATCGGCAGGGTAAGTTCAGCTAATACCAATATCATTGATACCGCACGGAAGTTGTTAAATGCCGGAAAATGGTCGAAAAAGAAATCGAAAATACTTGTGCCGAATATAATTACAGGATTATGCCCCCACGATAAGGCAATTGAAAGAGCGGTAGTAACCAACAAAAACCACTTTAATGAGCCCTTAATAAGGAACATGCCCATAAGAGCAAAAAAGCAAATTATAGCACCCACGTATACCGGGCCTGAAGTAAAAGGCTGATCACCGAAATACTGTGAATAGTTTTGATAAATCTGGCTTTGTTGTTCATCCAGATCTCTTGGAGTACCTGCTACAGAACCTATCGGGTCTGATGCACCGCCTTTATAATCAGGAATAAGTAAGGTAAAGCTTTCACCTACTCCATAGCACCATCCGGTTGCATATTCTTTGGTAAGTCCGCTCGATTTATTTTCATGATTTAAGGTTAGCTCCGATTTACCGCGGCTTGAATACTTACTGTACTCATAGGTTAACCAAAGACTGGTAAGATTAGTACCAAAGGCAAGCATAGTTGCAACTACAAGCATTGCTGCAGTTTTTAAATACCCAACCAATTGCTTTTCCCTTATAGCAGTTACAAGTCGTGCAATAGCATAAATAGCAATTGCCATAAACAGGTAATATGTTATTTGCAGGTGGCTCGCATACAGTTCCATTGCCAATGCAAAGGCTGTAAGAACAGTTCCGGCTAATCGCTTTCCGTTGAAAGCCATAATTACACCCGCTAACACAAGAGGCATAAAAGAACATGCATTAGCTTCTGAATTGTGCCCTGCAGTAAGTATAATGAAGAAAAAAGAAGAGAATGCATATCCAAATGAACCTATGATTGCCACCCATGAATCTATCTTCATCACCTTCATTAACACATAAAAGCTAACACACGAAATGAATACTGTACTTATAGGGAAAGGAAGAATAGCCACTATAATTTGAAATATATACATCATGAGGTCAGCCGCATAATAAGCCGATATCTGATAACTTGGCATACCGCCGAACATCGAGTTTGTCCATAAAGGCTCATGGTGGAACCGGCTACGGAAGTCAAGTATTTCCTTTGATACACCCAGAAAATTGGTAATATCACTTTGTGCCAGGGTTTTGCCTTGCAAGG
>JABCZY010000015.1 GCA_013289395.1 Bacteroidota bacterium
CGATTGTATATAATGCATTTCGTCCGCCTGCTATAAGTGTTGCAGAGACAATAGTTCCCCAGCCTCCTCCACCCATGGCATCTAAAAAGCCGGAAACAATACCTACCAGGAATATTTTCTTTATTTTATTTCTTGTTTTTACACTGGCCAATGCTTTATAAATAATAACCAACCCAAGCAAAAGAGAATATACCGAAACAGCCATTCGCAATGCGCTGATATGATCTTTGAAAGCGAATAGTAATGCGGCACCGGCTATAGAACCAATAATACCCGGAACAATCAATTTGGCGAAAAGCTTTTTGTTCACATTGCCAATTTTATAGTGTATAAGGCCTGATGCACTCGCATTGAATATTTCCGAAATATGGACCATGGCACTGCTTATTACAGGGTTCATGCCAATTGAAATGAGGAATGCAGTTGTTGTAACACCATATGCCATACCCAATGTGCCATTAGCCAGTTCAGCAAAAAAGCCAATGAAAATAAACTCCCACTTATGCGTAATACCGCTTTCAGATGCCTTGGGGAAATAATAGTAGCCCAGGTATACAGCGGCAATAAGCAACAAAAGAAAAAGCAGGAATAGCAATACCCGTTGCCTTTTTATCCGGGCCCTTACAAGTTCTGACAACGATGTATTATTGTTTTCCAAATTCTGCAAATACTATCTCTATGATAACTGTCTTACAAATAAAACCTTAATATATCATTTATTGAATGATAAATCTCACCGGAACTGTTGCAATGAAGAAGTGAAGGAGTATTGAATATTACCACCTACTTTTTCATATACTCGCCTGATAATGAATATGATTTTGAGGTTAGTATAATAAAGTATACCTTTGCACTCCTTAAAAGAACGCAGATGGCATTTATCGACATTGTTCTTGAACCGCCCCGTTATGGTTGGCAGGACGAAAATGGTAACCTTATTAAGCCTACCAAAAGGCAAATGTGGAGCGAGTTCTTTTACCGCCAGAACATTTTCCGCACCAAAAAGAATTGGATGAACTTTATGGGCTGGTTTGCTGTGGTATGCCTTACCCCATTCTTCATTATATTTTTTGTAAAGTACTTTAGCTGGCAACTTTGCATTGCAGGCTTCTTATATAGCATGGTTCTTATGGGTTCACACGGTACCATTTGGTACCACCGTTACGGAACACACAGAGCCTATACCTTCAAAAATAAATTCTGGCGTTTTATAACCCGCAACCTTGTAGTTAAGGTTATACCTGAGGAAATGTATATTGTTTCTCATCACGTTCATCATGCAAAATCTGATCAGCCGGGCGACCCGTATAATGCAAACTGTGGCTTTTTATATTGCTTCCTTGCCGATACCAATCACCAGTCAGTAGCAAAAAACCTGAGCAAAGAAGATTACTTGAAAATGACAACCTTCATTGATCATACAGGGGTTAAAGCCAATACATATGAACAGTACCAGAAATGGGGAACCATTGCACACCCGGCCAGAACCATTGCAGAAACATTGCTCAACTGGGCTTTTTGGTATGGTGCATTTTACCTGATAGGTGGTAATGCATTAGCTTGTGCACTCTTCGGATGGTCTGTAGTATGGGCGGTTGGTGTTCGTACATTTAATTTTGAAGGGCACGGAAAAGGAAAAGACAAACGACAGGAAGGTGTAGATTTTTGCTGGGATGATATGTCAATTAACCAATACTGGCCAGGTTATGTAGCAGGCGAATGGCATAACAACCACCATCTTTTCCCCGATAGCGCCCGTGCAGGCTTCTTACCTCACCAGGTTGACCTTGCATGGTGCTATGTGTATTTAATAAATGCACTCGGTGGCATAAAGTCATTCAATAACTCCAAGAAAGTTTTCTACGAAAGGTATTACTTGCCTTATATCAATGAAAAGAAGGCAGAGGGGAAACCAAAGTCGGTGAAAGAAGTTGCTTAAACAGATTTCACAATTTCTTCTTCACTTATCTCTTCCATGCATTTAAAATGCTTTTTAGGGCATTCTTTATAGCCTATCTTAGAGCATGGGCGGCATGAAAGGCCCTTCACCTCAAGAATATGAGAATTAACCCCTGGCTTATACGGATACATTCCAAATTCAGGTATTGTATTTCCCCATACTGAAATAATATCTTTCTTGAATGCAGCGGCAATGTGCATTAAGCCGGTATCATTGGTTATTATTTTTTTTGCCTGCTTAACCAGTGATGCTGATTGATTGAGACTATATTGCCCGCAAGCATTGTATACCTTATCACCAACAGCTTGCACAATTTGCTTTGCTTTTTCTGAATCTTCCTTTCCACCCAACAACACTACAGGTGAATTTATTTTTTTGCAAACCGATATTATCTTATGCAGTGGCAATTGCTTGGTAAAATGCCTTGCACCTATTACAAAGCCTATATATCCGTTGCGATGTGTGGCAGGCAGTGTATTTAGATCGATCTCATCAGTAGCTGGAATAAAATAATCTAACCCTGCGTCATCATTTTTTACGTTAAGTGATTTAACTGCTTCGAAATACCTGTCTACAATATGCACTGCCGGCAGTTTATCTACTTTCAAATTTACCTTTAACCACTTCTGTACATTTAATTTCGGAAAACTTGCACAAGGTTTGTTCAAACCTCTCTTTACCTGCAATGACCTTAAGTTATGGTGCAGATCTACTACAAAATCATAATCTTCTTTCTTTAGCTCTTCCATTACTTCCGATACATGTTCTGTAATGGAATATACTTTATCAATATGAGGGTTATTTTCTATAACAGATGAGAATGACTTCTTAGTAATGTAATGTACTTGGGCATCTGGCAATTGCTTTTTAATACAGCGCACAACAGGGCTTGTAAGCACTATATCTCCAATAGAACTAAAGCGTATGACCAGTATCTTAGGCAATTCTTTTACTTATTTATTCTCAAAAATAGCAGTATTCCTCTTCTTGCCATGGTAAAACCCTATTTTTGCAAAGAAATTGTATTGATACATGTTTACAGGCATAATAGAAGAACTGGGTATAGTAAAAAATATTGCCAACAAAAAAGGCAATATGGTTTTAACAATTGAAGCATCATTCGCTAAAAAATTAAAACTGAATGAAAGTGTTTCGCATAATGGTGCCTGCCTTTCTGTAATACCGGCTTCGGGTAAACAGTATAAGGTTATGGCTGTTCAGGAAACGCTGGATAAAACAAATTTAAAGCATCTTAAAAAAGGAGATAAAATAAACCTGGAGCGTTCCATGTCTGCTAAGGGGCAGATGGATGGGCATTTTGTACTTGGCCATGTAGACGGGGTTGCAAAATGTACTACAATAAAAAAGTTAAAGGGTAGCCATATCTTTACTTTCGCAGGTAGTAAGAGCGACATGAACTATATTGTACAAAAAGGCTCCATTGCTATTAACGGAGTCAGCCTTACCATTGCAAAACTTACGGCAACCTCTTTTTCAGTAGCTATTATTCCATACACATTCAAGCACACCAATTTTCAGGACCTGAAAGTTGGAGAGTTTGTAAATATTGAATTTGATGTACTTGGAAAGTACGTGGTGCAGTACTTATCTAAGCTTAAAAAATAGCTTTCGCAATTTTCTTTACTGATTCTGACTTGCCCATTGTATAAAAGTGAATGCATGGTGCACCGCCTTTTATAAGCTCCTTACATTGCTTAATACCCCACTCTATTCCAATTTCTTTGGCTTCAGTGTCGCTCTTGCATTTATCAATTGCATCAGCAAACTCTTCAGGTATTTCTACATGAAAGAACTTAGGCAGGCTTTGTAATTGTTTCTTGGTCGAAATAGGTTTTATACCCGGAATGATGGCAACATTAATTCCCATTTCCTTACACATCTTCACATAGTTAAAGTAATGCTCGTTGGTATAGAACAACTGTGTTACAATATATTCAGCACCCGCTTCAACCTTAGCTTTCAGGTGTTTCAGGTCGGTCTTAATATTAGGGCATTCAAAATGCTTTTCGGGGTAACCTGCTACGCCAATACAAAAACTCGTCTGAGAATGCGCATCTGAAGCTTCCTCGTTAAGGTATTTACCGCTATTCAACTCCACAATTTGCTTTACCAGGTCAATTGCATGTTCGTTACCGCCCGGTTCAGGCACAAAATGAGCTTCTGATTTTACTGCATCACCGCGCAATGCAAGTACGTTATCAATTCCCAAAAACTGCAAATCGATCAATGCATTCTCTGTTTCTTCTTTTGTAAAGCCACCGCATATTAAATGAGGTACTGTATCTATTTTGTATTTATTAATAATTGCCGCGCAAATACCAACAGTACCCGGGCGTTTACGTACTGGTATCCTTTCCAGGTATCCTCCTTCACGCTTTTTATAAATATATTCTTCACGATGGTAGGTAACATTAATAAACGATGGGTTGAAATCCAGCAAAGGATCAATACTATCGTTAATAGATTGTATGCTTTTACCTTTTAGCGGAGGCAAAATTTCGAATGAGAATAAAGTCGATTTCGATTTCTTAAGATGGTCTATTACTTTCATAATTTAACTTAGTTCAATTTGTATTCTTTGGAGTTTGTTCTATTCTTATACCCACCGCATGGCTTGTGTTAGTTTAAACTTATAATTTCCTTTACGGAACCTGGTGTTGAATTTGAATAATATCTTGTTATCCCATATATCACCCAAGCCTTCACCCAGCCATTTGCCCGAATTATCTGCCAGCACACAGTTCATGGTATCACGCTCAGTTGCATTGTTAGGTGCAGTGATATCTATAAATAAATACAGGTTGCTGAAGTCGTACCCATCATCATTTCTGATATTAACATATACATTGTAACGATTAATTGTATCCTCTATAGGAACATTAAATTCCATTGGGGCATTCATATCCCAGGTATTGTCCGGTATCTTATTGTATTTCTGATATATAACCCCTTTATTACACGAGCAGAATACTGCAATAACGCAGCACAAAAGAACCAAAGAATACCACTTTTTTAACATGCCCTTTTTATAGAACCACGAATGTATATATTTTTACAATGTTATAGGCTGAATAACTATCTGAATCTATAAAAACACAAACCTATGAAAAAGGCCATATTCACTATCCTGTTCTTAGTATTATCTAACACCTTCATGACCTTTGCCTGGTATGGCCATTTAAAGTTCAAGCAAATGAAGGGTATGGAGGCCCTGCCCTTGTTTGCCGTAATACTGATAAGTTGGGGAATAGCCTTCTTTGAATATTGTTTCCAGGTACCTGCTAATCGAATTGGGTTTATTGAGAATGGAGGCCCATTCACTTTGCTGCAATTAAAAGTAATTCAGGAAGTAATTACGCTTACTGTATTTGTTGCTTTTTCAGCTATAGTATTTAAAACAAACCTATTGCAGCTAAACCATATTGCCGGTTTTGCCTGCCTAATACTGGCTGTATACCTGTTATTTAAGTAAATTTGGCGCATGAAGAAAATACTGTTCATTGCTTCTCACAGGCTTAACAGGTCACCCAGTCAAAGATTTCGCTTTGAACAATACATGCCATTTCTTCAAAAGAACGATTATAGCTGCAGGCTTTCACCCATGGTTACGGAGGCCGATGATATGATTATGTATGCGGAAGAAAAGTATTTCCAAAAATTCCTTGTCATTATAAAAAGCTTTGTTCGCAGATTAAGAATATTAAGACTGGCACCACGCTTTGATATTGTTTTCGTACAGCGTGAGGCATTTCTGCTGGGCTCTACTTTTTTCGAGCGACGATTTAAAAAGTCGGGGGCAAAATTTGTATTTGACTTCGACGATGCAATATGGTTAATGAATGTGTCGGATGTAAATAAGCGATTTTCCTGGATAAAAAGGCCAAGTAAAACTGCTGAAATAATTGCGATTTCCGACATTGTTATAGCCGGTAATAATTACCTTGCTGAGTATGCACGAAGCTACAATCCGAATGTTTGCATTATTCCCACAACGGTTGACACAGATAAGTTTCAACCCAAGTACGACCCCATTATTAAAGACCATATTTGCATTGGCTGGACCGGAAGCCATACAACCATAAAACACTTTACACTTGCCATACCTGTTTTAAAAGAGATAAAGAAAAAATACGGAGACAAAGTTTATTTTAAAGTAATTGGTGATAGTTCGTACTCATGCCCTGAGCTAAACATACAGGGAGTTAAATGGAGCCAGGAAACGGAAGTAGAAGACTTGCTGGAAATTGATATAGGGCTTATGCCATTACCCGATGATATATGGAGTAAAGGTAAATGCGGGCTTAAGAGCCTTGAATATATGGCACTATGTATTCCTCCCGTAATTTCGCCGGTTGGGGTAAATACCGATATAGTTGAAGATGGAGTAAACGGATTCCTTGCAAATACAAATTCCGAGTGGGTAGATAAACTATCTCTATTAATAGAATCTGCTGAGTTACGAAAGAAAATAGGTGTTAAAGGCAGGGAAACAGTAGTTGCAGAATATTCTGTCATCTCTCAGTGTAACAATTACCTGAAATTATTTAATGGCCTGCTTGAGAAACAGGACAAGTAAATGATATTGCGTTTCAGAATCGCTATAATTCTGTATTGAAATTTCTTTAATTTCGCTTTCAAACCTTTAGTATGAATAAAGTATATAAAAATGCCGATGAAGCCATTGCCGGAATTAGTGATAGCATGACACTTATGTTAGGCGGATTCGGTTTATGCGGCATCCCTGAAAACAGTATTGCTGCATTGTTAAGATCAGGTGTAAAGAATTTAACCTGCATTTCAAATAATGCAGGTGTTGATGATTTCGGCTTGGGCTTATTGCTCAAGACAAGGCAGATAAAGAAAATGATGTCGTCGTATGTTGGTGAGAATGCTGAATTCGAAAGACAATTTTTGTCAGGTGAACTCCAGGTTGATCTTATTCCGCAGGGAACACTTGCAACACGTATAGCCATGGCAGGGCTTGGTATTCCTGCATTTTTTACAGGTGCTGGCTATGGCACTGAAGTAGCTCAAGGCAAAGAAGTGCGTGAGTTTAACGGTAAGATGTATTTGATGGAAACCGCATTGCATGCTGATTTTGCAATTGTAAAAGCGTGGAAAGGCGATACAATGGGTAACCTTTTGTTCAGGAAGACAACACGTAACTATAGTGTTCCCATGGCTAAAGCAGGCAACATAACTATTGCGGAAGTTGAACAGTTGGTACAACCCGGCGAAATAGATCCGGATATGGTACATGTACCGGGTATTTATGTTCACCGCATTTTTGAAGGAAAGAATTACGAAAAAAGAATTGAACGCAGAACAACTGCTACAAATAACTAAGTATGTTAGATAAACATGGAATTGCTAAACGCATAGCACAGGAATTACGTAACGGTATGTATGTTAACCTTGGAATAGGTATACCAACATTGGTTGCAAATTTTATTCCTGAAGGAATGACAATTACCCTTCAATCTGAGAATGGAATATTAGGTACAGGACCATACCCGAAAGATGAAGAAGTAGATGCTGACCTAATTAATGCAGGTAAAGAAACCGTAACCGTATTACCCGGTGCATCGTTCTTCGATTCATTTGAAAGTTTTGGAATGATACGTGCCGGAAAGGTTGACCTTACTATACTCGGTGCCATGGAAGTAAGTGAAACAGGCGATATAGCTAACTGGAAAATACCGGGTAAAATGGTGAAAGGTATGGGCGGTGCCATGGACCTTGTAGCTGCTGCTAAAAATATTATTGTTGCTATGCAACACACCAACCCGAAAGGCGAATCGAAACTTTTACCGAAATGCGACCTGCCATTAACAGGTATTAAATGCGTAAAGCGTATTGTAACCGAATTAGCTGTGTTAGATGTAACCCCACAAGGGTTTAAATTATTGGAAAGAGCGCCTGGAGTAAGTGTAGAAGAAATAAAAGCAAAAACAGCAGGGCGCTTAGTTGTTGAAGGAGATATTCCGGAGATGAAGCTGTAAAGTTTTTATTACTTAAACGGATTTCCACCTGTTTCATCCTTGTGTTGCTTATCGTATTTACCACAATCAACCTCTATAGTTAAAGGTTTTTTAGGCTTTTCGAAATCATCATCAGTACTTATTCCTAATGCTGGGTTACCGTATACTTTCAACATATATACTGCCCACACTGGTAGTGCTTCGCTGGCTCCCTGTCCCCATTCCATATTTTCAAAATGAATGGCACGGTCTTCAAAACCAGCCCAGCAACCCGAAACCAAATTAGGTGTAATACCTATAAACCATCCATCGGAACAATTTTGGGTCGTACCGGTTTTACCTGCAATGGGGTTTAATAACCTATACCTGCTACCACGCAACCTTTCGCCTGTACCATATTGCACTACACCTTCCATCATTTTTATCATCACATACGCATCCTGTTCGCTCAGCGCTTCGTCAGTCTTAGGTTTTATCTGGTCAAGAATGCGGCCCTTGTTATCTTCAATACGTGTAACAAATGTTGGTTGCACCCAAATACCTTTATTTGCATAGGTACAATATGCACCCACCATACTCGAAACCGGTATTTCACAAGTACCTAAACATATAGAAGGTACGGGATCAATATCGTCTGATATACCCATATGGCGCACCATTGAAATAACTGCCTGTGGAGAAAACTTATAAGTAAGTGATGCTGCAATTCTATCTACTGATTTTGCCAGGGCTTCGGTCAAGGTCATCATGCGTCCATCATCATTGGTATCAGCATTCTTAGGCTGCCATGGCGGTTGGTCTCCATTAGGGATACTTACTGGAATGTTAGGCATTTCGTAGCAAGGAGAATATCCGTTCTGCACAGCCATGGTATAAATAAATGGTTTAAAGGTTGAACCCACTTGTCGTTTACCCACCATTACGTGATCGTATTTATAGAACCTGTGATCGATACCTCCTACCCAGGCTTTTATATATCCTGTATGCGGATCAATAGAGCAGAAACCACATTGTAAAAAGCTTTTTGTCCAGCGAATAGAATCCATAGGTGTCATGGTTGTATCTATCTGGTGTTCTTTATTCCTCCAGGTAAATACCGACATTGCCGTAGGCGTATTGAAGTTCTTATATATCTCTGATTCCGATGCACCGGCTAGCTTCAGACTTCTGTACCTGTCAGATCTGCGCATTGATGAGTTCATCAGATCCTCTATCTGATCTTTTGTTACACGAAAATCGAAGGGAGCATTTTTTCGGTGCGAAAGTTCTTTGAAAAAATATGGTTGTAAAAACTTACAATTCTGCTCTGCCGCTTCTTCCGCATATTTCTGCATGCGCGAATCAATAGTGGTATAAATTTTCAGTCCGTCTTTATAAATATCATATTTGGTTCCATCGGATTTCAAATGGGTTTCGCACCACTTTCGTAAAAAATTATCGCGCAAATATTCTCTGAAGTACGATGCAAGTCCCTCATCCGGGTTCTCGGGCCTGAACTTTATTACAAGTGGTATCTGTTTCAGTGAATCGAATTTCTTTTGACTGAGGTATTCATATTTCTGCATCTGCGAAAGCACCACATTTCTTCTATCCACTGCATTTTTAGGGCGGTTCTTCGGATTAAATAACGAAGGATTCTTTTCCATACCCACCAACATAGCTGCCTGCTCTACCCTTAGCGAATCTGGTGTGGTACTGAAATAAATTCGCGCTGCTGATTGCACACCAACAGCATTATTAATAAAGTCGAACTTATTAAGGTACATGGTAATGATCTCTTCCTTGGTATATTGTCTTTCAAGCCTTGCTGCAATAACCCACTCCTTAAATTTCCGAAACATCAGCTTTATCTTACCGGCATGTGGATCCCTGGGGAACAACATTTTGGCCAGCTGCTGGGTTATGGTACTACCACCACCAGCGGCAGTATGTCTGCCTAATATTGTTTTAAAGAATACCCTGAACAAACTACGAAGGTCAATACCGGAGTGATCGTAAAAACGGGCATCCTCAGTGGCAATAAGGCCGTTTATCATGTAAGGGCTTATGTCCTTGAACTGAATATTGGACCGGTTCTGAACATAATATTTACCCAGCACCTGCCCATCGGTTGAAATAACCTCCGATGCAAGGTAGGTTTGCGGATTTTCAAGCTCTTCGAAGGTGGGTAGTTTGCCAAAAAAACCGGTTGAGGCACTGAAGACACAAAACAGCAGTAAGCATATGGGAATGAGCACAATACACCAGAAAATAAGAAGATATTTTTTAAATCTTTGCCTGTCCGATTTGGCCATTCGCGCTTTTTTGTTGAATAACGACCCAAAATTACTAAAAACCCTACGATGTACTAATTATTAAAATAAACGGCGATTTTGTTTATTTATTGAAAAAAGTGATATATTTGCAGCCCTTATAAAAATAAGATTCACTATGATAATTGTTCAAATTAAAGAAGGCGAGAATTTAGAAAAGTCATTAAAGGCTTTCAAGAAGAAGTTTGACCGTATTGGTATCGTTAAGCAATTACGTGCCAGAAAGGTTTACAATAAGCCATCGATTGTCCGCAGACAAAAGAAGCTTAAAGCTATTCTTCGCCAGAAGTACGTAGAATCTCAGGAATAGTTTATTGCTATTAAGCTAATATACTTAGCAGGAACTTTGCAAAAGGTTCCTGCTTTTTTATTGACTGTATTGTTCGGTATCCTGCCATGAGCGGGTACGTTGCAACTTAAGGTCTGACAATACTGATGCTTTTACATGCACGTTCAAGGTAAATGACTGACGATAGCCGAACGGTACAGAACTAAATGTAAGCTGCCAGCAATGCATGTCCCTGGTAGCAGAAAGGGATGTTTGAGTAAACTGCATGGCCTTTACATCGTAACCCGATACCACTGCAACATACCAGTATTTGGATAGTTGCATGCTTCCGTTAAAGGTAAGACTTTGCCCTATATTCACAGCAAAATTGCTTACTGTATATCCATATGTATATATCATGGTTAATGACCAAGGTGCAATTTCAATCGGTGCCCAATATAATGGCCTCATTTGCTCATACTGAAAGTAATCGCTGGGTGAACTTAACTGTAAGCCTGCTCCATTACCCTCTTTATTAGGTGGTGAGGCAGGATTAGTATTTGGTGAGGGTGCCGTAGCAGTTGTCCCTTTATTCTGGCTATTTGATTTTGCACTTGTAAGGGTTGTGCTTAACGACAGTTCAGCACTTGTAAGCCTGCCTATGCTATGATCGCCAGGGCTCCATATCGATCTGTTTATATCTGCTCCGTTTGCACCTTCATAGTAAGGATCGATATTTCCACTAAAATTAACGCCCAGTTTTTTAAATAAAGTCGTGTTACCGCTTATTGTTATTTGCTCCCATTTTAAACTATCTGCCATCATATTATATCCTGTGCTTATGCCAACACGCTCAAGCAACTTTATCTTTTTGTATACAACACCAGAATCAGTAAGTGTGCGGACTTTCATTTCAAGATTAGTTGACAAGCTAAGACCTATAGCGCCGAATTTTCCTGCACCAGGGCCTGTTGCAATTGCTTCATTCTGAAAAATTGAATACCTCGGAAGCACTTCCCCAGGAGGAAGGTTAGTAACAGTTCTGTAATAATTGTATTGAGCCTGACTATAATCGGGATGATAACTGAACGAAACAGAAGGATACACAACAAATCGGGTTATAATAGATTTTTTAAGACCCAGATAGCCCATGATATAAATTGTTGTATTCACGGTAGCTGAAGTATTGAACGTATTAGAGGTCTGCAAACGTTGTATAGTATCAGTTCTTACTCCTGCACTGTCAATTTCCGGATTCAGCTTGCTTTTGAAATTCACCCATGATTCTCTTATTGTCTGGAAATAGATATTAGGTGTATACGTGGCATTTAAAGAGGTTGTGAGGTGCTTGAAAAGTGTAAAGTTTGTGCTCAGTGGTACTGAATTGCTTATACCATTCTGCATTTGCTTTAATGTGTTTGGTGTAAAAAGTTCAGCCTGGGTTGTATTAATCCGGTTATCGGCATTTGAGCTAAGCCCGATTGAAAGGTTCCTGTAGAAATCAGTTATGGGATTGCTCGATACGGTTCCCGTCCCTCCCGGTTTTTTGAAAGGATAAACTCTGTCAACAGTAAACACCATTTGCGGCAGATCAATTATTACTGAATTGTTCTGGGTATTTTCATTATTACTTGCACTCACTGACAAATGAAACGGAGTCCGCGGGAATTCCTGGGTAAACCTGATATTTGATGCCAGCGTATTTTGCAGAATAGTAGTCGGATCATAAGAAGTGTTTTGGTTAAAAGTTGAACTGGCCATGTTAACACTTGCGTAGAAAGTACTGTTCGGCCTTGCTTTACTATCCTGGGTATTTTGCCAGTTTATCTGGTAATCATGTATACTCGAATTCTGGGCGGTTCCTGAAATTGGAGTTATTGTTTGGGCCCATACCAGGTTAAATGTACCCTGATAATGATACCTGTTGCTATAGTCTATCTCATCGCGTATGGCCCAACTACCATTGGTATATATATCGCCCAGCAATTCGGTACCGAAATTATCATTCAGGCCCAGGTAATATCCGCCTTTTTCCAAATAAAATCCCTGCGACTGCGACTCACCGTAACTTGGAATTACAATACCTGAATGCCTTCCATTGGTTAAAGGAAAGAAGCCGAAAGGTATTGCAAGCGGCGTGGGCACACCTTCCAGGTACAGCATAGCAGGGCCGGTCACTACCTGGTTATTCGGAATTACTTTCAACTTATATGCTGCTATAAAAAAGTGGGGATCTGTTTCTTCGCTGCACGTAGTATAGCGTCCGTTTTTCATGTAATACACATTGCTGCTGTCCTTTTTTACAATAGCTCCATGTATGTAACCTTCGCCTTCTTTGGTATCAATATTATTTATCCGGCCTTTTTTAGTTTTAAAATTATAACGTATCTCATCGGCATGAAACACATCACTACCCTGGTGGAATTCGGGCCGGCCTATTATTTTTCCACTGTCTTTTATTCCTACCGCATAGGCAATATTACTATCAAGTAATATATCAATATAGGCAGCCTTTAGTTCCAGATTTTCGTATTTCACATCAGCATCACCATACAGGTAAACCTTACGTATTTTGGCATCGAGCCTTATCGAGTCACGTGCACGGTAATCAACTTTAGCATCCAGAGGTGGTTTCTTTTTGTGCTTTACCTTGGCTGAGTCCTGTTTCTTGGCTTTAGCAGTATCGGGAATAGTGTCAGAAACCACGTGGTTATTTACAAGCACAGAGCCTGAAGATGAGCGCGTTATTAACAAGCCAAAGAGAAGAAAAAGAATAAAAAGCCCGAAATGGCGCAATTCTATGTTATATTTTTGTCTAAAGTGCGACAAAATTACGGTTTCTGATGTATAAAAAGGCCACTTACATATTCATTTTTTGCACGGCTTTGCTCACATTGGGTTTTAAACCACCGCGTAGCCAAGATGGTAAAAAGCAATGGGTTATAGTTATTGACCCCGGGCACGGCGGAAAAGATCCGGGTTGCCACGGAGAAAAATTCAAGGAAAAGAACATTGCCTTGGCGGTATCGCTTAAACTGGGTCATTATCTTGAGGATAACGATAAAAATGTGAAAGTAGTATATACCCGTACCACCGATATTTTTGTACCGCTCAATGAACGGGCCGATATAGCCAACAAGAACCATGCTGATGTGTTTATCTGTATTCACTTAAATGCATCGCCTAATCATGATGCCAACGGTTCAGCAACCTATGTTATGGCTGAGCGCAAGTCAGGCGGGAACCTAGAAGTAGAGAAGCAGGAGAACTCCGCTATATTATTTGAGAAGGATTATAAAACCACCTATGCCGGATTCGACCCGAACTCAAAGGAGGCCAATATTATTTTCAATATGTACCAGAACCTGTACCTTACACAAAGCCTTGATCTATCTGCCAAAATACAAGAAGAATATGGCCATGTTGAAAAACGTAAAGAAAATGGCGTAAAGCAGGCGGGGTTCCTGGTGCTTTGGAAAACAGCTATGCCGAGTTTACTTACTGAGATAGGTTTTCTTACGAATCCTGATGAGGAGAAATTTATGGGTTCACAAAAAGGAGAAGATGAAATTGCTAAATCAATATTCCTGGCCTTTGAACAATACAAATCTGAGAAAGAAAATTCATCATACGACCCTAAATCATACAACTTTAAAGAATACGTAATACAAACCGCCGATACTACTACTACGGTTGTTGATACCGCTGCCAACAGGGTTATAAAAGATACATCTACCACCCATGTTGAGATCAAACATAATGTACCTAAAGACACTGTAAAACCTAAAATAATACATACTAACCCTGATACAGGCTGGCATAGAAGAATACCTCAGCCACCAAAGTATAAAGACACTACCAGCACCCAGGTGAATAAAATGAAGGATGCTGTAAAAGGCCTTCACCCCGATACCGTTATACCTGCTAAAAAAAGTGCGGACACAATTATTACTCCGCCTAAAAAACATATTGATACTACATCAATTAAAAAAGTTGAACCGCCTCACAAAAAAGTAACCGATTCAGTTACTCCTCCTAAAAAGCATGTCGATACTGTAGCGGTTAAAAAAACGGAGCCACCGCATAAAAAGGCTATAGCTGCAGATACAAGCACCGTTTATTACAAGGTGCAATTTGCCTTATCAGATCATGAATTACCAAAAACAGATAAGCGATTTACTGATCTGCCTGATGTTGATTTTTATGTGGTAGATAAAGCATATAAATACACGGCTGGCAAATTCACTGAGCTGAAAGATGCAGTTGACCTGCAAAGCAAATTGCGGGATAAAGGCTATAAAGATGCTTTTGTGGTTGCATTTAAAGGCAAACAAAGGGTTACCATTAAAAAGGCGAGCGGAAAATAAGAGCTATTTCCGTTATTACTTCTTAAAAATATTGAACCCGATTTTAATGCCTGTTACCGGCGTTACATACTTTATATTGTACGTGTAGACCGAGGGAGGAAAAGGTGGATAACTAAGAATCTGACCTGTGTTCTGGTTTTGTCTATAGGAACTTACTATCGTCTCCTGGTATACTCTATCTCTTACTCCAATACCGGTGAATATATCAAAAAATAATCGGTTGTGAATGCAAGAGAACTCCCAACCAAATAATATATCTAAACCACTTACTGTCTCTTTACCATTCTGTAATACATAATCATCGTATTCCTCATAGTATTGAGATGGATCCTGTGAACTGAAAGTGACATTGTTATAACTCATTTTTTTGTAAACAAATTGAACAGAAATATACGACCTACGATCATTATTGACATTAAGGTAATATTTTCCATATAGCCTGCCTCCATACCCGGTAAATATAGTTGCCGGCAGTAAACCACTTGGCATTGACAAATAAGATGCAGCCCAGAAACCCGGGTGAATATTCCCTGCCGCAATTCCAATGTTGAAATTTGAATTTAGTCCATATTCAACATATACCAGGTTCTCATTAAAAAGCCCAGGCATTGGGCTAAACGAAATGGAGAGAAATTTATCTCGAAACGAGTTATCTTCATAGGCTTTATTACGTAATGTATCCTTTGTATTTGCTGCATTAGCAATAGATACAACGAAAAATGAAAACCCAAATAATATCTGCTTGAGTGGTTGCATGTGGATTTACTCCTTCAAATGTACTGAATTCATTCAATACATAAAAATTATCCTGCAATGTTAAATTTTGCCTTTAGTTGAAAACTTAACATTGCATAATTGGACTATTCTGCTATCTTTGTTTGAATCATAGATTTTTATCATTTCTGTTATGGAAAGAAAATTTATCTTCTCCGGGGAAAATGCATCTCACGATTTTGATTTTTCTTCTCCCGAAATTCTTGAATTATTACAGCGCAAACGAATTGAGTTTGTAGGTACTGCAACTTCCGATTTTCAATCGGAACCTTTTACATATGATGAGAACGGCGAGCCCCTGGTTACTAACGACTGGGAACATGAACTACTAAGGAACCTTGAAGGTAAAGAATCAGGTATACAGACCAAACAGGTTAAGGAAGACCTTCCGCATTTTTTTGAGCATAAAAAATTATATACCACACGTTCAAAGGAAATCGGGCAGAATATGTTCCGTTTCTCACTCGACTTCGGCCGCCTTTGTCCTAAAGAAGGTGAGTTCAATTCAGCATTAATGGCTGAATATGTTAAGATACTTGCCCATATTAAAGCCGATGGGCAGGAACCGATGCTTACTATTTACCATTGGCCCATGCCATGTTTTTTGCTTAAAACAGCCGCCGATGGAAAAATTGAAGCCGGTGGTTGGGAAAACCCTCATGTAATTAGACATTATCGGTTTTACGTAGAGAAGGTAGTAAGTTTTCTGGCCGATGAAACCTGGATAAAAAAGGTGTTGACGGAAGAAAGTTTTGATAAAAAATTCTGCGATAAAATTATTGCTACTGGCCTGGTTCAATATTTTTTATCAGTAAATGAACCTGAAAGTGTATTGCTTCCAGGTTACCTTGGTGGCGTATTTCCTCCTTATAAAAAAGGTCGCCTTGACCTTATTATGAAAGTGCTTAACCGATTGGTTGAAGCACATGATATTACCTATAACTGTATTAAAGAAGCGCTTTGGAAAATGGGTAACCCCAGCCCAAAGGTTGGTGTGGCTCATGCATGGCCTTACTTCGATGGCTTGCTGGGCGATGTAGCTCATTCTATCATCAACTCCGGCATTGCGAATAAATTTGAGCGAAAAGGTGAGCATACCGATTTCCTTGCACTGCAGTATTATTTCAGAATGTCGGTTCCGAATTTCAGCCGCACAAATAAATTGTATGGCGAACATCCTTACTTCAGCGATGTTTACCCTATGGGCATTTTAGAGAATTTGAAGAAAATGCATGCTCAGTACCCGAATAAGGAAATATTTATTTCTGAATTTGGTTTTTCTGAAACCCGCGACCAGATGAGACCATACCTGAGTATGGAAACAGTGCGCTATATTTTTGAAGCCATGAAAGAGGGCATACCCGTTAAGGGAATCCTTTTATGGTCGATGGTAAATAACCTGGAATGGGCATGGGGCATGGAACAACGCTTTGGCTTATTTGACGAACATGAATTAAAAGTACCATTACAATATTCAAAACAAGGTACCATACAAGGCTGGGAAGCATGGCATGCCGTTGCCAATGCCATTATACACCCAACTGCTGAAACGCTTGGCAATCTACAACGTCACTATGTGACGGCAAAAAGCCAGTTTCATTCCACACTTTCAGGGGACGATAGGCAGGCTTCATAGTCTAAACGGCTGGTTTATATCTGATTATTTTTTTATATTTGTAATAAGATCTGGCTCCATTCGTTATTTCATAAACCACACCACACATGAAATATACTCTCCTTACAATCGCATTCCTCCTTTCGTGCATTTATGGCATATCTCAGGGACAAGGTAATACACCGCAAACCGACAAAGATTCCGTTGGTTGCAAAGTCATTTCAATTTCAACAGACGGCATGCAATATATTCTCAACCAGCCCAATATTAGTATTGAGTGTGCATGGGACAGATATTCAATTGGTTTATATGGAGGGATAGTTATTCCAAGCCATCTATTTGCAGTAAACCCCCTTGCAGCTGGACAATATACTAACCCGGGTACGGTATATAGTGGAGCGGCATTTAAATTATATTTTAAGTATTATGAGGCTAAAAAACTAAACCATTACTGGGCTATTCAACTTGAATATAAACCAGAATATTTTAATAACGTAAGCTTTTATGATGAAGTTGTACAAGATGAGGTGGTAGATAATTATACTATGAATGAAAAGACCACTGTATTTGGAATTGACCTATTACGCGGATATGAATTAAATGAATTGAGTATACCAAATGTGATACATGCTGATTTCTTCTTTGGATTCGGAGTACATGTAAGGGATAGAGATTATACTGTAATTTCTAATACTTATAGTGGAGGATTTGGCGGCCGCGAGTATATGCCTTATGTTGGTACATATAAAGCAAGTGTAGTCAATTACACTCCGGTTATTGGTTTAAAAATAGGCTTTAATTATTTCACTAAAAAATAAGACTATCAGATTTAATGGATTGATTTTCAATAATTTGTATAATTATTGAGGACCTCCTTGTAACTTTCCCGTAACTTTATTCGTCTTACGACAAATTGCTAGCTTAGTATTATAAAAAATTACGGTATTCATGACAGTTGACGAGTTTAACGGGTGTGTCGATCTTTACGCAGATAACCTGTACCGTTTTATACTAAAGAATGTAAAGGATGTCCACAAGGCCAAGGACATTGTACAGGATACCTATGAAAAATTGTGGTTGAAAGTAAACGATGTGGAAAGTACCAATGCCAAGAGTTATATGTTCACTACTGCCTACCGTACGTTTATTGACAGTGTCAGAAGAGATAAGAAACAGGAGCGCTTAGAAGAATCGCATTTGTTTGCGGTGAGCCATACCAAAACATACAGCGACGCAAAAGAAGTACTGAATGAAGCACTGAATAAACTACCTGAACTGCAGCGTACTGTTATTATGCTCAGAGATTATGAAGGATACGCATATGATGAAATTGGAGAGATAACAGGCTTGAATGAATCGCAGGTTAAGGTGTATATTTTCAGGGCAAGGAAATTTTTAAAGAGCTATATAGGCTCAATTGAAGCAGTAATATAATGAACAACATAAGCGAATATAACTACGAAGCATACTTCCTCGATTACCACGAGGGAAGGCTTGACGAGGCTACGACAAAGGAGCTTATGGATTTTCTTGCACGCCACCCTGAACTGAAACATGAGTTTGAAAGTTTTGAATCGGTTTCGTTAACAGACATAGAGGAGATAAAATTTGAAAATAAGGAATCATTAAAGAGATCGGCTGCGAGTGTAACTGCGGCAAGCTTTGATGATATTGCTATAGAATATGTTGAGGGCTCGTTAAGCGCTTCATTAACTGAAGAGCTTTTAACATTCACAAAACAGAACCCAAAATATGAAAGAGAATTAGCTACATACCGTAAAACGAAACTTGTTCCTGAGGCAATTGTTTTTGAGGATAAAGAATCATTAAAGAGAATTTCGCGCAAGCGCCCTGCAGTATGGTATTATTGGTCTGCTGCGGCATCTGTTGCCTTGCTTGTTGGTGCATATTTTCTTCTAAATAAAGGTATCGATCAGCCTGCAGTAAATATTGTATCAACAAATCATTCGGTTGATACTATCAAACAGGTACAGCCTGCAATCAGCAATTCAGCGACTAACACGCTTGCACAAAATAATTCTGCGAGTAATGTGAACGTAAATAAAAATCTTACTCACCACGTACATCATTCAGTAAGGCACACCGATAATAACAACACTGTTGCAAAAATCACCAAACAAGATAGCAACACTGCTATTGCCGTTCATATCAATAACGCTATAAGTAAGAAAGATTCAATTGAACCTCAAATTAAAAATGATATTGCTGTTAAGAATACCGATACAGCAGTGCACAAAACTGATGTTCAACAAGCACCTGTGTATGTTTCACATTATGGAGCACCTGAAGAAAAAAACAAATCAGTTTTTACACTTGCATCAAATACAGTTAAGAGCATCAGAAAATTCTTTAAGCGTAATATTGGCGTGAACCGTTATATTGACAAAGACACCGATAAGGTAATTGCTTACCAGATCAGCCTTGGCGACAACCGCTATACATTTCCAATAAGAAATAGTTCATATTGATGTAACTATTCAGATACCCTGTACGTCATACGTCAAATAAAGCAAATCAATACTTCAACATCATGAAAACATTAATCTCCATTACATCGCTGGTTGCACTAACAGTAGCGCTACATGCTCAAAGCAGCGAGAAAAGAAACCTGGGCACATTTACAGGCATTGATATACGCGATGCCGGATCGGTTACCCTTATTCAGTCTGATACAGATGATATAACGGTTAATTCAAAAGGCGATATAAAACTTATAACTACTAAAGTTGAAGACGGTGTTTTAAAGATACGCTCCAACAGTGGCGTTACATGCGATGTACGGATCCACGATCTTAAATCAATTTCAGCACATGATGCTGCTGTGGTAAAATCGCAAAACACGTTAAAAGTTTCTGCATTAAACATTAAGGAATCAGATGCAAGTAATATAGACCTTGACCTGAATGCAGGTTCTGTTACAGCTGTTGCCAAAGATGCAAGCGTATTAAAACTAACAGGAACAGCTTCAAAATTTGATGCTCTTTCTTCTGATGGTTCTTCTATAAAAACAACCGAGTTAAAAGCTGATACCGTGACTGCATCAGCCAGTGATGGTGGAGTAATCAAAACCTGGGCGGTAAATAAAATTACGGCAAAAGCCAGTGATGGAGGTGTGGTTAATTTCAAAGGAACGCCGACTGTAAAAAATGTAAACGCAACCGATGGTGGTGCAGTTAAATCAGATGACGGTACTACAATTAGCCAGGAAGGCGATGCAACGGAAAGCGATAATGACGATAGTACTGCTACTTCATCTGGTAGTATGAATCATCATATGAATGATGCATATATGGGCTTTGGTTATGTAGCAGGCCCTGAACATGCAGGCGCACGGGTAAAATACGGCAGGTCGAGAGAATTTGATTGGGGCTATGGCGGCGGATATAAATTCTGCAAATGGAACGGCATTGGAATGGATGTGTATTACAAGTCAACCGACTTTTTCCTGGAACCAGATGCAGACAAGGTATTACCCAATCCGATCATTCACGATGCAGAAAAATTATCATTCAATAACCTGGGTGGTTTAGTGTTCGACCGGTTTTATTTCGGAAAATTCTTCCTGGATGGTGGCTTTTATTACGATTGGATATTCTGGAACCGCCATGTAACCTGGGATAACTATTCGAATGGCGATAATGCAAGTTCTTCATCAACCAAAACAATCGACAGAAACCTTTCTTTTATAAAGTCTACCGACTACGGATTGCAGTTCAAACTTGGAACAAAGAATGGAGTTGCATTATATTTCAATTACCGCCTGTCTAATCTTTTCAAGCCGGTCAGCGGTTCAGCAACTGGTCTTCCTGAGTTACCACCTTATGTGTTAGGGATAAACTTTGGTGTATTTTAAAAGTTAATAAAGGAAGGCCAACCCATAAAAACCCTTTCCGGAATATCGGAGAGGGTTTTTTATTTAAAACCCTTTGGCCATTTCTCCCACAAAGGGGTTATGCATTTTTTCGTGGCCAATAGTTGTAGCCGGGCCATGGCCTGAATACACAACCACATCATCAGGTAATTTGAAAAGTTTGGTATGTATATGGTGTGCCAGCGTATCAAAATCGCCACCCGGTAAATCTGTGCGGCCTATGCTCTCTCTGAAAAGTACATCGCCCCCAAACAATAATTTATGTTTTGCAGAATAGAAACAAATACTACCGGGAGAATGGCCCGGGGCAAATATTACTTCCAATTCTTCATTACCCAGTTTCACAATATCTCCCTCTTCTAAAAAAGCATCCGGTTTGGGCGAGGCAATTGCGTTTACACCATAGAACTGGGACGAGTACACCAGGGCGTCAAGTATTTGAAGGTCAGCCTTATGTAATTTAGGCGATAGCCCGTATTTTTCATGCACAAAATGGTTGCCCAACACATGGTCGATATGGGCATGCGTATTTAGTAATAAAACAGGCTTGAGGCCGTTATCAGATATGAAATCGGCAAGCTTCCTATTCTCTGCTACATCACTGTTACCAGGGTCAATTATGGCAGCTTCACCGGTTTCGAGGTAAATTATATAGGTATTCTCGCTAAATACGTTAAAAACGAAGCTTGTTTGTTTGATCATATATATAATACTTAGCGCAAAAATACTAAATTAGCATTCTAATATAGGTGACCAGTGTTACGCAGACGAAGCCTTTACCTAACGGTAATTTTTATTTTCTCACTCTATTTTTCTGCGTCCTCGCAATTTTATTCGGGCTCGCAAATGCAATTTGGTAAAAACAGGGTGCAGTACCAGCCATTTCTGTGGAACTATTTTGATTTCAGCAACTATAAGGTTTATTTCTACATGGGTGGCGATAAAATAGCCCGCTATGTAGGCGACAGAGCCAAAAGCGACATTGCCCAGATATCGCAATTTATGGACTACCAGTTACAGAGCAGTATTGATTTTATTGTGTATAACAAGGAATCGGAATACGCCCAAAGCAATATAGGGCTTTCAGCAGGAGAACAGTATAACATAGGTGGTACGAATAAGATAGTTGGGCATAAAGTGATACTCTATTTTGAAGGCGATCATGAAAAACTTAATGAACAGATACGCATTGGTATAGCACAGGTAATGTTCAATGAAATGATGTATGGAGGTAGTGTTACCAATGTTTTACGCAGTTCAGCATTATTAAATATTCCACCATGGTTTGAACAAGGGTTTGTATACTATGTTGCAAATGGTTGGACCACTGAAATTGATAACAACATACGCGACGGTATTGAATCTGGCCATTATAAAAAGTTCAATCACCTTTCAGGCATGGAAGCAACGTATGCGGGTGTTTCTCTATGGAATTACATTGCACAGACATACGGGGAAACTGTTATGCCTAATGTGCTGTACCTTGCCCGTACTACCCGAAGTATTGAAAGTGCATTTTTATTTGTGTTAGGTACAAACCTTAAAGGGTTAACTACCGACTGGCTGAGTTTTTATACTGCCGAGTACCAAAAAGATAAGAGCGCATTGGTAATTCCTAAGGCTGCACCTTTACTTAAAAGGCCTAAAAATAGTAGAACCTACTACCAATTGCATGCAAGCCCTGATGGAAAATACATTGTGTACTCAACCAATGAAATGGGCCAGATGAAAGTGTGGTTATATGATCTACAGACTCATAAGCGTAAAAAATTATTCAAGCAAGGGCATAAAATAAACAGGGTGCTCGACTACTCATACCCATTAATGGCATGGCACCCGACCAGCCAACTATTCTCCATAATACTCGAAGAAAAGGGTAAGCTTATGCTATATACCTATACCATTTCAGATCATAAGCTGGAAGGCCGACGAATAGTAAACTTCTCTAAAATATTGAGTTTCTCGTATGCCGATGATGGAACAAAATTTGTAATGTCGGCTGTGCAGGACGGGCAAAGCGACCTCTATCTTTTTACAGCCGCATCAAATGCATTTGAACAATTAACGCATGATGTGTATGACGATCTTACTCCACGCTTTATAGACCATTCGCGTAAAATAATTTTCAGTTCAAACCGCCCCGATGATACCCTGAGGCTTGGCGGAGATTACAAAAAAATGCAAGCCCACACCGACATTTTTGAATACGATTATGCTACACATTCCAATATACTGAGAAGAATAACCAATACGCCTGATGCTGACGAAACATCACCTATGGCCTATGTAGGCGGATACGTATCATATCTCAGCGATGAATCAGGAATCAGGAACAGGTACATAGCGCATGTTGATAGTACCATAAGTTTTATTGATACGGCTGCGCATTACCGTTATATCGTCAATTCATTTCCTGTAACAGATTATGCACGAAATATAAAGGAACAGGATATTACCAATACCGGCCAGAATTATACGCAGATAATATATTACAAGGGAAAGTACTGGATGTATAATGACACCCTTGCTTCCGCACCGGGTTCCTTTACTCCTACCTTACTTTACAATACAACCTTTATGTCAGAGAAGTTGGCAGCTATGAAGAAGAAAAAGCGTGATGATTCCTTGGCGGTGGTTGCTAAAAATGATACGTCCAGAAACCTATTGGTACGGATACCACCGGCCATTTTACCACAACCTGCAATAACCAGTCCACCAAAGGATAGCACACAAAACACAAAACGACCAGACAGCGTAAAAACCATAAGCCCTGCACACATACCCGTTAACATAAATGATTATTCGTTCGATGAAAATATACGTCCTTTCACCCCTCCACCCAGTACGTATGTGCAACAACCTGCTCCCGTTGCTGTTCAACAGCCGCTGATTAAAAAACCTGCTGTTACCGATACAGCTAAGCACGATTCAAGCCATACCCGTAAAAAAGTATTAGAGAGAAATGATTACCATGTAAGCTTTATCCCTGAATATGTACTTACACAGTTAAGCAACAGCTTTACGAATACAAGCTATCAACCATATATTGGTTACCCGCAATACCAGGAACCGGGCTTTGGTGCATCGCTTGGTGTGGGCCTTGCCGATCTTTTTGAAGACTACCGCCTGGATGGTGGTGTGCGTATGGCTGTTGACCTGAGTACCAATGAATATTTTTTAAGTTACTCCGACAATTCCGAACGGCTCGATAAGCAATTGATATTACACCGGGAAGCGCTTTTAAGCACCGATGAGAATGGCTACGCAGCAAAAGATTACATACACGATGCTACCTATCTTATAAAATGGCCATTCAGTGAGGTCGCACGTGTTGAAGGTAGTGCATCTATAATAGAACAAAAAACAGTTGAACTGGCAAGCGATGTACCAAGCCTGCAACAGGATAATAAGTACGCTGTAATACCCAAGGCAGAAATTGCATACGTGTATGATGCTACCTTGCCTGTTGAATTAAATATTGAATATGGTTTTAAAGCAAAAGTTTTTGCACAGTACTATAAAGATGTAAGCATACCTAATGCTAACACATACATTTTCGGATTCGATGGCCGGTACTACCAGAAAATAAGCCGCGACCTGATATGGGCCAACCGCATTGCAGGTGGTACATCACTTGGTCAGCAAAAACTACTTTATTATATGGGTGGCGAAGATGGCTGGATAGGCCCTCAATTTGACAATAACATTTCAGTTTCACCTAACCAGAATTATGCATACCAAACCCTGGCAGTGCCTATGCGCGGTTTCCAGGAGAACATTCGTAACGGAAATGATTTTGTAGTGTTTAACAGTGAAATACGCTGGCCTATTTTCCATTACCTGTTCAACCGCCCTATCAAGTCCGACTTCTTTAACAACTTCCAGGTTATAGGTTTCTTTGATGCTGGCACGGCATGGACCGGCTCTACACCATATTCAAATGAAAATGCATTGAATGAAACCGTAGTTAGTACACCCGGCAATCCTATTACGGTTACACTCTCAACCTTACAAGATCCTTTTGTAGAAGGTATGGGTTATGGTTTGCGCACACGCATTTTCGGTTACTTTATTCGCTTCGACGATGCATGGGGTATAAGCAATGGCACCATCGCCAAAACTCCTGTTACCTACTTCTCCCTGAGTTTGGATTTTTAGGAATTGTAATTAATTCTATATATGTAAAAGCCTCAGAAAACCTCTTAGGCTTTTTAATTTTTCTGCCTTTTTGACACGAAAGAATTTTAGCAATGAAAAATGGATATAATCAATTGAATTTCAATTAGTAATGAAATTATTAGCAATGAATTTTAGCAATTGGTTTCATTGTTATTTATTGTATTTATCAATAGATTTAGGAGTAAGGAATAAGGGGTAAGGAGTAGGTATGACATATAGAGAAAAGAGACATCCTCCCTTTTAGGGGAGGAAATGAGGTGGGGCAATGCATAGCAAGTTGGTAAGATTACTCATATACTCTACTCATTTTATTAATGAATTCGTGAGCGCTACGCGGTTGCTTAGTACCTCGCAATGACGAACCGACCTAGATTGCGTTAGGGATTGCAGTGGAAACCCCACAGCCGACCTTAGGAGGCGAGGAGTTGTAACGTAAAGCCCGACCCGTAGGGGAACGCCCAAAAAAGTAAATAAATATGACCCGAAGCCCCTCCAATTCTCACTTGCGCAACCGAACTTCTTTGCTATATTTGTTACTCTAACAAAGACAAGTTTTATGGCAACTATAAGCACTGAAGACGCACTCGAATATCACTCACAAGGAAGGCCCGGCAAAATAGAAGTAATACCTACCAAACCACATAGCTCACAACGTGACCTGTCATTGGCCTACTCGCCGGGTGTTGCAGAACCCTGCCTGAGAATAGCCGAAAATAAAGAAGACGTATATAAGTATACCATAAAAGGTAACCTGGTAGCAGTTATCAGCAATGGCACTGCTGTACTTGGCCTGGGTGATATTGGCCCGGAAGCATCGAAGCCCGTAATGGAAGGAAAGGGAATATTGTTCAAGATATTCGCTGATATTGACGTGTTCGATATTGAAGTTGATGCCAAGGACCCGGAATTATTTATACAAACAGTAAAGGCCATAGCGCCAACCTTTGGTGGCATTAACCTTGAAGATATTAAGGCTCCTGAGTGTTTTGAAATAGAAAGAAGACTGAAGGAAGAGCTAGATATTCCGCTGATGCACGACGACCAGCATGGTACAGCTATTATATCGGCGGCAGCGCTTATCAATGCTATAGAAATAGCCGGTAAAAAAATTGATGAGGTAAAAATTGTGGTGAACGGTGCAGGCGCTTCGGCTATATCCTGCGCTAAGCTATATGTTAAGGTGGGTGCCAAAAGAGAGAACATTATGATGTTCGATAGTAAGGGCTTACTTGATAAAAGCAGGAAGGACCTGACTGAAGAAAAACTGTTTTTTGTAAGCGATAAAAAAGCCAAGGACCTTGCTGAAGGCATGAAAGGTGCTGATGTGTTCATAGGCCTTTCAAAAGGTAATGTGGTAACCGGAGATATGCTGCAGGGCATGAAAGAAAACCCGATCGTATTTGCATTGGCGAATCCTACTCCAGAAATATCGTACCCAGAAGCTGTTGCAGCACGTAAGGATGTAATAATGGCAACAGGCAGATCTGACTATCCTAATCAGGTTAATAATGTGTTAGGCTTTCCGTTTATTTTCCGCGGTGCGCTTGATGTGCGTGCCAAACAAATAAATGAGGAGATGAAAATGGCGGCTGTATTTGCCATTGCAGGGCTTGCAAAAGAACCAGTGCCTGAATCGGTGAATCTTACCTATGGCTCACGCAACCTGAGCTTCGGGCCGGAATATATTATACCTAAGCCTAATGACCCAAGACTTATATCAACCGTGCCGCCTGCAGTAGCAAAAGCTGCTATTGAATCGGGTGTGGCACAACGTAATATCGAAGACTGGGAAGGCTATAAACAAGAGCTTATCCGCCGACTTGGCCTTGATAATGATCTGTTGAAGAGCATCACATCGAAAGCGAAGAACAACCCTAAACGTGTTGTATTTGCCGAAGCAGATAACTACAAGATATTGAAAGCCGCACAACAAGTGCGCGATGAAGGTATTGCAAAACCAATACTCTTAGGCGCAATTGATAAAATTCAACGGTTAATTGCAGAATATAATCTCAATCTTGATGAGGTTCCTATTATTGATCCTCGTTCCAAGGCTGAGGAACCTAAGCGACATCTTTTCGGTGATGCCCTTTATGAAAAGAAGAAACGCAAAGGATATACGCAATATGAATCGCGTAAACTGATGCGTGAGCGTAATTACTTTGGTGCTATGATGGTGGAAACAGGTATGGCCGACGCAATGATATCGGGCATTACCCGTAAATATGCCGACCCTATCAAATCTGCACTCGATACCATTGGTGTACACCCCGATGCCAGAAGGGTTGCCGGTATGTATATGTTACTGGCCAAGCATGGCCCTATGTTCTTTGCTGATACAACTATGAATATTGATCCATCGGTTGATGACCTGGTTGATATTACTGTATTAACTGCCAACAGCATAAAACAATTCAATATTACACCTCGTATAGCCCTGCTTTCTTATTCTAACTTTGGATCGGTAAAAGGAGAAATACCTGAAAAAGTGGCTAAAGCGACAGCTATTTTGCACCAAAAATACCCGGGTATGATAGTTGATGGAGATATTCAGGCCAATTTTGCCTTGAATAACCAATTGTTAAAGGAACAATTCCCATTTTCAGACCTTGTTGATAAGAACGTGAATACATTGATATTCCCTAATCTTGTTTCGGGTAATATTGCATATAAAATAATGCAGGAAATGGGCGGCCTTGAAGCTATTGGGCCGGTTCTGCTGGGTATGAAAAAGCCTGTACATATTCTGCAATTAGGCTGCTCGGTACGTGAAATTGTGAACATGGTTACTATTGCTGTTGTAGACGCACAGTCGAGGAACAAATAAAATCCTTATTTTTAGGACGTAAAGGCCTAATGCCTTTAATTTATGTACGCATATTTCGAAGGAATTATAAAAGAAAAGAACCCTGCTTATGCAGTGTTGGACTGTAACGGTGTAGGCTATCTGCTCAATATATCGCTGAACACCTTTACCAAAATGCCCGATAGTGGCAAATACAAACTTTACGCCCACCTAAGCGTAAAGGAAGATGCCCATGTGCTATTTGGCTTTGCCGATGAAGATGAGCGTACCATGTTCCGTGACCTGATAAGTGTGTCGGGAGTTGGTGCTGTTACAGCCCGCATGATGCTGTCTTCTTTATCTCCACCGGAGATACAACAAGCAATTGTGAACGGAGATGTAAGCCGCCTGAAAGCAATTAAAGGGATTGGTGAAAAGTCGGCCCAACGCATAATTGTTGACCTGAGGAACAAGATGGGTAAAGAATCCTTTGCCAGCACCCCGGGTATATTGACAAGCCCTCACAATAAACTGAAACAGGAGGCGTTAAATGCACTTGAAGTGCTTGGATATGCGAGAAATATTGCCGAAAAAGCTATTGAAAAAACCATTCGTGAGGAAGGAGAAGCCTTATCTCTGGAGGACCTCGTGAAAAGGATACTGAAAAATTTTTAAATTCGTTCCCCTTTTTAGTTAATAATCAACATAAAACGACTCTTTGATGCAGCATTTTTACTCTTTATTATTTTAAGATAAGAGCCGGTTGACATTCTTTAAAAAATACATACCTCTTGCAATAGTGGCACTGCTTTTGCTCCAGTTCAATGAAACATGGGCTAAAGGCAACGGGAACTTCATTGCACCATTTAAGGTTAAAATGGCAGTCGATACCCCGCCTCAAAACGAAACTCCCGCGCCCGAACTTCCATTCCCTTTCACTGACGAGTCAGGTAATGGACAGCCACTTTATAACCATGATGGCGGGCTGATGCTCTCAAACCCTTCGAACATTAAAACTGATGTTATTTATAATCCGGCGACTGGCAAGTACGAAATATACCAGCGTATCGGAAACATGGATTACCGTATTCCCACTGAAATGGATTCTGATCAGTTTATGGAATACATGAACCAGAAGGCCGAACATAGTTACTTCGCACAAAAAGTTCAAACCACAACTAAAGAACAAAAACAAAACCAGCTTATACCACCTATTAAGATCGGAGGTAAATTATTCCAGGACATATTTGGTACACCCTATGTAAACATAAGGCCACAGGGATCAGCTGAACTTACATTTGGTTTCAACAATTCAAAATTAGAGAACCCGGCCTTACCCGTTATACAGCGCAGCTTAACCACATTCAATTTTGATGAGAACATTCAGCTTAATGTAACGGGTGAAATTGGTGATAAGCTTAAACTATCGACTACTTACAACACAAAAGCAACGTTTGATTTCCAGAACCAAATGAAGCTGGCCTTTACCGGGCATGAAGATGATATTATAAAAAGCATCGATGCAGGTAACGTAACTTTTAACTTGCCGGGTACACTGATTACAGGTAGCCAGAGCTTATTTGGTATAAAAACCAAATTACAATTTGGTAGGCTAACATCTACCACCGTATACGCGCAGGAGAAGGGCAACAAGAAAACCTTAACCGTTCAGAATGGTGCACAAACCAGCAACTTCAATGTTAAGGTTGATCAGTACATGGCCAATCAACACTATTTCCTGGCTCAATTCTTCAGGAAACATTATGATAGTTCACTTGTTAATCCGCCGATTATAAATTCAGGCGTTACTATTACAAAAATTGAGGTTTGGATAACCAATACTTCAACAGCAACACAAAACACGCGCGATATTGTTGCTCTTTCTGATCTGGGAGAAAGTGATTCGAATTTTACTGATCATCCTAGTTATGTAAAAATGAGCACGGGGTATAACAGCACAAGCTTCTATCCTCCAAACAACCCAATAAATAGCCTGAACCCGGTAACGCTCGAAAACAATTATCCAAGCGTTAAAACTCCCATAAGTGCTGTTAGCGGGCTTATAAGCGCACACCTTGTACAGGTTACCGATTTTGAAAAAATTGATCTCGCCAGAATGCTTAATCCTTCGGAATATACGTTGAATGCCAAGCTCGGTTATATATCCTTAAAACAACCGTTGAACTATGATCAGGTACTTGCTGTTGCATACCAGTATACATACAACGGTGGCACATACCAGGTTGGCCAGTTTTCAACAGATGGAATACCTACAACAAATGAACTTATTGTAAAAATGCTGAAGAGCACCAACGTAAGTCCCGCTGTACCTATGTGGAATTTGATGATGAAAAATATTTACGCACTCGGTTCATATCAGATAAATTCTCAGAATTTCATGTTGAACATATGGTATTCAAACCCTGCAACAGGTGTTGATATTCCTTACCTGCCAACGGGTTCACTAAGCACCAAACAATTGCTGCAGGTTATGGGGCTCGATAAATTAGATGCAGAAGGTGATCGGGTTCCTGATGGGCTTTTTGATTTTACTGCCGGCATTACTATCGATCCTGCCAATGGTTATATTATATTTCCAAGTGTTGAACCATTTGGTTCGTATTTAGGAACACAATTAAAAAAAGCCGGTTATACAGCTACTCAAAGCCTGCCCTACCTATTCCCTGCCCTTTATGACTCGGTGCTTGTGGCTGCGCAACAGGAACCAAACCTAGACAGGTATTGGATACGTGGTAGCTTCCAGTCTTCAGTAAGTTCCGACATTTCCCTTGGTGCACTTAACGTTCCACAGGGTTCTGTACTTGTAACGGCTGGTGGAATAAAACTTACCGAAAATGTTGACTACACAGTAGACTATACCTTAGGGCGTGTAAAAATTCTTAACCAGGGCCTATTAAGCTCGGGTACAGCCATTCAAATATCATTGGAAAACAATGCACTCTTCAGCATTGAATCTAAGACATTTTTCGGTCAGCATTTTGATTATATGATGTCCAAAGATTTTAACCTTGGGGCAACGGTTGTAAACTATACCGAACACCCACTCACGCAAATAGTAAGTATTGGACAGGAACCTGTTTCAAATACCATGTTAGGGTTAAATGAAGATTTTAAAACTGAAGCTCCATTGTTAACTGATCTGGTGGATAAACTACCATTTATACGAACAAAAGCCCCATCTGAACTTACGTCGAGTACCGAGTTTGCAGCTATGATACCCGGTCACCCTAAATATATTGGCCAGACAGGTAATGCCTATATTGATAATTTTGAAGGAAGTGAAAGTTTTATTGATATTTCACAACCGTATTCATGGTCTTTAGCAAGTATCCCGCAAGGCCAGGCTTCACTATTTCCAGAGGCTTCACCTATTGATACGGCAAGCACTGCAGCAGGATATAACAGAGCAAAAGTGGCCTGGTATGTTGTCGATCCTTTGTTACAGCAACAAACCAGCGGGCTTACACCATCAAGCTTAACAACTGCAATGATGTCGAATAACTTTTCGCGTATGGTGTTGCAAACAGAGGTTTTTCCGAACGAGCAATCTCCTACCGGTACACCGCTTAACCTACCTGTTCTGAACTTAGGTTTCTATCCGCAATTAAAAGGACCTTATAATTATGACTATCCCGGGGCGACAGATTCAAAAGGGTTAAGAGTATCTGACGGTATTAACAGCGACGGAACCCTTGTTGCACCAACAACCCGTTGGGGTGGTATTCAACGGTCCATCCAGGAAACA